>NZ_QMIM01000002.1 GCF_003287355.1 Halorubrum sp. 48-1-W
TAGACACACCTTCAGCAAGCAGACGTTCTAACTAAGCGGCTTTGTGAAGTACTGAGAATGACTTGACAGCACTCGATCGCTGCTTCGATGTGGCGGTCGGCGACCACGTCGCCCGTTTCGTCAGCCGACTCAAGTAGTGTGGCAACTTGGCGGACCCGTTTCCGTCTGGTTTGCGTGTCAAGATCGTCACTGGTAGCATCGCGGGCGACGGCTTCAGCCTCTCCGAGCCATCGGTTCGTCGCTGGCGGAACTGGGCGATCTGCGGTCGCAGTTAGGTGAGTCGCTAGTGCGTCGACCGCAGCCCGCGGCTCGGTTGGGATGTCGATCTCGTCCGTCATTGTTGGTATGTTAGCGCTCACTCTGAAGAATTGTTGCGCCAAGCCACACGCCAGATGCTTTCGGACGTCTCTAGCCGAGTGCGACCTCTTCTTAGCCTATAGTCAGGGTGTTACAGAGCGGTTGGCATACCTCCCTTTGCTCTCTCGAATTGTTCACTGTAGGGGATTATTCTCCGAGTTTGTCTGTTACCGTTTTGTAGAGTCGGTCTGTCCACGCTGGGAAGACGAGAGCAGCGAGGGTTCCAACGACGACACCAGCAACAATTCCCTGTGTGATATCTTGGAGAACTGTCGTTCCGAGTGCCGCTCCGAACGTCACTCCAACGAGCATTGCGAAGACGACCCGTTCTCCCCCAGTGTCGTCGGAGTTATCAGACATCTGTATCGGATGCATTTTCGAGAGGCAAAAATAACTGGGGCAAGTCTCGTGAGCTATGAGCTAAAACGGCTGTGTGGTTCACAGGAGCGGTGTATCAGGCAATTCCCACTAAACCTAGGGTGCCATAGAAGATCGCTCTTGTGTAGAGCTGCGGAAAGACGATTTAACATGTTAGATACCCACCGTAGTCCGGCGATTTGAGCCTCGGATAGCGTACTCAATTCGGAGCTGGGTACAACCAAACGACCTCTTTCCGCGTTTCTACATAAGAGCGTAGAAGATTTACCACGACATTTATTTCGCGAATTCACAGCTGAATCAGCCGATAGAATGCGTTTGCCTATTGGCCACTGTGTTCGTTACGAGATTCCGTCTCATCGATTGCTCTTAAAAATTACACATGGTGTATACTGGCACAGCCTTACCCGCATAGAGTGTCTCCTGATACTATGACGGTCAACTCTCCGAGTACGAAGAGTGAGTTAGAAGATTCACTCGACAAACTCGTTCGGCGGGCGCATCTTAACGGTGTGACCGTAACTGGTGGGTATGAGCTTATTCATGTTAATGAGTCTACGCCAGACTGGGATCTCACGATTATCCGCCTGAAGTGAGTCGTAGTTGTCTGAGGTCTGCTGGTTTTGCGCTCGAACGAAGACAGAACTCACTCCTGTCCACCTGTACTGAACGCTCTACGGTCTGTACTTCCGAGGTTACGCCGTTGAACTGATCGTGATATCGCGCTTACGTAATGGATACATTCTTCCCGTGGAGTCAGCAAATATCTCCTATTGACCAGACTGTCCTTAATCAAATCATCGGAGCCATCGCCGGTGAAGAGGGAGTTGATCCGATGAAGTTGGATATCTCCCTCCAACGCCATGTTGCAACAGACGCGATACAGGATTTGGTGAATCACGAAAGCAACGCTTGGCGCTTACAATTCGAGACACCAAATCATGTCGTAGAAGTCACAGGTAATGATAAGATCATCGTCGATGGAACACACACATCCACCGTACTGAACGGTTCGTGAGTCCTCTGTATTGAACGATTGGTGGGGGGTGTGCTAGCCGTTCTATGACACCCTGATCTAAGAACAATTTCTCGGAGCCTCCATACAGTCCGAAACGACTGCCACAAGATATTAGTTCTCGGTTCACGTATCATGAATCACGATGGTGGTAACAAACGCCCCGGCTGCGGACGAGAACGGCTCGAAAGAGGGCACCGCACGCTCCTTTATCGCAGCCTCAGAGATACTGGTGAATCCCGACATCGCCAGAGTCTATACTGACATCCTGCTGAATCAGCCTACTACGAACAGCAGTATCGAGCGTAGACTCGATCTTGCCGGAAGTACAACCTCAATGCGGGTTGGAAAGCTCAAAAACTTAGACATTGTCGAGGATGTCAGTAGCGGGAAAGAGAGCCAGCTCCGGACTGATTCACTATTTCTCCCCGTTGGGGAGGGAGAGACGCGGATATTGTTTGACCCGCTTACGATCGCCGCTTACGGTGCAAGCGGCGAGGTCAATGACATCGAACTCTTCGTTGATCGGCACGGCAAGGCGAAGCTGCTGATGGCGGTTGAGCAGACACGGGCATACCTCAGTGGCGAGGTGACTCGTCGTGGAGCAGCAGACCGCCTCAATGTTGATGAGATCGAGGCTATCAGCATCACGCAGGCGCTGGAGCCGATCATTGCCCTATTTGTCAAAGCAGGGCTCATCGATGATTCCTTCGAACACGACGTACATGATCGAAAGATTCGAAACACTCCGTACGTGTTTGAGCAGGAATGAGCGATCGGCCGAAATTAGTTGACTCTTCACCCCTCTACCCGCTCCCGGATGCACTCCTCGTTGACTCGAGCGTCTTGGGTGGAATCGGGCGATCTACTCCAGAACGGCGACAGCTAATCAACTACATTCAGTCGAATGATAAGCAGTTGTACGTCTCCACTGGAGTAGTCGAGGAGTTGGACAAGGAATGGGCTGGTCCCTACGGTGTTAATGATTGGCTTGATCCAATACGTAACGAGGACTGGATTGTTGCCCTTCCAGAGCCGGATTACGGTGCGCGAATCCGTGACGGCCCTACCGTGAGCGAGATGGTTGACGAAGCACACAGAGAATTAGCCAAGCTCGAACAGGAGCGAGAAGATGAACTCCCGAAAACGGACGCCAAATTCGCCGGTAATCTTGTTCAAATCCGGGTGTCTGAGGGTCACAATTCCGTGGGACTGATCATCGACGACAGGAACGCAGAGCGCGCACTATCCCAGGTAGTCAGTGAGACGGAGTACGAGCAATTCTTCCGGATACTGAGGGGGCCAGAGGTATTAGAAGAGATACAGTGACACCCTTGTTGCTCTGCTGCCCTTCGGTTTCTGATAGTCCGTTGGATCTTCCACCGTGAGATCGTCCTGCGGTCGACTTTTCGGTACAGTTCGACAGAGAATGATAAACATTCCCTGCCTCGTTGGGGCTACCCTCCTTGCGCGGCTTATGAGATCCGGTAAGTTAACGACCTCACCATACCACCGCGCCCATAACTTCCGAGGATGGATCTCATGCGTGCCTTTGTTTTCTCACAAAAAGCTTGATTAAAACCTCGCTAAATCAATAACAGTCCGTCATTCGAGTACCGCTCCAGCAGGCGCTTGTTTCACTGCGAACCGTTCGCGTGAACTTCGTCGAACAAGTCTGTAACCCGCTGTTCGATATCGTTTCGAATCTCACGGACCTGATCGAGATCTTGGCCGTCAGGATCTGTTAGCGCCCAGTCGCGAACATCTATCTCTTCAGCATCGAGTTCGAGTGTCGAACAGCCCATTGTGGCGACGACGTCACATGATTCGAGCTCAGTCGTTGAGACTTCTCGAGGGACTCGATCCGAGAGATCGATCTCGTGGTCTTGCATGACCGCCACGACCTCGTCGTGGACGCTATCGGCGGGGCGAGTGCCACCGGTAATGATCTCAACATTGTCTTCGAGTCCACGACGGTCACGCTCGCGTTCGGCGAACGCTGTTGCCATCTGACTGCGACCAGCATTTTGTACACAAACGAATCCTAGAGTAACCGGCAACTCATCACTCATAAACACCAGAATCGATGCCGTCGACTTGAGAACTTCTATGTGATGTATATACGTCTCAATAGCTCAACACGGGTCTGAGAGTACTTCTCAGATAGCCTATCGAGAGCCGCTGTGCCTGAAGTAACAGCTATACCGATCCCACTCGCTTGTGGAGGTGTGACTGAATCCGATGAGCGGACGGGCCACCAGATCGCGTTCGTGTGCGTCCAAAACGCAGGACGGAGCCAAATGGCGGCGGCGTTCGCTGAGCGCGAGCGCGACCGTCGCGATGTGGGCGATCAGATTACGATCGTTACCGGTGGCACACAGCCCGCAGACCACGTCCACGAGATCGTCGTCGAAGCAATGAGAGAGCGAGACATCGATCTCAGCGACCGAACGCCGCGAGAGGTAACACCAGACGAGCTACAGGCGGTCGATCTCGTCGTCACGATGGGGTGTTCCGCATCGGACGTGTGCCCGGCGACGTGGAACGGCGAGAATCGCGATTGGGGGCTCGACGATCCCCACAAGCGCCCGATCGAGGAGGTTCGGGAGATCTGTGACGAGATCGAAGAACGTGTCATCTCGCTGTTCGACGAACTCCTGTCGCAGACACCGTCCGCGGAGTGACGATTGGCAGGGTCGTCAGCCGAAACGACCCCTGTCGACATCCCCTAACAGCAGCCGTCGTCGTCGGCGCCGCAGACGCTCCCGTAGTCGACACCAGTCTCGTCGCCGATCGCTTCGTTACACTGCATCACCATAGTGGTGAACGCGAACTCCGAGGAGGACTCTTTCGCCGCCGCAAGCTCTTCGCCGAGCGACTCGGCGGCCGCGACGACCTCGTCGTCGGTGACTCCGTCTTCGCTGGCGTCCTGACCGGAAGCGCTCAACAGCACCCACCTCCGGTGGACCGCGCGAACTCCTCGCCGATTTCGTCGCTAATGGCATCGTTCGTTCGCTTGAGCAGTTCTATCAGATCGGCCTGTGCGGCCTGGTGACGCTGGATCGTCTCGTTGTTCGACATTTCGGTCTGGAGCTGCTTCAGCTCGGCCATCACCGACTCGTCGAAACCGCCGCGTTGCATCTGCTGTTGCTTTCGCTGGTACTCGCGGAGCAGCGCCATCGCGTCGTCATCGTCCTGTAACGCCTCGTCGGCCGCGACGAACCGCTGATACGTCTCAGACTCGTCGAGCGTGTCGAGGAACTCGTGGAGCGCCACCTCAATGTTGGCTTCTACGTCTTCCTCAGTAGACATGCCCACGCTGTCCTCGGCCGCACCTTCCACGTCCTGTGCGTCGCTCACGAGGGCGTCACCTCCGGTGTGTCCGCTTCGACAACGTCTGCGAGTCCGGTAATCTCCTCACCGAAGGCGCTGAGTTCGTCGAGCCCGATCGGTTCGTCCTGCCGGAGCGGCGCCAACATCAACGGCGCGTCGAACCGGTCACGGATCTCGTCGAGATACTGCGCCTGCTGAGCGCGCCGATTCGCGAAGAAGGCGTTTTCGCCGTACTCCTCGGGGAGGAGGTAGTTGGCGACGACCAGCGAGGTCTCGATGCCGACCTGATCTTTGAGGTCGGCGGCAGCCCGGTACGCCTCCATCATCGGGGTGTACTCGGGGTACATCACGAACGCGAACGTGCTCCGTTCGGGGTCTTTCATCGTCTCGATGACCTCGTCGTACTGGTCGCCTTTGGCGGGGGCAGCCCCCTTCGTCAGCGAGCCGAGGTCCATGAACCCCTTCCAGTCGGAGGGAAGTTCGAGCAGTCGGAGCGTGTGGCCCGTGGGGGCCGTGTCAAAGACGACGACGTCGTAGCCGTCCTCGTCGAAGTAGCTCACGAACTTTTCGAGCGCGGCCATCTCCTCGGCACAGGGCGATTCCAGTTCTTCTTCGACGTTCGCGATCGCGGCGTCGACGTCGATCTGCGTGTCCTCTTTGTCCTCGTACATCTCGGTGACGTGGTCGAGGACTTGCTCGCGGTACTCCGCAAGCGCTTTTTCTTGGTCGATTCGCGCCGCGTCGAGGTTCTCCTGGCCGACCGAGGTGGGTTCGTGGCCCACGGGCTCACCGAAGATGTCCTCTAAGTGCGCGGCCGGATCGGTCGTGACGACAAGCGTCTCGTGGCCCGCCTCAGCGAGTTTCGTCGCTGCCGCCGAGGCGACCGTGCTCTTGCCGACGCCGCCCTTCCCGGTGAAAAAGAGGTATCGCGTCTCCTCGCCCGGTGTCAGTTGGTCGACGACCGCGTCGGCGTCCGCCATCGAATCGAACTCGACCGCACCGTCAGCGTCCACGTCGGTCGCGGTCCCGACATCGACGGTCGCCTCCGTGCCGTCGTAGAGGACACCGCCCACGTCAGCGAGCAGGTCGAGCCCGGCTATCTCGCCGGGCTGGAGCGGGTATGTCGCCGTCGCGTCCGCGTCGAACTCCTCTCGGGCGCGCTCGATAACGGCCTGCTCGTCCGCGCGTTTCCCCTCGAAGAAGGGGTCCTCGCACACCGACTCTGGGAGGTAGCCGTTGAGGATCAACAGCTGCGACTCGATCCCGAGGTCGCCGAGGTCGCTCGCGCTGCGTTCGATCTCGTCGATCGAGGAGTCCTCCGGCTTGCCGACGAAGGCGAAGGAAGTGCGCTCGTCGTCCTGGAGCGTGTCGATCGCGCGCTCATAATCCTGTTTTTTGTCCTCCATCGAGGCCGCCGGCCCGATACAGGTCGAGCCGCCCTTCTCGAGTTCGGCGTTCCAGTCGGAGGGGAGCTCCATCAGCCGGATGGTGTGGCCCGTCGGTGCGGTGTCGAAGACGACCACGTCGTACTCCGGGCTGTCCATGAAGTCGACGAAGTTGTCGAAGGCGGCGATCTCCTCGACGCAGGGGCTGTTGAGTTGCTCTTCAACCGTCTGGATCTCCTCTTCACCGAGCAGTTCGCGCATCGGCTCGATCGTCTCCTGGCGGTACTCCTCGGCGGCGGTGTCCGGGTCGATCTCGATCGCCGAGAGGTTCTCGATCCCGTCGATCGCGGTGACCTCGTGGCCGATCGACTGCCCGAAGATGTCCGAGAGATTCGGGGCAGGGTCGGTGGTCACCAGCAGCGTCTCGTAGTCGTTGTCGGCGAGCCACGTCGCGGTCGCACAGCTCACCGTGCTCTTGCCGACGCCGCCCTTCCCGCTGAAGAAAACGAACTCGGTTTCGTCGCTACTTGGTTCGACGACCTCACGCGCGCTCGTCGCTGTCGACTGTGATTGTGCCATTTATTAGGCCTCCTGTGGCGCGGCGTTGCCGTCGATGGCCGCGGTCAGTTCGTCGTACGAGAGGTACTCGCCCTCGGCGACGATCTCGTCGTCGACGACCGTGATAGGGAGAATCGACGGTCCGTCCTCCTGAACGCGGTCGTAGATCCGCTGCGTTTCGAGGAACTGATCGATGTTGTGCTGCATGTTCGCCCGGTTGACTTCGAGCTCGTCGAACGCGTCTTCGAGCTGGTCAAGCGCCGCGCTGACCTCGACGAGTTCGTCGTCGGGGTCGGGACCGCAGACGCCGGTGGAGCAACACATCGCTTCTTCGTACAGGGTGAGTTCGGTCATGATTGAGTCGGATCGCGGTCGTACATCTGATGTATCGTTCACAGCAGGACACGTTTGTTTGTCCTCTCTGTGGCCAATTCATTTGAACAAACTCTCATACAATTATAAGCTCTTCGGTCGGATATCTCCACACCGGCCGCATAGTCATTTCATCTTGAACGGCCGAGACTCCCCGATCACCCGATAAATCCGTTGGTGGCCCACGATCCTGGGTCGTCGACACACGTCGTGGTTCGACACTTCGACGCCGGGGCACTCACGAGGACGAGCGCACTTTCGACATCACCGTTCTGGATCTGTCGCGTCGCAGTCGGCGGAATCCAAACCGCGTCGCCAGCTTCGAGTTCGACGGATTCGTCGTCGATAACGACGGTAGCTTCACCCTCTAAGAGGACGTATATTTCCTCGTGATCTTCCGCGGCGTGGTCGTGCGACTTATTCCGCCATCCGGGTTCACAGCGCGCGATTGACACGCCGACCTGCTCGCTATCGAGCGAGTCGGTAAGCGGCCGCATCGCGCCCGAGGTGGTCTCGATGTCGGTGTAATTGACCCGTTTGTAGGAACCGGTCACGGCGAACACCCTGTAGCGGCGCATTCGGCCGTATCGTTGCTCGAACCTGCCGAGATGGTCGTTGTCGACCGCCAGACATCCACCACAAGTCTCGTCTTTTTCATACGAGACTATATTTGAGAGATTACTATATTGTTTTCGCTGTCCAGCTATCAGTTGAGACGGCGCTCCGCAACGTTTAATCCCGGCTTGGTTCAATTGTTTGTATGTCATCTACCGAGCGTTTACAGCGGTACGTCGCCGACGAATGTGGCTCCTGTACGGATGAAGACCTCGCCGACCGGTTAGCGGAGCTAGAAGAACTGAACGAGAGCGTCGGTGGATCCGACCTGGCGACCGATATTGAGCTGCTGTCGGCACTCGGCAACGAGACGCGATACAAGATCGTCCGGATGCTCCACGCTGCTGACGACGAGGAGCTGTGCGTCTGCGAACTCTCGCCACTCTTAGACGTGAGCGACAGCGCGATCAGCCACGCCCTCTCGCAGCTCACTGACGCCGGCCTCGTCACGCGCCGGAAGGAAGGGAAGTGGCGGATGTATCGCGCCACGCCGCGCGCGAACGCCGTCCTCGTCGCGCTCGACGGGTCGCGGTCGTTGTAAGAAAGATCCCGGCTCAGAGGAGGCCGGCGAAGACGGTGTTGAACAGCACACCCACTGTAATGCCGATCGTCACGACCGTCGTCGCGTAGATCGCGAGCAGCCGGCGTTCGAACAGCTTATTCAGGAGGATCAGGTTTGGGATGCTGATCCCCGCCCCGCCGATGACGAACGCAATCACCGTTCCGATCGGGATCCCCGCCTCAGTGAGCGAGTGCGCGATCGGCAGCATTCCGCTGATGCTCACGTAGATCGGCGCACCGGCGAGTGCGGCGATCGGGGTCGCGAGCGGGTTCCCCGGCCCGGCGATCCGCTGGAGGAGCTCCGCCGGTACGGCGCCGTGGATCAGCGCGCCAATCGCGATCCCGACGGCAATGTACGGGAGTGTGTCGCAGAAGAAGGAGAGCGCGCCCTCCCCCGCGGCAGTCACGCGTTCCTTGTGGGTTCTGTTCGTCGCCGTCGTCCCGCACTCGCTACACCCGCCGGCGTCGGCCGCCCCCGACGCGTCCGAGGGAGTCGCTCCGCCGTCGGTTGCGATCTCGCGACCGCCCGCAGTGATCCGGACGTCCTTGATGTACTCGTCGAGTTCGAACGTCCCGATGATGAGTCCCGCGACGATCGCCGCGAGCAGCGCCGTCGTCACGTACGCGACGGTCACACCGGTCCCGAACAGCCCGAACAGCAGGAACACGGCGATCCAGTTGACGATCGGGGAGGCGAGCAGAAACGAGAACGCCATGCCCGTGGGGGCGCCGGCCCCCAACAGGCCCGCCAAGACCGGGACGGTCGAACACGAGCAGAACGGCGTCACCGCGCCGAGGCCCGCCGCGAGGACGTTCCCGCTGCCGTGGTCGCGTGCGCGAAGCATCTCTTCGACGCGCTCGGGCGGGAGGTACTCCTGTGCGAGCCCGACGAGGAACGACGCGCCGATGAACAGCGGCGTGAGGACCATCGCGAGGTGGAGGAAGTAGTCCCACGAGTCGAGCAGCGCCGCTTCGGTCCCCGGCGGGATCATCGGTCCTCACCTAACGCCGCGGCCAGATCGAGCAGCTGGAGGCTCGCTGTGTCCGCGATCCGGTAGTACGTCCACTTTCCCTCCTTGCGCGTGGCGACGATGCCGGCGTCGCGGAGCTTCCTGAGGTGTGACGCGACCGTCGACTGGGGCGCGTCGAGTACGGTCTCCAACTCGCAGGCGCAGAGCTCGCCCTCTCGAAGCGCGTGAACGACCGCGAGTCGCTTCTCGTTGGCCAGCGCCTTGAACGCCGACAGCTCCGCCTCGACGACCGCGTCGTCCGCCCGTCGAGTCTCCGGGAACGGCCCGTCACAGCAGACGCCCTCCTCCATCCGTCGGAGCGTCCCGCTCGCGGATTCGGAGCCCGCTTGAGCCGCCGCGTTCTGTTCCTGCGACATTATCGATCAGTCCTCCGTACGGTCGGCGCGCTCGTCCGGCGCGTCCGCCTCGTTTTCGTCCGAGTCCACCTCCTCTATCTGCATATCACAGCAGCTCTCATTATCATTCGACTCGCCACCGAACAGTCGGCCGAGTATCGACATACACATCGATATATCTCGATATGACTTAATTCATTTGGTGTACTGCTCAGGTGTCTCGCGAACGCGCCCAGACCAAAATCACATTCAAATGAACGGTATCGGCGCACTCTCTTATTGAGTCGACGGAACGATTCGATACGCAGTAAACAGGAAAAAGAAGCTCTAAAAGCCTTTAATGAGAATTTAGCACTGATTACAACCCCAGCCCGAGCGGTTCACCTTATTCGCGACACGGCGGGACAAGCAGACTCTTTTATATTTGAAGATAAACTAAATCATATGTTGGATCAGGTAGCGGCTCTTGGAGACCAGATGGACCGCAAAAACGGGATATTGATCGGTGAGTCGCTGAGTGAAGAGAGTAAACGCCGGCGCGACGACGTTATTGACACCGGCGCATTCGGCATGCAGGCCAGCGGGTCGGACGTGGTCTTCTTCCAAGGTGTCCTCCCGGATATCAACCGGACAGTACGGGGATCTGAGCCGATCGACAAGCAGATCGAGATGTGTCTGGATCAGCTCGAACTTATGTTAGAAACCGTACCGGGTACCTCGTGGACATCATGAAGGTTGAGAGCCAACTCGGAGACCTAGATGCGGCGGCAGCAATCCCTTTGACGATGAACAGAGTATGTTTGTAGTCATGTTGGTGTGGTAACTTTGCGATCGACCCCACCATTTCTTGAATGAGTGGTTCCGGTAGCCCTCCTTTCAAAGATGGTCCTCGCATGCAGTCTCTGTGCGAAGCGTACCAGCTGGGGATCACTATCCGAAACGAACTCACAAAAGCCGATCTCGTCACCGCGTTCGAAAACCTCGATCACTCGATAGACACGATCGAAGACGGGTATCCAGCGTGGCATCCTGCGCCACTCTCCTTTCGCGCGATAATCCTCTCATTTGTGTTCATGAAAATAACGGGTGACTCGTACGCCGAGTTTTCTCGACGACTCACCCGGCAACCGGAAGTAGCGACTATCCTCGGCTTCAGTCGAGTACCCGACGAATCAACCTTCTCGCGGGCGTGGCGAAATCGATTCGACGACGTTGTTCACGAATACATCCACGCCGCCGCCCACTTCGTCATCAAGGAAGTCCACGATCGCGACATTTCAGCGCCCGAGGTTCGGCCAAAGGCAGAGATCCTCAACGATACTGAGGAAGCCGCAGACTCAGTAGAAAACGAATCCTTCTCACAGGAGAAAATCATCCAGACGACGCGCCTCGCGCGTGCTCACGCCTACGGACACTTCGACTCTGGTCGGGCGTCGAACGCCTCGTACGAGGACACACAATTCTTCGAGCTACAGACGTTCATGGGGATGGTTCGGTGCGGAGCCACGCAGGGAGCTACTCGCTTCCAATATCGGCGCGGGAAAGAGTACGGACCACATGGTGATACCCACCTCCGCGCAGTCAAACAATTTGGCCCCGAAGAACTCGTGAGGGGATTCAACAAAACGACGGATCGCTTACTCTCGGTGATCGCCCCTAAAGCATCGTTCCGGCGTCCAGTCACAGCCGCGATCGACATCACGACTATTCCCTATTATGGAGATGTCGAGGAGATGCCGATGGTCAGCGGGACGAAAGATAGGGACGGTCGAGCGTTCAAATTTGCGACGCTGTCGATCATCGGGCAGAACATCCCGCTGATTTTGGCTGTCGAGCCGGTTCGAGAGAGCTCTGAGTGGGATGAGAACCCGTCGAATCAGATCCATCGTACTGTTCGGCGACTCGTTCGACGAGCGAAAGAACATGTTCCAATCGAGACGGTGCTGTGTGATCGAGAGTTCGATTCGATACAAGTGTTCCAGACACTCTCAAACCTCGATGTGAACTACCTCATACCCAAGCGAGTCTCCAGCTCCGAACGGGATGTACTTGAACAAATGGAGGAAGACGACCAAGAGGTGGCTGTTGAGTCGGCTTCTATCCATGTGGAAT
>NZ_QMIM01000003.1 GCF_003287355.1 Halorubrum sp. 48-1-W
ATGGAGGAAGACGACCAAGAGGTGGCTGTTGAGTCGGCTTCTATCCATGTGGAATCTGGATCGCATCCAATGCGGCTCCTGTACGTGCCGTCGACGAGTGGGGAGGGAACGGCCGTCTTCGCGACGAATCTCCGAGTGGGACCCGACGAGGCCGAGGCGTTCTGTCGACGCTACAGCCGTCGGTGGCAGATCGAGAGCGAGTACAAATCGATCAAGGGCGACTTTCTCGCCAAGACCTCCTCGAAAGATTATCGTGTTCGCCTATTCTACTTCGTGTTCGCGGTTCTTTTATACAATATCTGGCGGCTGACCGATTTTCTGCTGAAAGCAGGCGTCGACGACGAGATGGACTACGCACCAGTGTTGACTGCGGGCGAGTGTGCTGAGCTCGTTGCCTCGGCGTTGATTCCGTACGACTAACCCGCTGAGATCTCGCTGGGTCCGCCGCTCAAGAGTGACAACTGTATTCAGCAGCGCCAAAATCCGCGCAATTTCGTACGCTCGTCCGGTAGTTCGAGAGTAAGGATTCAAAATCGATCCCCGAACGCTGAGAATAACCACGACTTGATGGCTATTCGATCCAAAACTAGCCTATCCTCCGAAACTGTGGGCAACTCAACCAGAAACAGAAGTTGAGACTGACCTTCTCAATGCATATGGGGTTCTGGCGTATTTCATAAATAGTATGAAGACGTAGTCTGGGATAGAACGATGGCACGAATCACTGGCTCCTATCCAGACGACCTCGACCTCCTCATCGAGGGTGCTGTTGAGGCTGGTGTGTTTGGTGGCAAGAGCGATGCATTGCGAGAGTTCGTGCGTGAATACTTCGAGGACCACGAGAACGAACGTATTGCAGCTGCGGTGGCCCTCTACGAACGCGAGCGTATCACGCTCGGTGATGCCGCGAGACTCGCTGATGTCGATCGGTGGACGATGCGTGACATCCTCCGTGAGCACGGTGTTGAACCCCGCCTCGGACTTGTTGACGAAGACGACGCAGCGTACGAGGTGGAGGCAGCAAGCGAACTCAAATTCGATGATGAGGACTCAGGCAACGAGGGATCGTCTGCGAAATGACCGGTGGTGATATTCCAGCGAATCCGAGCGTCCTGAACACGACTGTCCTCTCGAATTTTGCGTACATCGATCAGCTGTGGGTAGTTGCTGACCTCTCTGGAATCTGTACGGTACCAGTCGTTCGTGAGGAGCTCGAACACGGCGTTGATAACCACCCATATCTCCAGGAAGCACTCGATACGCTTGATAACGAAATCCCAGTCGCGACGATTTCGGATACTGTCGCAAACAGAGAAGCCGTTGTTGGTGGACATCTCGATCCCGGGGAAGCACAGGCGTTCGCCCTCGCCGACGCACACGACGGTCGACTGCTGACAGATGACGGCGATGCCCGATCGTTTGCGAAAGATCAAGGCGTGACCGTTGTCGGGTCGGTCGGAGTTCTGTTGGCTGCAATCGATGCTGGAAAGATTGATGAAGCGACTGCTGACGTGTGGCTGTCGACCTGGATCGATGAAATTGGGTACTACGTCCCGTATCGTACGATCTCGGAGTATCGATGACGGGCTTGATCGAAGTTCGAAACGCCTGATTAGTGTGACCGTGAACACGTCTATTACCAATGAGTGAAGCCGACAGACGGCTGTCCGAAGAGAGTGAACAACGGTTTCTTGACCTGTACGCCCACCTATTGGTGTATGTCAACGATCGGTTCGATGTCATCGAAGAGATCGAAACAGTCGCTGACCTCGAACAGCACTATACTGACGAGCTTCTGCCGCTCCGAAACACGCTGTACAACGAGTCAACGACGGACCTGATAGAGGATTTCGTTGAACAGAACCCTGCTGACCTGTCGGAAGCTGATCTCGAGCAGGTCGCAGCATGGACGGACTTCATCACTGGGGAGTTCGTCGTCGTCCGCTATCGTGAAGACGACGCGATCTTCCTGGATTGGACAGAACCGGCGAAAACATACGCAGTCCGCCCAGCTCGGCTACCGTTCGCCGACCTGTGGGATGAATCCGCACTTCCAGTCCCGGTTTCGAGTGTCGCTCTGTTACCGTTCGAGGATCAGATCGTCTACGACGGGTGGATCGGAATTAAGAATATCATTTTCGGGGGCTCGCTCAGTACTGACATTGACGACGAGTACGAGGAGGCCAAACATCGCTTCGGCATAATCGACTCGCTTCCAGCACCCGAGGAAGACGAAAAGACGGACGCCGAGGAGTTGCGCTTCTACATGAAGAACAAGCGTAACCGAGAGCGATACGCGTCGGAGATCGAGCATTTACGAGAGAAATCCGACGAATTGGAGCGGATTTACCACCAGGAGATGGGGAAGGCCAGAGCTCGAAGCTTGGGTCGCGAACTGCGCGAGTTGGGACTCAACGAATCCCATGTAGCGATTTACGATGATCGGATCATCACCAGTGCCCCCTCCGAATCCGAGGTTCGCAAGCTACTCGAAGAGATTATGCCCGCTGGGAAGGCTGACCACCCCTACATCTACCACTTCGATCCCTAAACGAGAGTCCACAGCTACGACTGGAGTTGCGTGACAGTCGACGCGATTTCACTCTTGGTCGGTTCGCTTGAGAACTCAAACACGCTGTCCCCGACACCGAAGGCGTACCTCTGGTAGGAGACGTCGACGTGAATCCAGCATTCGACATCGCTGTCTGTCGACTCATACTCGGATGCCCCTGTATTCTCTCCGCGTTTCAGCACGTCGAGCAGGTATTCTTCGATACGTGGCGCATTCGCGATTCGTAGGAGATGGTCGGCAGCGACGTTATCCAACACGTCTGCTGGGGTTCCGTATCCCTCGCCGATGAGATCGAACTCGCCATCGTACTCGTGTGACTCGATCTGAACACGGAGTGCGTACGTCTCAGCCATATCGGTAATTCCGAAGAGCCACGTATCAGACTGTCTGTTACAGAGACTGCCTGCCAGTGGCGGCGTCGTGAACAAGATTTAGTCGGAATGGCTCGCAACCACTGTATATGTCTTTCACCGCCAGCTGGCACACGCTTCTCGAGGAGGTTGACGACCTCCCCGAGAGTGCAACGCTCATTACGCCACTCTCCCATCGGCGATTTCGTATTACTGACGTACAGGACGCTCGCGTCATCATTCAGTTCGAAGACAGAGACGAGACGCGGCCGCTCCAGCGTGACCAGTTCGAAACGCTCTATCGCCGAATCGAGGACGCTCCGGACGGGTTTGATCTTGACCGTCTCCCGGCGGATGCCGATCCATACCCTGCGGTGTTGAGTGTCCATCCACGATTCGAGGTTAATGAGGACGCTGGCGTCATCACACAATCAGAGGTCGCGACGGCGACGCAGGTGGTGGGCGCGGAACAGGAACCCACAGACCAAGAACGAACAGAACCCGACGGACTGGATGTCTACTCGGACGCGCTCCTCCTCATCGACGCACTCGAACGTCACGATGTGACAGATCTCCCTGAACTAGAGACGAACGCGTTGGTGAATCTTTACACACTGCTTTCGGATGTCCAGCGAGATGCCAATGATTTCCGCCAAGAGGTCGCGGATGTCCTCCTCGCTCGACTCCATCACGACCGTCCAGTGTCCGGGCAGTACGGTTCTGTCCAACGGACGAGTCGCCGCAATCGCTCGCTCAAAGACGACGAGCAGGTGCTGGAACGGCTCGAGAACGCTGGCATCGACCGTGAGCGTGTACTGAGCGTCGACCGCTCGAAAGTCGATGAAGCACTTGAAGTCACTACGCTCTCCGACTCCGATGTGTACGAGGTCGGAGAAAGCGAATACGTTCGCAAAGCGGAGGTCGATGAAGATGTGAAAGAATCCCGGCTCCAGGGGCTGAAGGACCGACTCGCTGCTAGCGAGGATGATGAGGCGAACCAGCTCCGAGCGGAGACCGAAGAGCTCGAACAGCGTATCGACGATCTCACCAGTTTCCGCACAGGTACGGAGATGCAAGGATGACTGCCTACCGCTTTCGCGTCAAGTTCGACCCCGATCCGACGTCACTGTGGCGGGATCTCGTTGTCGGCGCGGATAGAACGATCACTGAGTTTCAGTCGGCGATCAACCCTGCAGTCGGGCTTGACCAGGGCCACCTCTGGTTCGTCGGAGAGGGTGAAGACTACTGGGACAGCGCCGTCAAATACCAGTGCCCGCAAGAGTACGAGGAGTCGCTTGGTGGCGATCCGGTATTGCGTACGGAACGGATTGAGAATGCCGGTGAGGTGACGATCGGCGAGATGACCCGCCAGCTCGGTCTCGAACAGTACGATCGCATCTGCTATCTCTACGACTACGGTGATGAATGGCGGTTCTACGCCATCTTGAAGGAGGTTCTCAGTGATGAGTCGAGCGACAAAGAACCGGAGATCGTGAAAGAGAAAGGCGATCCTATTGACGACCAGTACGCCTCTCCGGGAACCACTGAAAGCGATCCGCCGCTCCCTGATCCACTCTATTCAGTGCTCCCTGAAACTGCGGTCCCCGTTGCGGATCTTCGTGAGTTGGAGAAGCGCGATGATATCGTCCACGTCATTCCACTACTCAGTCTCGAAACCGGGTTCGGGGCGGTTTGCGAGCGGTTTGCGATTCAGTTCGAGGAAACGGGGTACGTCCTCGAAAACTTCCAGCCGGGGTGGCAGGTCGTTGAGGAAGTCGATGGGGTAGACAAGACGGACGAAGGACTCCTCGCGGCCCTTGCGGACGCAGTACGTGAGTGGCACGCTGAAATCGCAGAGATATCAGGTGCCATGACGGGACAGCATTTCGGTGAAGAGACGGTTGAAGCGATGCACGTCGAATTGGAAGCAGAACTCGAACGGAAGGGATACGGCCACCTGTAGTCTGCTCTCTTGACTGTCCGTCGAAGAGAACGAGTTCTTGGCTGTGAAATGTCCAGCGTCCCGTAGTGGCACCAACCTGTGAGTCTCGCCGGAGTGTCTTTCGTCGGATCGCACACCAGCAGCACGTCGAGTGGCCCACATATGACTCGACACCGCTGTACGATCGAACCTCGCTCGCCGGGGTAGAATCGGACGTTCGAGTCGTCTCAAGTGTCTGGTTTACGCACCCTGATCATGACTCACTCGAACAGTTCGTCTGCTCGATTCCTCTGGCCTACTTCCGCTTCGAGGTCCACGACTGCTACGGAAGTTCGACACACTACAAGATGGATACCCTCTTTCGCGTGTTCGTGCTGAAAGAACTCCACGGATGGAAGCACGAAACATCTCTCGTCGAGTACCTCGATAGCCACCCCGGACTCTGCGGACGCCTAGAGTTGGGGACGGTGCCCGATCAATCGACACTGTGGCGCAGCTGGAACGAGCGCTTCACGCGAGATCTCCGCGAGACGGTCCAGAAAGCGGCTCGAACGATCCTCATCAAAGCGCAAAACGCGGATGTCTCCGTACCACACGAACCAGAACGAAACCTCCCGCATCGAGGCCACGACGCCGCTGAATCGAACCCTGACGACCAGGCCATCCTCAACAAGACAGGGACGATTACCAAGCACGTCAGTCGCGTTGTGTTCCCCGCGTTCTCGCTCAACCGAGGCGAGGGCTGTGAGATTCCCGAGAACGCCTACTGGGGCTTACAGACCTACTTAGGACTCCGTGAGAACTTGGCCGCCAACGAGGGCGCTCGCAGCTTCATCCACGAGTCAACACGTGATCGAACACCACTCGGGCATGGTCATCGTGACCAGATTCGTAATCTCCCTATCGAGCAGATTCGTGAGATGTACCGACAGGCAATCCGGCAACTCATCAACGAGCTCGCGGAGACGGAGGAGTTCTTCCGCGTAGGTATCGTTGCCATCGACATCACCGAGGACGATCCCTTCACGGGCGATAGGACGGACCACGAGGACGAGATTATCGGAACGAAGGAGAAGAACGACGAGTACGCCTACCAGTGGGCGACAGTCCAGCTGGTCGGCAACGCTGTCCCACTCGTGCTCGATGCGCGACCAGTTCGACGAGGCGAGTCACGTAAGGAAATTGTTGAAGATCTGCTTGACTCTGCAGAGGAACTCGTTCACGTCGATAACGTCCTGATGGACAGGGAGTTCGACAGTCAGCACGTCCTGGAGATGATCAGCCAGCGCGGGCTCTCCTACGTCGTCCCAAAGCGGATGCAGACCAGCGAGAAAGCCCAAGCCAAGCGCCTTCTCAAGCGAGGGAAAGATCGCTACGAGACCGATCGGAAGCTCCACCTCGGCAAGAATGAGTGGCACGAGACGACGCTGATCTACCGACGGAAAGAGGACTCCGAGCACGACGATCACCGGCAGTACTCGGTGTTCATGACGAATTGTGGGAGTGGGCACCTCACTGAGTACGGGTATCGGTGGGAAATCGAGAGCGGGTACAGATCGATAAAGCGGTTCATGGCTGCTACCACGTCGAAGAATTTCGGGCTTCGTTTCTTCTACTTCGCGTTCGCGTGCCTGCTGTACTCGATCTGGCGAGCCGTCGACTTGCTCGTCCAGGTCGCGTTGACCGGCGAGTACGAGCACTCGCCGATGGTGACGGCAGATAACACACTGACGCTGCTGAAGAAGGAGACCGGAATCGGATAGAGAGACACTCAGTTCTGGGTTAGCGCGCGGTCTGAGTGGCTACACTGTTGGATGTCTCGAAAATTCGCCCTTACGATTGGAAGTGTGACAAGAATGGCCGCTTGGAGAGAGAATTGAGGTAGTTTCCGCTGACCCAATCGGCAAAATACACGCATTACAGCCCTGCTATACCCGTTGTAGTCTCAACTTCCACAACTTCGGAAGATGGATTTGATGCGTGCCTTCTGTCTTCTCCGCTCCAACAAGATACGTCACAAGCTTCCGACTAACCCTGATATTCGCTTCAGCAACACTCGACAATTTCGAAGTAACTCGGTGTCTCCTAGAGTGCCGGTATCCCACTATCCTGAGAGGGCATATCCATAATCACTGGCTCTGTTGAAATCCTCAACTGATGATATGTTTCTGTTGTCGTGCTGAATATAGAGTATAGATTCAGCAATCGACGACGTGATGGTCGAGCCGTTTAGCTTCGTACAGTACGAGGAAAACGGAACGACCGGGAATCATCAGCAAATGACTAGTTCTATCTTCGGGCCAAGTACCATTCGTATCCGTATCCTACAATAGCCCCTATTGGGGCGATAACGGGGAGAGTAATCATACCCCCGAAGACAGCGATGAGAGCAGTGAGGAACACGAACTCGGAGAGCGCACCAGCGAGTCCGCCAGCGGGAACCTGACTCAGAGAGAACATGAAGCCTATCAAAGCTGCGAATATGAAGAGCGACCCGACCGCTGTAACGACGCCTGCTACAGCGCCGTAGAGCGGATCCGGCTCATCCGACATCACCACACGCCAGACAACGGTCGCTACGATGAGAGCGACGACCGGTGTGACAATCATCCCAAGGAAGATAATCTCACTTCCTCGCCGATACTCCGCTATGCTAGCGGAGTCGAATCCTCGGGCCCTGAACGTCTGAAAAAAGTTCCAGAGATTAATCAGAACGGCACCGAGGAGTGCCGACCCGCCGGCGGCGAGGCCCGCCCCGGCATCACGTCGGGACAGCCCCAGATAGTCGCTCATGTTCCGATCAACGACCAGTTGCGGCCACTCAGACATAAAGATTCGACGCCCGATTATGTTGGCTGACACCACTCATGACCGACTCGCGCGTTGTATCTCGCACGCCAGTCCTATCAGTTCCTAAGGATTTCACGTATGGAAACGCTGCTAGCTAGCCAAACAACGGCTAACAACAAAATGATTACGCCGTCTGGGGATCTGCTTCTTCCACAGCCGGTAGGCGGTCGAAACGTGTGTGCGGTGCGGTCGCTGTCTAGCGATAGCAGATGCTAAAGAAGGGCCCCGACCGACCGCTGAGGGCCGCCGATTTGGCGGCCCTCAGCTCCCTCGTCTGTCTGCCCGGCCAGTGGTCATCATCATTCGGAGAGGCGATCTTGTGACTCGGGACGCCAGCACGTGAAGCAGAGATTCACGTATTCGGGCTTTCCCGGATGCCGCGCGCCGCGGCATCCGGGCTGTAGCGCCCATGACTCGACTTCTTTCGCGCATGGACCAGTCAACAGAACGTGCTCTATGGCACGGAATCCTTATCGGTCTCTTGCGCCCCATATCTTGGTTCACGTTCTCTAGGGATAGCAGCGTTTCCATCGAGTCAACAGAGCCTAATCACTGTAATGCCGCAGCTGAAAATGATAATTCTTAATATTTCTCGTAGTCCATATTGTTATATGAGTGTGGTCAGCGTCTCGATGCCGGAGGAATTGCTTAACCGAATCGACCAGTTCGCCGACGACCACGGCTATACTGGTCGCAGTGAGGTACTTCGTGAAGCAAGCCGGAATCTCCTCGGTGAGTTCGAGGATAAGAAACTCGAAGATCGAGACTTGATGGGCGTCGTCACGGTGGTTTTCGACTACGAAACGACGAGCGTCGAGGAGAAGATGATGCGCCTCCGCCACGAGCACGAGGACATCGTCGCATCGAACTTCCACAGCCACGTCGGCGGCCATCATTGCATGGAACTGTTCGTACTCGAAGGGTCGCTCGAAGAGATCTCGACGTTCGTCGGGAAGATCCGAGCGACGAAGGACACGCTCACGATCGACTACTCAGTGCTACCCGTCGACGACTTCGGCCCGCTGGCCGATATGAACTGATACTGTTCTGCCCATTCCGGCGAGCCCGCTTCCTTCCGCTCGTTCCACTCGCTCCAGTCAGTGGGCTCGCAGACATCCCACTCGCTCCCTGCGGTCGCTCGCGGGATTCTCGCTGAATTCACGCCGACTCTAGCAACATCTATGATCTCCATCCTCCATCAGTATTAACTACCTTTGCTAGAATCACAGGTATTATTAGAATTGCTTCTAGAGTTAGCAACACTGATGGTTCAAATCTCGCGCCGAAGTCTACTCCAGAAGGCAGGTGCAACCACGACTGCTGCGACGGGAATTGCTGGCTGTCTCGGTCAGGGAGGTGCATCACTTGATTCCGTTACGGTCGCGTACGTCCCGATTTACCCGAACATGCAACACTACGTGATGGAGCAAGAGGGGGACTACGAGAACGTTCCGGCAGATGTCTCAATAGAGCGGTTCAGCTCCGGCCCCAGTGTTGTCAAGGCGTTCGCGAGTGGGGACGTCGACGTTGCGCTTTTCGGGATCACTCCTGCAATGGTCCTCGTTGACAAAGGGACCAACGCCGGTATCCTCGCGGCGAATTCGAGAAATGGCTTCAAGATCATGGGGACGACCGAACTCGCCGATCTCTACGAACAGGAAGGGGCTGCCACGTTCGAGCGCTTCGAAGAAGAGCACGGGCGGAAGGTCCGGTTTGGAGCACCGCCGGACGGGAGCGTCCCCGACATCGTTCTCCGGTACTGGATTCAGGAGGACCTCGACGTCGGTGAGATGGACTCCACCATCAACAAGTCCAAGGTACCGCCGGCGAAGGCGGTCCAGACCATCCAGTCGGGCGACATCGACGCGACGATCATCCAGGAACCGTTCGCGACGATCATCAGCCAAGCTGACGGGTTCGAGGAACTCGCCTGGTCCGGGAACATCCTGGACAACCACCCCGTCACGGTGCTGTTCGCGAACCAGCGAGTGCTCGACGACGATGAGGTCGCCCAATCACTCGTCGAACAGCACGTCGCGGCGACCGAGTTCACGGGGAACTCCCCGGATGCCGCCGCCAGCCACGCTGCCTCGGTCATCGGCTCCGGCGTGAGTGAAGACCTCGCGACGGCCGCCGTGGATTCGAAGGCGTCGGAGTTCATCTCGGACCCGCACGCGATCACCGATCAAGCCGCGACGATGGGCGAGTTTGTCGCGAGTGTCGGAAACATCGAGGAGCCGGTCGTGACGGAGAACCTCTTCGCGTTCGATCCCTACGACGCACTCCAGTAATGAGTACGCAGACCGACACCAGTTCCAGCGCAGTGGTCGCCGGTAGCTTCGAGGGGGACCTGCAGCGGTATCTTCGCGGCCTCGGCGGTCTCGTCGTGTTCCTGCTCGTCTGGTGGGTTGGCGCGATGACGACCCAGCCGTCGTATCTGGTGCCGGGCCCCCTCGAATCAGTGCACGCGTTTATCGACCTGTTTGCGACCTCGACGGCAATTGTAGTTCCCGTTCTGGGGTCGAGTGTCGTACTCCCGACTGGGCTCGCACACCTCGCACAGACGCTGTTCCACTACGTGCCGGGGCTCCTCCTCGGCGCACTCTGTGGCATCAGTCTCGGCCTTGCGATGGGTTGGAACGGTGCGCTCGACGACTGGCTGCGACCACTCGTCCGGGTACTGCGACCGATCCCGCCGCTGGCGTGGGTCGTCTTCGCCATCGTCTGGTTCGGCATCTACCACACTGGCGCGGCGTTCATCGTCTTCGTCGGCGCGTTCTGGATCAACTTCTACGGCGCGTATGGCGGCGTCGAGGGCGTTTCGACCGAACTGACCGATGCCGCATCGACGCTCGGAGTCGAGCGCGACCTCTCGATGCTGAAACTCGTCGCGCTCCCGAGTGCGGCACCCCAAGTGCTGACTGGGTTCCGGACGAGCATTGGTCGCTGCTGGATGATCGTCGTCGGTGCCGAGCTGTTCGGCGCACCAGGCGTCGGCTACGAGATTATCAACGCCTCGAACAACCTCGCGATGGCGACCAGCGTCGCCTACATGTTCCTGATCAGCCTGGCGTTCCTCTGTATGGACGTCGGGTTCCGACTACTCGAACGGAGGGTCCTCGCATGGCGCTGAGTTCGGACTCGTCTACCGGTCGAGACTCACGTGAGAAGATCACTATCCAGAACGTCAGCCGGTCATACGAGTCGACACAGGCGCTCGATGACGTCTCGTTTTCGGTGTCGGAGGGCGAGTTCTGCTGTGTCGTCGGTCCGTCCGGGTGTGGGAAGACGACGCTGTTGCGAGCAATCGCCGGGCTTGACGGTCCGGATGGTGGGTCGATACTGGTCGGTGGAGACCCGGTTACCGGTCCTGGGCTGGACAGGGGAATGGTCTTTCAGGAGTACGCGCTGTTCCCGTGGCGAACCGTCCGCGGGAATATCCGGTTTGGTCTTGACCGGCCCGCCTGTGACTGTCCCGACTGCGAGGAACGGGTCCGGGAGTTAATCGACCTGGTAGGGCTCGACGGCTTCGAGGACGCGTACCCGAAGGAGCTGTCCGGCGGCATGAAACAGCGCGTCGGTATCGCTCGCGCGCTCGCCCCCGATCCGGAAATCCTCTTGATGGACGAACCGTTCGGGAGTGTCGACGCTCGGACGCGCGACCGCTTGCACGCCGAATTGCTCGATATCTGGACGCAAACCGGACAGACCGTCGTGTTCGTCACCCACGACATCGACGAGGCAGTGACCCTCGCTGATCGCGTGGTCGTTATGGATGCCGACCCGGGAACCGTGCAGTCGACGTTCTCTATCGACTTAGAGCGCCCACGTGAACGGACCTCTCGTGACTTCGTGGACCACGTCGCGCGAATTAGGGATGCGCTCGGAAGTCCTGTCGACACTAGCCACTGATACGCTCTTACAGCAATATTATTAACAACGAGTTACTAGACTGCTATATCTATTATCTCCGAGACAATTTTTAATATATGCCCATCGTGAGCTCCTCGATGACGGAGCGACTCCGGGACGATCTCGATACGTTTGCGGAAGAACACGGCTACACCGGACGAAGTGAGGTCATCCGCGAAGCGTGCCAGTCGCTACTCGAAGAATACCAAGAGACAGACGGCGAGGATCGGCGGGTATTGGCGACAGTTACGGCTGTCTTCGGATACGACGAGCCGGAGATCGAACGCCGGATGATGGATATCCGCCACGAATTCGAAGCGTCAATCCGGTCGAACTCCCACAACTGCCTCGAAGGCAACGCCGGCTGTGTCGAGACGTTCGTCATCGAAGCCGCGTACGACAATATCCTGCGATTCATCGGAACCGTTCGAGGAGCAGACGAGTCAGTTTCAGTCGAATATACGGTCGTACCTGTCGATGTCATGAAGGCACAAATCAACGAACGACAGAATGTGAATTAACACACGATGCGCACGAGCTTCAACATCCCTGACAACCTCCTGTCCGAGTTCGATGAAACGTGGCAAGCAGAGGGGTTAGATTCACGTTCCCGTGGCGCCCGCGAAGCGATGCAGGAGTACATCGAGTCACACACCAGACTAGAGGATATTGAAGGCGACGTCGTCGTCATCATCGCTTTCGATTATGAACATAAAGCAGTTATCGAAGACATCCACGACGTACAACACCAGTTTCAGGACGTCATCACGACCACGAATCATATCCATGAAGGAGAGTGGTGTCTCGAGACGCTCTTTTGTAACGGGCCAGCCTCGCGCGTCCGGACTCTCACCTATCGCTTGCGCGATTTCGATACGGTGAGTCGAGTGAAACTGATGCTCCTCGCCGAGCACTGAGCGGTGTTCAAGACTTGATGCGCTGATCGATGTGAGCATCGCCCAGTGAGGCGATCGAGTAATCCACCGCTTGGACATTCGGCACTGCTCGAACGCTGTTGACGAATCCAGACAGTGCCTCTGTGGTCCCCTCTAAAACGTACAACTCCATACAGTACTGGTCTTGGACGTGTGTGTGGGTCGTCGCGGAGACAATATCATCGTACTCGTGGCGTACTCCCGTGAGACGCTGTTGAACGGCGGGCTGACAGTACTCGAAGACGGCCGTTACTGTACACATATGCTTCTGTCCCTCGATATCTCGCTCTTGAAACTCTTCGAGTAGCGTACGTGTGCCTTCGCGTACGACTTCGCTTCGACCACTGTACCCGTGTTCTTCGGCGAACTTGTCGATGCGTTCAAGCAATGCCTCGGGCATCGAGATGCTAACGACGCTCATATGCTAAGGCTCTGTTTAGAGTTATTAGTATCTGTTATGACTATTCGATCTATAACGTAATAATTAGTATTTTAGTATAGTGGATTCATAATTAGTGTATGCTGTCCAACGACGACCCGATCCCGGTAACGATCCTCAGCGGAAGCCTCGGTGCCGGCAAAACGACGACGCTCAACCACATTCTTAGTAGCGAACAAGAACTGAACGCCGCCGTCTTAGTCAACGACATGGGCGAAGTGAACGTCGACGCCGACCTCGTCGAACGCGAGTCGGATCTCACCCAGAACGACGACGAAATCATCGAGATGTCGAACGGGTGTATCTGCTGTCGGCTCCGCGGGGACATGCTTGACGAGGTAGGCCGATTAGCCGAGGAGCGAGACTTCGAGTATCTTCTCGTGGAGTCGTCCGGGATCAGCGAACCGATTCCGGTTGCACAGACGTTTGCTCGCGGATTCGAAGACGCGAATTTCGACCCCACGGGCGTCTACGAACTCGACACAATGGTCAGCGTCGTTGACGCGCACAGCTTCTGGAAAGGGTTTGATTCCGGCCAAGCTCTCACCGACGACTCCATCGATCCACAGGGTAACCGTGTCCCCGAGGAGGCGCTGATGGATCAGATCGAGTTCTGCGATGTCCTCTTGTTGAACAAGTGCGATCTCGTCCCCGACGATGAGCTTGAAGAGATAGAGGGAGTGCTACGGGCGCTCCAACCGCGAGCAAATATTATCCGAACCGAACACGGGGCAATAGACCCCAGAGAGATCCTGAATACGGGTCGGTTCGATTTCGATCGCGCGAGTCAGTCCGCCGGTTGGAAGCGTGAACTCCAGCACGGCCACCACCACGAGTCGGCCGCCGACGAACACGGGGTCACCTCGTTCGTCTTCGAATCCCGCCGACCGTTCCACCCCGAGCGGATCGCTCGACTCTTCGCCGACCTCCCCGACGGTATCGTTCGCGCGAAGGGATTTTTTTGGTCCGCTGGTCGTGAAGACATCGCCATGGGTCTCGACAAGGCAGGTCAGTCGGTCCGGGCCGGTCCGAAAGGGACGTGGATCGCCACGCTCCCAAAGGCCCAACAAGAGCGTTACTTCGCCGCTCGTCCCGGCATCAAAGAGGACTGGGACGACCAGTGGGGCGACCGCGGGTCAGAGCTCGTATTCATCGGCCGCGAATTCGATCAGGAGACACTGATCGAGCGACTGGAAGGCTGTGTCCTCTCGGACGCGGAGATGGAGGAGAACTGGAACGAGTATCCGGACCCGTTTACCGCCGAAGAACAGCGCGAACTCGCACTGGCTGACGACTGATGACCGTCGACGAGCAACCCCCGG
The DNA here is from genome assembly GCF_003287355.1 of Halorubrum sp. 48-1-W. GTDB lineage: Archaea > Halobacteriota > Halobacteria > Halobacteriales > Haloferacaceae > Halorubrum. The sequence goes on from NZ_QMIM01000003.1 coordinate 14,323, forward strand.
TCACGATCCTGAGTGGCGGTCTCGGCGCCGGAAAGACGACCCTGCTCAACCACCTCCTCACGGTTGGCGGCGAGGAGTACGATATCGCCGTTCTCGTCAACGATGTCGGGGAAGTAAACGTCGACGCCAACCTCATCGAGAACGGCTCCGAACTCTCGATGGAAGACGGGGGCGTTACTGAGCTTTCGAACGGCTGTATCTGTTGCGGCCTCCAGAACGAACTGGACCAAGAGCTGCTACGTCTCGCCTTCGACGAGGAGTTCGATTATCTAGTCATCGAAGCCTCGGGGATCAGCGATCCGGTTCCCATCGCCCAGCGGTTCGTCTCGCCCGCACGTGCGTCGACGCTGTACGATCTCGATACGACCGTCACGGTGGTCGACGCCGCACAGTTCCATCAGGCGTTCGTCGACGGTCGTCCGATCAAGTCGACGGATGACGGCTCTCGACCGCTTTCGGACCTCCTCGCCGAGCAGGTCGAGTTCTGCGACGTACTCGTCCTCAACAAGTGCGATCTCGTCTCCGAAGACGAGCGCGAGGCGGTCGAACGCGTGCTCGAAACGCTCCACCCCGGCATCAACATCGTCCGCACGACCCAGAGTACCGTCGAACCCGACAAGATTTTCGGAACTGGACGATTCGACAGAGAGCAAGCAAAACAGTCTGCCCGGTGGAAGCAGGTGCTCTCGAACGGCCACGGAGAAACTGGCGAGTCGAAATCGGCTAAGATCGACCACGGTGACGGTCATAGCAACGACGAGATTTCCGAGCGCGACAACACTCACGACGATACCCACGATGGTCAGGGTGACGGCCACGATCACCTTCACCCGCCGGAGGAGTTCGGTGTCGACTCCTTCGTCTACGAGCGCCACCGGCCGTTCCATCCCGAACGGTTCAGCGAGTGGCTCCGCTCGTTCCCTGAGTCTGTCGTCCGAGCGAAGGGCCACTTGTGGGTCGCTGGACGTGAGCGATACGCGCTTGATCTAAGTCAAGCAGGCACACAAACGCATGTCGAAGTCAACGGCCGATGGGCGGTCACGGTCCCAAAGTTCCAGCGCGATTCCTACCGTGAGTCACGACCGAATCTCCACTGGGACGAACAGTGGGGAGATCGTGAGGTAAAACTCGTCTTCATCGGCGCCGGAATGGACGACACAGATATTACTACCGCCCTTGATGACTGTCTCCTCTCAGAACCGGAGATGGCGGAGAACTGGGACGAGCTCAAGAATCCGTTTCCAGGAACGATGGATCGATCACAGCCACCGATGGAACAGCGTCTCGTAGTCGGTGAAGGGCAGTGACCGGGGATCACTCGGAACTCCCGTCGCGGGCGGACCGACGGACGACGGATACAGACGGTCACGACTGCGTTGATCCGCTCGGTGTCGCAATCGTGACCGTCTCGTCGTCCCGAGGAACCGCCACGGAGGCAGACCCAACTGATCCCGGCGGTGACGCCGTCGCAAACACTCTCGTCGACGCAGGTCACGTCGTCACGTCACGCCGGACGGTTCCGGACGACTACGTCCGGATCAAGACCACCGTGAGTGAGTGTCTGGATCGGTCGGACGTTGACCTCGTCGTGACTACCGGCGGGACGGGAGTCACTGTCGATGACGTCAGTCCGGACGCGGTGAGCGAACTCTTCGACCGCGAGCTACCAGGCTTCGGCGAGGCGTTCAGGCGGCTCTCGTGGGAGGAGGTCGGAACCCGAGTCGTCGCGACCCGCGCGACGGCGGGTATCGCCCGTGAGGTCCCGGTATTCGTGCTGCCCGGAAGCGTGAACGCCGCTGAACTCGCTACGGCCGAAATTATCGCGGAGGAAGCCCCGCATCTCGCCGGACTCGCGACGCGACACAGGGTGGAGTAGATGCAGGGTTCCAAAATGTATCAGGAGGTAATCCTGGATCACTACCGCAATCCTCGAAGGTGGGGGCGCCTCTCGCCAGCTACCGTCTCTCACACTGGCGAGAACGCTTCCTGTGGCGACGAACTCACCTTCGACCTCAGACTCGCCGAGGACGGTGAAACGATCGAAGAGGTCACGTTTACTGGAGAGGGCTGTGCGATCAGCATCGCGAGCGCGAGCCTGCTCGCCGAAGAGCTCCCGGGAATGACGCTCTCGGAGGTTCATGATCTCGACCGTGAGGACGCCCTCGATCTCTTGGGAATCGAGCTGACGCCAATGCGCGTCCCGTGTGCTGTACTCGCGGAGAAGGTGGTTCAGGACGGCGTCAAGAACTATGAGGGGGGCACGTAACCGATGACACTGTACGGAATTGGGCTGGGGCCGGGCGCGACTGACCTGCTCACGGTTCGCGGCAAGCGACGGCTCGAATCGGCCGACATCGTCTACTCACCAGGACGACTGTCACGGCGCGTCGCAGCCGAGTACGTTTCCGAATCGAAACTGAGTGACCTCGAGTTCCCGATGACGACCGATCCCGAAGAACTCCAGGCAGCGTGGGAGACGGCGGCCGCGGAAGTCGCGCCGAAAGCGCGAGAGGCCGACGCGGCGTTCGTCACGCTCGGCGATCCCTGTATCTACTCGACGTTCGGGCACCTGCATCGGACGCTTCGCGAGCAGCATCCCAGCGTCGACATCGAAGTCGTCCCCGGTGTCAGCAGTGTGACGGCGTTCGCTTCGGTCCTCGGGGTCGACATCGACGCTGGCGCTGAACTGACGCTATGCGAGGCGACTGACGGAGAAGCACCGATCGGTCCGAATCGGTTGATCCTGTTCAAAGTAACCGACGCACCGACGACCTACGAAAAGATGACTGAAGCAGGGTACGAGCTGACGTTCGGACGGCGACTCTTCATGGATTCGGAAGAGGCCCTCGTTACGAACGATCCCGGTGAGGTAACTGATCGAGACTACTACACGCTCGCGTACGCAGAGAAACGAGAGGGGACCGGGTCTGCGTGATGGGCGGACGCTGTCGGTCGTCCGGGTAGGACCAACGTGAACTAGCCTCAGGCGATAACGCCGAGGGTTTCTAGTTCTTCCGTGGAGTATTCCGCGCGGAGTTCTTCCGTCGAGTGTTCTTCGAGAACCTCCGCTCGCTGTTCGTCACTCATCTCGGTCAACTCGCTGAAGCAGTGGCACATTGCAACCGTATCTGGGTGCCACAGCTACTAAATGCCTGTTAGCACGCTTCTCGGGCTTATGTAATACGGAATCTGAGGTAGCAACGATTAGCAATTCCAGAGCCTACGTTAGTTATCCCGGCAACGGTTAGTAAGTCCCCATCTCACTTAGGGAGATATTATTAACTTCACCACACAAAATCATATCTCTTATTATCTAGTCTGCCAGTGTTAACAACAGATGCCTCGATACACCCGACGACGACTCGTCGCAACTGGAATCGGATTCACCACCATCGGCTCCCTCGCTGGCTGTCTCTCGAACGACGCCAGCTCTAATGATTCAGGTGGAGCCGGGCCGGAAGCCCAGTCTTCGTTCTTCGTATTCGGGGACTTGGCCAGTCAGGTTGCAGGCGACACTGCGACCGCAGAGACGCTCGTCCCGATCGGCCAACACGGCCACGGGTGGGAGCCTGGCTCCAAAATACAGGGAACGATCCTCGAATCGGATCTCTTCCTCTACGGGATGGAGGGATTCCAGCCTTGGGCTGACGACCTCGTGACGAGTCTCCGTGACGACGACACCGATGTCGACATCGTCGCTGCCGGTGCTGGTATCGACCTCATCGAAGGCGGACACGACCACGGTCACGAAGAAGACCACGAGGGGGAACACGAGGAAGGCCACGACGGCGAAGGAGAACACGGCCACGATGAACACGAAGAGGGAGACCACGAGGAGCACCACGGCGAATCGGCCCCGTGGGAGTGGGCTGGTCTCTACCACCTCGAAGCTGGCACCTACACGTACACGTTCCACGAGGGCCCTGATCCGAAGATGCAGCTAGCCGTTATCGGAACCGAAGAGGGCGGCGACCACGGCATTCACCACGTCGAGGAGACCGCAACCACCCTCTACGGCGACCACGACACGCACACACCGGTAGAAGGCGGAGAGACACTCACGCCGTCCAGTGAGTCACTCTACCACCTCCAGTTCGCGGATTCCGGCGAGACGACGTTCTCCCTCGATATCGAAACGGAGGGCCACTACGTACTCTTCGCCCAGCACGCTCCCGCGGAGTTCGACGCGACGCTCACCAACGGCAGTGGGTCGGCCATCGAACCCGAAGTGACCGAGACTGCCGGCGAACACGGACACGAGGGCGATGGCGAGCACGAAGGTGAACACGACCATGAGAGTGGAGAGGAACACGAAGACGAGCACGAGGGAGAAAACGAACACGAAGGCGAGGAGGGACACAACCACGACCACTCCGGCGGAACGGACCCGCACTTCTGGCTAGACCCGGAGCGAGCGAAGCAGGCGGTCGACAACATCCGGAGCGGGTTCGTCGATGTCGACAGCGACAATGCCAGTGCCTACGCCGAGAACGCCGAGTCGTACCGTAATCGTCTAGACGAACTCGACGAGTCGTTCCAGTCCGCGCTGGAGGGCGCCTCGAAAGACGTCGTGTTTGTCGCGGGTCACAACGCCTTCCAGTATCTCGGCCAGCGCTACGGATTCGAAGTACAGACGCTGACGGGACTGTCACCGGACGACCAGCCGACGCCGAAGGATATCGAGCGGGCCCAGGAGATCATTGCCGAGCACGACCTCCAGTACGTCTGTGCGGATCCGCTCGAATCCCAGACCGCGGCGAACCAGCTCGTCGAAGAAACCGACGCCACCGAAGTCCTGCCGCTGACGCCGATTCCCGGACAGACCCAGGAGTGGGCCGACGAGGACTGGGGCTATGTCGAGATCATGGAAAACATCAATCTCGAGACGCTGAAGCAGGCCCTCGACGCAGAATGAGCGACACCACGTCTGGCGACACGGAACCGGAGTGGGACGGGAACGCCGAGCCCGGTCCGTCCGAGAGCCCTCGTTCGGGATTGATGGCACTGGTTGTCGGCCCTGCGGAGAGACCCGTCTGTACGATCTATCCGCCGGACGTGGCTGTTCCGTATCGGACGACGACCTGGATTACGGCGTACGGGAACTCGTTCGTCGACCTCGACGACTACCGATGACGACAGCAACGACGGAGAGGGAACGGGCGGGAGACCCTCTCATCAGCGTCGACGACGTCACATTCGGCTACGGAGAGATCCCGGTTCTCGAGTCGGTGTCGATCGACGTCGAACCCGGATCCTTCCTCGGACTGGTCGGGCCGAACGGCAGCGGCAAGAGCACGCTGCTCGACCTGATGCTCGGTCTCCGACGGCCCGACAGTGGAACGGTTTCGCTGTTCGGCGAACCCGCCCACGAGTTCGACGCCGGTGAGCGAATCGGATACGTCGCACAGGACGCGACGAAGGCGGCGCGTGATATGCCGATCACGGTTCGAGAGGTTGTCGAGATGGGGCGGTACCCGCGGCGGCTTTTCGGTCGATTCTCGGCAGCGGACCGGCAAGCGATCGAAGACGCGCTGGAACAAGTGGGAATCACAGACCTCGCGTCTCGTCGAGTCGGCCGACTGTCCGGTGGCCAACGACAACGGGTCTTCATCGCCCGTGCGCTCGCCTCGGAGGCCGACCTGCTCGCACTCGACGAACCGACGGTCGGCGTCGATGCCGAATCCAGAGAGGAGTTCTACAGCCTCCTGCACGACCTGAATGCGACCGGGCTGACCGTCATCCTCATCGAACACGACATCGGCGTCGTCACCACCTACGCGACGGATATCGCGTGTCTCAACCGCGAACTGTACTTCGACGGTGACCCGAGTACGTTCGTCGAAACGGACGCCCTCGCGCAAGCGTACGGGACCGATCAGCACGTCCTCCACCACGACCACTGACCATGATGCAATCCTCCTCTCTTGACGCAGGCGTGCCGTTCGACGAAGTGACCGCTGTCCTATGGATCGGTGGCATACTCATCGACGGCGTCGAGTGGTTCCTCGACCACATCTTCGGTCCCGGAATGGACGTGTTGGCCGACCTGCTCGGCACACCGATGCTTGGATATCCCTACATGCAGCGAGCCTACCTCGCTGCGGTATGTATCGCTGTCATCGGCCCGATCGTCGGGACGTTCCTCGTCCATCGAGAGATGGCGATGATCGGCGACACCCTCGCACACACAGCCTTTGCCGGCGTCGCCGTCGGATTGTTCCTCAATTCGGCCCTCTCGCTCACGCTTTCCCCGCTGCTCACCGCGTTCGTGGTCGCAGTCGTCACGGCGCTACTCGTAGAGTTACTCGTCGAACACGCCGGGGCGTACAGCGACACCTCGCTGGCGATCGTCCTGACGGGCGGGTTCGCCGTCGGCAGTATTCTCATCACTGCAACCGACGGTGGCATTGCGGTCGGCATCGACGCCTACCTCTTCGGCAGTCTGGCGACCGTCTCGACGGAGAACGTCGGGATCCTCGTGTTGATGAGCGTCATCGTCGGCAGTCTCGTCACGCTGGCGTATCGGCCACTCCTGTACGTCACGTTCGACGCGACGGCCGCCCGCGCGGCGCGACTGAATGTCCGCCTGTACAAACGCCTCATGGTCGTGCTCACGGTGCTGGTCGTCGTCAGCGCGATGCAGATCATGGGCGTCATCCTCGTCGCTGCGATGCTCGTCGTTCCGGTCGCCGCTGCGGCGCAAGTCGCCAAGAGCTTCAAGCAATCCATCTTGCTGGCGATCCTCGCCGCCGAGTTCGCGGCGATAGCCGGTGTGACGCTGTCGTACGTCTACGGAATTGCGGCCGGCGGCTCGATCGTCGTCGCGGCGATTGCCGTGTACGCCGTCGCGCTTAGTAGTCGAAAGTTGGGCTATCGGCTCCCGATCGTACAACGGTTCAGTGATCGTCAGTCCAAGCACCACCGAAAAGAACTGGAAGTCGACGGAGGAAAACGAGAGTGACAGTCGGTAGGTTGACCGCTGATCACCCACTGAGTGGTGATCCCCCCTACGAGTACGTAATTGTTGGCGGCGGAATTCACGGCACTTGCCTCGCAAACCACCTCATTACGGAGGGTGAATACACGCGCGACGAGATTCGTATCCTCGACCCGCGCGAGGAGTTACTCGCTTCGTTCGCCAAGAAGGCCAATCAGTGCGGCATGGAGACCCTCCGATCGACGTTCGTCCACCACATCGACACCGAGTCGTTCTCGCTCGAGTCGTTCGCGGAAGGACACCACCGAGCGAACGAACTCGTGTCGACGAAGAACTACCCAGACCGACCGACTCTCGGCCTGTTTCTCGACCACGCTCGCGACGTTATCGAGCGCCGTGAGCTTTCCGGCTGTCATCATCGGTCGAAGGTAACCGATGTTACCCGGTCTGCGGGCACAGAGACGTATCTGGTGGAAACGGGCGCGGGAGCGATTGAGACTCACCGCGTCGTCTTGGCCGTCGGGCTCGGGGCGACACCGACGCTCCCAGAGTGGACGGCGTCGCTCCCGGACGACGCGCCCCTCGCACACGTCTGGGACGAAGCGTTCGACCCGGCGACGCCCGGCCCGTTCGAGGGGCGAACGTTCGTCGTCGGAGGCGGTATCACTGCCGGGCACCTCGCCTGCCGTCTGGCAGAATGGACCGCGGTGACGCTCCTGTCGCGTCACGAACTCGAAATCGAACTGACCGAGGCCGACCCGCACTGGATCAACTGGCGTCACATCGGCAAAGAGATCCACACGCTCCCGCCGGGATCGGAGGCCCGTCTCGATCGGGTCCGAGCCGCCCGCAACGACGCCACGATCCCACCGTACGTCGAACGACGACTGGCCGAAGCGCGTGACGGTGGTGCGCTTGAACACCGGCAAGGCGAAATCACGTCTGCGAACGCGACAGACGAGGGGCTGTCCCTCCGCTTCGACGGCGGCACGAAAGCGACGGCCGCACGCGTCGTCCTCGCGACCGGACTCGAACCGGTTCCCAAGCAGCCGTTGGTCGGCCGCGTCAGCGAGTCACTGTCGCTCGCACGCGGGGTCGAGGGATTCCCCGTTCTCAACGATCAAACCCTCGCGTGGAGACGGACCGACGGTACTGAGTCCGCGGTGTACATTTCGGGCGCGCTCGCGGAGCCCAGCGTCGGTCCTTTCGCTCGCAATATCGTCGGTGCCCGCCGGGCCGCAGAACGGATTCTCGACCCACCAGATCAGGCGCAGACAGGCCCGCTCCCGATGAGCTCTCGAGGAGGATCGTGACGTGGCTTCGACCGATCTCACGCTCGCTGTCTCGCTTGGCGCACTCAATCGACTCGCACGGCCCGCCCACGCCCTCGAAGACGCCACTACCTGGAGCAGCTACGTCGGGATCGTCTCCTCGGAGCCGTCGTACATCGAACGACGACGGGTGCGAGAGGCCGGATACCACCAAGAGTTCCTGTCCGGACCACGTTCGATAGCGGAGGCGCTGACGGCGGTCCGAGGACACTTCGAGACGGAACGGTACGTATTCGTCGGGACAGACGAGACCGCGAGGGTGGTAGAGACAGTACCCGACTGGACGTTTCAATTAGTGACCGACGCTGCGGGCACTGCGGACTGGGAGATTGAGACTACGTCCTCAACTGGCGGCAACTGGCCGTAGCGAGATGAATGAAGCTGAATATATAAAGCGCTCGCCTGTCGCGGTAAGACAACTCGTTTGTAGGACTGGAAACTCACTCAGAATATCCACGAGTAGCGACCGGGAATTGACCTCCTCCTCCGCGTAAACGCGGAGGAATCCGACCATCGGATTCGGGCGGTCGTCGCCATTTGGTTCCAACCCGCACTCGGAGGGAACCGGCGACACACCGGGGAAACTCTCGTTTGTCTCCCTCGTAGGGCTGTGGCCCGGCCAATGAGGCCCCGTCGGAATCCGTGTCATTGCCGTGTGGACCACCGTTAGTTCACCACCCCTTGTGGTTCGGGGACGGCCTCTCACCGATTCCGTAGCATCCGTGACAACTGGAGGCCACAGGGTTCAAACTACCGGAACAAACGAGCCGAGTGTCGCTCGACCTCCGCCTGAAGACGGAGGTATGCACTTGTATCTTTATCAGAGAAACCGCTTGTCGGCCTGTTCTGATCGGATCGTCGATTCCGACGCATCGAGCCAGCCTGTCTCCACCTCGGACGGAATATCGAACTCGGGAACGAACGGTTTGATATCAAGCAATGGTGTCCCGTCGACGACGTCGATACCGCTCACGGTCAGTTCTTGTTCTGTGACGGACTCGATTGCCACAACGGAGAGGCCAATCGGATTCGGACGTTGTGGCGCCCGTGTCGAGAAGACTCCTCGCTGTTCGTCATCGAGAAACGGTTCGATCCGTAGGGGAGCTTCATCGCTAGATGCGTGAAAATGGTACAACAGCATACAGTGCGAGAACTCGGCAAGATCCGCTAATCCGTCCGCATACGACGCCTCGATTTCGACAGTTCCTGTGACTGAATCTGCCCCGATCGGTTGAATCGGCATTCCTTCTGCTGATTCGAACGGCGTCCGAATCACTCCAATCGATTCGTAGCTGAATGTGTCTTTGGGCACATTCGTTGCTTCGTCTTCTACCGAAAAATCAGTATCGTGACCGAGACAGATATTTTCCGCGGCGTAGTGATTGGTGAATAGCACCACAAGTCAATAGATATTGGACACAAAACCAGCCTATCCTCCGAAACAGTGGACAGCTGATTCCCACGATGCTATATAATAACGTTCACTTTTATATGTTCAGATAGTATTGTGTGTATGGGTACGAACCATACAACAAAGTCAGACAGTATGCTTCAGTGGCCGTCGGAATCGATCGGGTATGTGGCGGTTCTTTTGGCCCTCATTACGGGACTCATCCATCTCGTGGCGACGACGCGAGCGATTGAAATGAGCGTTGTGCTGGCGGTTCTCTTCGTGCTTAACGGACTAGGTTTCCTTGGCGGAGCAGCACTGTATTTCACCCGGTTTTGGCGACGCTCATTTTTCCTGGTGGCTGCAGTGTACTCGTTGGTGACAATTCTTGCGCTATTCCCGTTCCGGGGTTGGGGGATTGAAGCATTCTACATGAACGGGGCGATTAATCCAATTGTCACCATCACGAAGGTTGCGGAAGCTTTCCTCGCGATCGTGTCGGTTTACCTGTACAGCAGCACAAGCGATTAACAGCTTCACCGGTTCGAATTTGCTCTGCGGTTCAATTCCCTTTGACATTCCCCTCGCGCTGAAGCGCGAGGCTTTCTCCTTGATCGCTCAGTGGTTCTCGTGGATGTGGTTGCGCAACGAATCGGTGTCGTCGAAATTCTCGTCGCACTCGGCACACGTGTTGTGGTGAAGCGCGACATGCTGGGTCACGCCGGCAGCGCTCTGGAACTGTGCATCGCAGCTGGAGCAGGTGTACGACATTACATTAACAACTCAGGACCATATATACAAGAGTGTTATTAAAAAACGGAGTGTGAAAACTGCTTTAGAATATTAAATTGGAACACTTACTAACTAAGTTCCGAGCTCAAAACGAGATTTGACCAACCGCATCGAGCGCTAGCGAAGCTGGTCCGCCCGCTCTCGGAGCGCTGTCGGTAGGCTTGCGTCGTCGACCAGCGCACCGAGTTCTGTCGTCGCTCGGCATCGACCGAGCGCGTTCAACGCGTTCCGGCGGAACGACCCGTTGAGGCCGTCTGCGACGACGATAACGCGAAGCTGTGTCGTCGCGTCTATCTCGGCGAGCTCACCGATCGCCGCTTTACGGGTCTCGTGTGGTGCGTTCTTGTTGACGACAGTCCGGAAGAGGGATCGTGGCGAGGACATCGTCAGTCCGCGAGGCCGACCTCCTCGGCGCCGTCGTCGGTCGTCTCGGTCGGCTCCTCGGTCCCCTCTTCAAGTGTGGCGGAGTCTCCGTCGTCCCACGTCGGGAACCGGTCGTCGAAGGCGGTCCAGTCGGCATCCATTTCCTCGTCGGTCAGCAGGGCCGCATCGAGGTCGGTGCGGAGCGCGTCGTGGTCCATGTCCGTACCAATGAGCACGAGCTGGGTCCCCCTGTCACCCCACTTGTCGTCCCATATCTCTTCGAGCTCCGGATTGGCCTCGAAGTAGCTCTCGCGCTCGTTCTCCGGCAGCGTCGCAATCCAATTACCGGCCGACCCAACTCGGATCGACTGTCCCGCGACGTTCAATCCGAGTGCCATTTTTTCGCGACCCGCCAGCCAGAAGTGACCCTTCGAGCGGACGACGTTCGCGGGGAACGAGTCGAGCAGATCAGCGAACCGTTCAGAATGGAACGGACGGCGCGACGTGTAGACGAACGACGTGACGCCGTGTTCCTCTTGGGCGGACTCGTGCGGCTGCTGGAGTTCCCGTAGCCACCCCGCGGACTGGCTCGCCGCTTCGAAGTCGAACCGTCCTGTATCGAGGATCTCGCCGGGATCGACCGCGCCGTGTTCGGTTCGGATGATCTTCGCGCGCGGTTGTAGCACTTCGATCATCTCTTCGATCTCGCCGAGCGTCTCCTCGTCGACGAGGTCGCACTTGTTCAACAGCAGGACATCACAGAACTCGATCTGTTCGATCAAGAGGCTTCCGAGGTCCTTCTCGGTGTCACCGTCCATCAGCGATTCCTTCGAATCGAACGTTGTCCAGAACTGGTGGGCGTCGACCACAGTGACGGTCGTGTCGAGTTCGTAGTAGTCCATCACTTCGATGCCGGTCTCCTCGTAGAACTCCGTGGGATCGAGGTCGCCTTGATCGAATCCCATGGTGAGCGTCTGGGCGACCGGCAACGGTTCGGCGACGCCCGTCGATTCGATTACCAGGTAGTCGAACTCGCGGGCTTGTGCGAGCTTCGCGAGCGCGTCCAGCAGGTCGCCGCGTAGCTCACAGCAGATACAGCCGTTCGACAGTTCGATCAGGTCCTCGTCGTCCTCCGAGATGTCCGAGTGTTCGGCGACGCGCTCGGCGTCGACGTTCACCTCGCCCATGTCGTTGACGAGGACCGCGACGTCCAGGTCCGTTCGCGTGTTCAGGAGGTTGTTCAGCACGGTCGTCTTGCCCGCGCCGAGGTTGCCGCTCAGCACGGTGACGGGAATCGTCTCTCGACTCATCTGTTATTAAGACTAGAGCATATATTATTTATAATTAGCTATCTACTATCCTATATTGTTAACAGTGACATCCGAAGAAGCCCGTAAACACGAGTCGCTCGACGTAGCGATTGTCGGGGCAGGTGCCGCAGGCGTCGGTCATGGGGCCGTCCTCGCGGATCTAGGTCTCGACTCCTACGCCATCCTCGAGCGAGGCGAAGTCGGGGCGGCGTTCCTACAGTGGCCAGAAGAAATGCGCCTCATCACGCCATCGTTTCCTAGCAACAGCTTCGGCTGCCGCGACCTCAACGCCGTCACCACTAACACCTCGCCCGCATTTGCGCTCGAAGAGTATCCTGACAAGAACATGTTCCTCGAGGACTTGTCCTACTGCGAATCCGACATGTGCGACTGCTAATCATGACACGAGATACTCCGCAGAAAGAGAGTGGGATCGATCAGCTGAACGATTCGAGAGACGACCGACACGTCTGCCGCATGACGGGACGCGAACAAGGTCTCGTCGGTAAGTACGACATCTGGCTCTGCCGACAATCGTTTCGGGAACTGGCTCCGAAGATGGGGTTCAAAAAATATGACTGACGCACGGAACTTCCCTGACAACGTCCCATCGACCGAGAACGACGGGAAGGAATCTGTCGTGGTCGTCGGCAAGGAGAATGTCGGGAAGTCGGAACTCGTCGCTGGACTCTCCGGGACGATGCCGACAACCGGAAACGTCCGTGGGACGACCGTCGACGTCGAGCGATACGAGTCTGACGAGTCAGGTGACGTACTAGATATTCGATATATCTACAACCGAAGAATGAATCCTTTCAGCAGGTGGAGACCGCAAGAGCCGACGACGCAGTCGGGTGACAGAGGATCATCCGTGGAATCCAGTGAGGTTCCAAGCATCATCTGAACTTTCGGAGGAATCGAATTTGGGAGCGCTAATCAGCACGAAGGCACTTACCCCCTCACCGTTCCTGATCTGCCTCGTTGCCTCGGGCGCAATCCAGACAGCATCTCCTTCTTCAACAGGAACCGATTCTTGATCAACTCGAACTTCGGCAGTCCCACTGACCAACACGTAGACTTCCTCGTGCTCGTCATCGACGTGGTCGTGTGGTTCGCTGTTCCATCCTGGTGGACATCGGGAGAAGGTTACGCCGACCTGTCGACAGCCGAGCGGTTCACTCAGGAAATGCTTCGCATCTGAAACCTGTTCGACGTCCTCGCAATTCACCTTCCGATAGCTCATACCAGAAGTTCCGAGATGAAAGTATTAATACTCTATGTCGAATTGGCTATTATTGATAATAGTGATGGCAATAATAACATTCGCTTTTCTAGTAGTCCGAGATCGTCGTGTAGACGAGCAGTATCTAAATCCGCGGGTAGCGCCACAGAACAGACGTTTCCGCGGCCACTTTTGTCGAACCAATCTTATCGAGAATTAATGGCGGAGTCACTGGACCCGCTTTCTGACCGTGCCTGCCGGATGACCGACGCCTACAACACAGGAATCGAAATCACTGAACAGTTGCGAGAAGGTGACTCCCTGCTATTGAGCGTTGCAGATAGTTCAATCCAGACAGAATACCTCAACGATAGCTATCCAGAGTGGCATCCTGCTCCACACTCCTTTCTCGGGATGGTTCGGCTCCTCATCTACCGAGAGGCCACAGGTGAGAGCTATCAAGCGCTGGCTCGGTATCAAGAACTCGCCGAGCCACTCGATTTGGAACACATCCCTGATGAATCCGTGTTGTCCCGAACGTGGCGGAAACGCTTCGACGACGGCGTTCGGGAGTTCGTCCAGATTGCTTCGCACTTCGTCATTAAACAATCTCACGACCGCGAGTTTTCAGCTCCCGCTGTCCGGCCGAAAGCAGATATCGTCGACGAAGTGGACCCCTCTACTGATGATGAGACGGCTGGGTGTGAATTCTCCGACAAGCAAATCTACCGGACGACTCGACTCACTCGTTATCACGGCTTCGATGAGTTTGATTCCGGTCGCGCTGCGAACACGACCTACGAAGACACGCAGTTCTTCGAATTGCAGACGTTCATGGGAATGGTCAACTGCGGGACGCCGCAAGGAGCGGCTCGGTTTCAGTATCGACACGGCTCGGACAGCAGTCCACACGGCGATACGCATCTTAGAACGATCAAACAGTTTGCGCCAGGGGAACTGATCGATGGATTCGACAGAGTGGCCGATCGGCTGCTTTCGGTTATCGAATCCGAAGCATCGTTCCGTCGGCCGGTGACAGCTGCGATCGACATCACGACTATCCCCTATTACGGGGATGTCGAAGGGATGTCGATGGTCAGCGGTACGAAGGATAGAGACAGTCGGGCCTTCAAGTTCGCAACGCTCTCGATCATCGGACAGAATATCCCGCTCGTTCTTGCCGTGGAACCGGTTCGAGAAAGTTCTGGATGGGACGACAACCCGTCGAATCAGATCCATCGTACTGTTCGGCGACTCGTTCGACGAGCGAAAAGACACGTTCCAATCGAGACAGTACTCTGTGACCGAGAGTTCGATTCGATACAAGTGTTCCAGACGCTCTCAAACCTCGATGTGAATTACCTCATTCCCAAGCGGATCTCCAGCTCTGAACGGGATGTACTCAAACACATGGAGGAAGACGACCAAGAGGTGGCTGTTGAGTCGGCTTCTATCCATGTGGAATCTGGATCGCATCCAATGCGGCTCCTGTACGTGCCGTCGACGAGTGGAGAGGGAACGGCCGTCTTCGCGACGAATCTACGAGTCGGACCCGACGAGGCCGAGACGTTCTGTCAGCGCTACAGCCGCCGGTGGCAGATCGAGAGTGAGTATAAATCGATCAAAGGTGACTTTCTCGCCAAGACCTCCTCGAAAGACTACCGCGTTCGCCTGTTCTACTTCGTGTTCGCGGTCCTCTTGTACAATATCTGGCGGCTCACCGATTTCCTGCTGAAAGCGGACATCGACGGGGAGATGGACTACGCACCCGTGTTGACTGCGGGTGAGTGTGTTGAACTCGTTGCCTCGTCGTTGATTCCACACGACTAACCGGCTGATCCCCCACTGAGTCCGCCGTTTGGGAGTGACAACCCTATTCAGGAGCGGCAGAATCCACACAATTTCGCACGTTCGTCCGGTAGTTCGAGAGTAAGAATTCAAAATCGATCCCCGACTACTAAAAATCACCACGACTTGATGGCGATTCGATCCAAAACTAGCCTATCCTCCGAAACTGTGAACATCAGCATCAGAGAATCAGTATAGCAATATATGGTTTATTGGAAGTTTATGAAATGCTAAAACGTGGATATTCGGGGATAGACTCTCTGTAACGCGCAATTAGCGTTTTGAGAGTGCCGATTGCCTGTACGTACTCTTAGTTCGATAAGAGTACGTACTTTCAAGCAGGTGGCCGCCCTGTATCAAAGCGAATCCCATGACTCCACCCGACATCCCAGGTATTCCCGCCCAAATAGCCCTCGAAGCACGGTTCCAAGGAGGCGGTGAGTGAGATGAGTTCTTCTGGCAACGGCGAGGGCCACACGGACGGCCAGGATGATCGGCCGGTCGAGGTCGCGGACGTCGTCGAGGATTACCTCACGGACAAGGGCAAAGGAGCGGAAGGAAAGAGTGGGACGTACCGCCGAGATGCAAAACGCGAACTCGACCGCTTTCTCACTTTCCTCGAAGATGAGCGCCCGCGTTCGCCCACGACATTCGAGGAGCTGACTATCCAGGATATCCGCCAATACGCTCGCCATCTCGCGACGCAGGACTGGGCCGAAAGTACGATTCAGAACTATTACGCCCACATTTCGGCGTTCTGCGGTTGGGCAGTTCGCGAGGGATACCTCGAGGAGAACCCGGCATTGAAATCACGGGCGAAAGAGCCACTCCCAGAAGACGACGGGCGGAAGACCGAGCGCCAACAGGCGTGGTCACCCGAGCAGCGAACGGCACTCCTGGAGTACGTCGACGAACAGGCACACGAAGCCATCGACGAAGTAGGTGAGAACCGCTACGAGGCGATCAAAGCGTGTCGTGACCGAGCGCTCGTCTATCTACTGTGCTTCTCAGGCGTCCGCGGCGCGGAAGTCCTGGCCGATGTCGCCGACGCCCGACGAGGTCGTGATGGGCTTCGCTGGTCGGACGTTTCCCTCGAGGACAACACGATCACCGTCCTCGGGAAGAAGGGTGAATGGAGCGATAGGGCTGTCCCACCGTCTGCGATCCCGTCACTCGAACGCCTCCGATCAGTACTGAACCCACCGAGTGACGATTGGCCCGTGTTCACGACGCTGTCGTATCCCACCCTTATCGAGACGTTCAAAGACGAACTCGTTGAGCGGGACTATACACGCGAAGAGGCTGAGAGTCTGCATCGCGAGCGCGTGAACGATGGGGACGTCTCGATGATCGAACTCTGTGTCGAGTACGATGTCGACCCTCCGGCGTTGACGACCCACAGCGCACGGCGGATTTTGCAGCGACTCACAGAGGACGCAGACATCGAGTTGGATGACGACAAACACGGCTATCTGGCGCCGCACGGCGCTCGTCGGGGAGCCGGCGAGGTGATGGTTCGGGAGTTCGGGTACACGGAGGCTGCACGACACCTGGATAACTCCGAGGAGGTTGTTCGTGAGCACTACTCACATATCGAGGCGAGTGAACGCGCTCAGATGGCTGAGACGGCGTTTCAGAATCAGCGACCTAGCCAGAAAGATGTGCCCGACCAGGACTCCGACGGGTAGTACTCATCTATCCACTGTGCCCCAGTCGGTAGCGATCTTAATGTCTGTCATAGTAGTGCTAACATGTTGAATGTTCAAAATGTAGTTACCGTGAATAATGAAAATAGTGTAACAAATAGTACTAACAGCAATAGCCTTTTTAACGGTAATATCGCTGATAACGGTACTACTGACCATAGTAGTAATAGTGGTAACACCGCATATACTGTTAAAATCGGTATTACCGTTATTACTGTCGCATCAGAATAGGCTCTATACTGGGTGAAATGCCGAATTGGAGGAATAGAAGCAGATCAATAATAGCATTATTAATGGTAGTACCGTTCTAAACGGTAATCGTCTGACGAACAATTATAACGGTATGAATTCAATTTGAGGGTAGTTATGACCGACACCTACCCAGAAGTACTCGCCATCTCGTTTCAGAAGGGTGGCACTGGCAAGACATTCACCTCGTTGAACATTGCGGGCGGTCTTGCAGCTCGCGGCTTCAACGTGCTTGCCATCGACCTTGACCCACAGGGCACTCTCACCGCAAACCTTGGGAAGCGAGACCTCTACAAAGACCTGGACGCGCTCTCACTAGATGAAATCCTTTTAGATCCGAAAAGTTGGGATAATGTGAACGACCTCATCCACACCGATCACGAAGAGTTCGATCTTATCCCCAGCAACCAGAGTTATAAT
The DNA here is from genome assembly GCF_003287355.1 of Halorubrum sp. 48-1-W. Lineage (GTDB taxonomy): Archaea > Halobacteriota > Halobacteria > Halobacteriales > Haloferacaceae > Halorubrum. The sequence goes on from NZ_QMIM01000003.1 coordinate 31,891, forward strand.
GGAAATAAAACACCCCTAGACTCGGCTGATGCCGGCGAGAACCGATTGGGGCGACTCTTAGAACGACTTGAAGACGACTATCACTACGTTGTCTGTGATTGCCCACCGGATTTCTCACCATACGCGAAAAACGCGGTCACGGCCGGCGAGAAGATCGTCGTGCCGATGGAGCCGGAGACGGAGATGCCGCATTCGACAGATCTGTTGTTCGACCAATATGAGGTCCTTGGAATGATGCACGATCTCGAGATTCAGTATCTCGCATTCCTGATGACGGTTAACTCGACGAAGATGACCAACGAGAACAAGCGAATGGTCGAGTGGTTCAATGAAACTTTCGACGAGAAGGGCGTTATTACTGACCATCGAGCGGCGTTCGCGAGGGCCAAAAAGAGCCAGCAGTCAATCTACGCTCACCCAGAATCGCTCCGGAACGACGAAGTCGAACGATACGACGAACTCCTTCAATTGATTCTTAAGCAGACATCACCACCGACGCTCGGATTGGATGTTGAAGCGGCAAAAGCGATGACCGTCGAAGATATTCGCGCTGCGGCGGCCGACCAAGAGGTGGAAGCATGAGTGACGATCCCTCTGAAGACGACTTTGAGGCACAGATGAGCGATGTTTCAGAGCGGGCACAGAAGCTCGGAGTCTCCGGTTCGGACCCAAGCTCGAGTTCGGGCGCTGAATCGTTGCCCGAAAATACCACGGGTGACACTGAGGAGATAGCCGAAGTGGATTCTGATGATCCATCGGCTGCTCAGCAGGCAGTTGAACAAGGGTCACGCACGACTGGAGGACCTGATACCCACGAATACCCGAACCCAGATAGGGAGCTGGGAGCGCTTGCTGATGTCTATGCAAATAATAACGTATTCCTCTCACCCGAGGTCGTCGACGCCGTTGAGGGCCTCTGGGATGACATCGAGTATGAATGGAAGAAATCTCACGACACGGAACTCAACAAGAACTGGGACTTCTACATGGCCTGCTTCCGGGTCATCTTAGACAATCCCAATCTCATCCGCGACGAACTTGGTATGGACACTGAGGAGTAATCTCAGCGTTCTCTCCTGGCCAATAATATCACTTGTTTATGTGTTCGGTATATAGGTGTGAACACTCATATTGGTAACAGTGGTAGTAACGTTAGTATGATTAATACCGTAGATACCGCAAACAACTATGCGGCCAGTGAGTTAGAGACTTCGCGAATCGATATCAAGATCTCGGGTTGTAGAGGTGGCGATAGGCATTCTAAACGAAAAGCAGCGCGAGTTCCCTGCCCCATCGTGGGCGGGGGTGGGGCGCGTCACTCCGGCGCGTGTTCCGTCTCTTCGATATACCGCTCAACCACTTCCTCCGACACCGCACCTGTCGTTCCCACGTAGTACCCAACCTTCCAGAATCCGCCACCCCAGAAATACGACTCCCGAATCTCGGGATACCGCTCCAGCAAGTGCTTACCCGAGTACGACTTGAACTGCCGAGCGAGGTCGGCTGGACTGTGTTTTGGGTCGCACTAGACGAACAGGTGTACGTGGTCGTCTGCAATCTCCAACGCCAGAATTTTGTGCCCGAAGTGGTCGGAAGTCTCACCAAACAACTCTCGCACATCGTCTTCAACCACGTTGAGAACCGGGTGACGGTACTTGTGACACCAGACAAAATGATACTTACAGGAACTAACCGAATGTGCATGACTGCGGTACTCCTCTATCTCTAATCCCTATATTTATGATGAGTTAGAACGATTGTCAAAGCATGGGTGAAGAAGCCACGAAGACGATCCGGACGCGCCTCCACATAGCGTCTGGTGAACGATCGTGGCTTCACAACGCCCGCCTCGCCTCACGCGAGATCTTCAACCAAACCATCCGCCTCAAACAACAAGGGTACAATCGCACCGAGATACAGAAGGGGGTTGACCGCAACGACTTCCTACGGAACAACAAGTGCGCGGTCGTCGGCAAAGCCCTCCAAACATGGGACTCCTACCAATCACTCAAAGACTGGTGGGAGAACCAAGACGACCCTGACGGAGGGAAGCCGACTCCGCCGAGTACGGACAAATCTGGTGCGTATCCACTTGTGATGGCGCACACGGAAGGCTACCGCCTCACCGTGGACGACGACACGAACCGCGTCCAGTTCCGCATCAGCCCGAAACCCTACAAGAACGTGAACGGACACCTGCGCGGCGAACCGGACGCAATGGACGAACTGCGAGACGCCCTCACGTCGGACGAGGTGGATGTTGGGCAGGCCGAACTCCTGTACCGCGATGGCGTGTATTACTTACACGTCACGGTTACACGCGTGTTCGACGTGCCCGAACCCGATACCGCCGATACGGTAGTCGGTGTGGACATCAACGAGCGCAACGTCGCACTCACCGCCTTCGACCGCGAGACGATGCGGACGAAGGGAACACTCGTCCTCGACTACGGATGGGTTAAGCAGGAACGCCAACGCTACCACACGATCACGAAACGCTGTCAGGAACACGGCAAGACAAGTATTCATCGGAAACTCGGTGACAAGGAGGAGCGGTTCACCGAGTGGGTGTTGCATCGGCTTTCCCGTGCTGTCGTGGAGCTCGCAGAGCAGTTCTCGAATCCGGTTATCGTGTTCGAGGATATGAGCGGTATCCGCGACGAAATCAAGTACGGAACATATATGAACCGCCGGTTGCACAAACTGCCGTTCCACAAGTTCGAGAAGTTTGTCTCGTACAAGGCGACGTGGCGAGAGATTCCTACGGATACGGTAGACGCGTACTACAACTCGAAGACGTGTTCGTGCTGTGGTGAACGTGGCAGTCGGCAGGGACGGCGGTTTCGGTGTACGAACGACGAGTGTGATGTAGCGCAAGACCACGCCGACCGGAATGCCTCAGTGAACATCGCGTGGCGCGAGAAGGCGAAGCTCGACGGTGACGAATCGAATTACCGGACTCACAAAACCCAACCGCAGGTTCGGTTGGTGCGTCTGTCCGGGTCGGGGCGTGTAAGCCGCCCAACCTCATCCCGCTCGCTTGCCGAGCAGGGAGTGTTAGCGCACGACTGAGGGAATTAGAAAAGCCTCGGGCGCGGTGGCCCGAGGCTGTTTACGTGAGTCCCACAATCATCAGCTGAGTCTCGTCGATCCTCCCCTGGAACAGCCTATCGGCTGTCGATTGGGCCAAAGGATATACCATGTGAGTCAGTATATTCAACTCCGACAGGACTACGACACCCGGTCAGGAACGTCTGCGCGGACGAGTGACAGGTTCGCTCCCGTTAGAATGAGAGTGGGCTTCGTCACTCAGGCACTTCTTGGAGGGTGTTCCCCTGTGGCCGGTGCTTTTGGAGGAGTACGGGCCACTACGCAGCAGACGTCTCCGGTAAGTGTCGTAGTTTTGAACCTGTTGGCATAATTTAACAGAGATCTGGTAAGAGTATCCTACTCTCGTCGAGGTCGTATCCTTCTGCAATGCTGACCTCCAGGAGGACCTCTACGAGGAACTCGAGGTCATGGATCTCCTGGTCGAGCTGGGCGCGTTCGAGTTCGCGAGCGAGGAGGGCATCGAGAAGATGCTGTTTGAGGATAGTGGCTTCTGCTGACCGAATCGCGTGAATCTCTTCGTCGGTTAACGCTGATTGAGTGGTATTGGGGAGCTTCCCATCAGGTCTGGGGACGAGGCCGGCTTGAATGTCAGTACGAACGCGTCGGTAGTGTTTGCAGCCACCTTCCGGTGGCTCATCGAGGCACGTACAGGTTCGTTGGAGTACGTCGACCTCGTAGATGCCCCCGGACGCCGATCGAACCTCGTAGATGCCACCCTGTCGGAGCAACGAGACGTCCATCTCTTGAGTCTGTGCCCGGCCCTCACGTCGGATTGCGGCGTTCTCAATAGACGGTGTCGATTCTTCTACTGGGTTGGAATCGGATGCTGCTGTTGCCATCGGGATATCGGTCTCCATGGGACGACGACACGTCGAGATGCTACACACGACTGGCAGGTGCCTCTAGTGTCGCCCCTCTACGCTCCGGGGGGAAAACAAAAATGGCGGGTAGAACCAGCCGGTTCGGCTGGAGGGGTGATTTGTCCTACGTTACAATCTCGGCTATATCGTTTGGATAGTTACGTAGGACAGTCGCCTACTGCGGCGAACGGACGGGTTTTCGGGGGGTTGTCGGGTTGATACCCCGAGTGCTATTTTACCGCATGGCGCGAATTAGAACGTGAGCGATACCAGAAAACACCCCCGCCAAGAATCCCTTCATGCCATACCTCGCCATGCGGCCGAACGGTGATCGGGTGCTCTCCTTAGACGTCGACGGCGACGACGACATTCTCTGTCCGCTGTGTGAAGAATCGCTGTTCCTCCGCCGATCGCATTACAACAATGGACGCTTCGTCTCGAAACACTTTGTCCACCACTCTGGGTCAGAGTGTCCGGGCGAGTCAAACCTCCACGCTAGATTCAAGACGATCGCGGCGATGAAACTCCGCGAGATTTTCGAGTCAGCAACCGTCAGTCACGAGTATACCATCCCGGGGACTGACCGAGTTGCGGATGTTGTCGCGACGTTTTCTGCGGAACTCTATCCGTTCGGGAAAGGCTTCATCGTCGAGATTCAGCACAAGCACGACGACAAGGAGATCGGCTCGCTCTCGTGGGACTACCTGGAAGCGGGATATTCGGTGTTCTGGGCGTATCAGTCTGACTTCGAGGGCCACGACATGAAGTTCGCCGAACATCGCGTGAAGAAACCGTGGCCCGATGCCGTCCCAATCGTCGAAGGTCTCGACGGCTACGCAGAGAGCGTGCGGCGGTTGATGAACCCGCCGGAACAGCCTGAGGTGAAGATGGAGATTCCGTTCCCAATGGAGTACCTGCGGGCCCACGCCCTCGAAGTGATCCCGCCGCTTCGGGGGTACTACAATAAGGGCGTCTCACCTGAGGGATGGAAGAAGGTTGACGCAATTTCCCTCCACGAAAAGGGGCGCGAACGGGCGTGGGTCAACGTTCTCCGCTCACCCGCGAACCACATCTTTCTCGAGTGGTGGAAGAAGGATACCGAGCAGGGCAATTCGGAGTACATGATCGTCCACATCGGGAGCGAGTTTCCCGAGAGATTTGAAGCGTTCATGGAAGAAACAAAGGAGTGGTTTGACTCGGGGAGTGCAGACCAACAGGTTGCACACTGGGTCGGTGGCGCATCGCTGAGTTTCCGAGGGACGGAGTTGTGTGAGAGCTGGATCTCTATCGCCAAAGTGCCATACGGTCCAGTGAAAATTGTGGTCGCTCGACGCGACAAGAAGGGAAACACGCGGACGTGGGCAGTGAATTACCGAAAGGGAGACCTCGGACGTCTGGCGGCGCTGCGCCACCCGATCCGACGGCTCTTCGGTGAACCCGAGAGGGATGCAAAGGCGGCGAAGCCGTCGTCGGATAGGAAGCGGTCAACGAGCAACCCGCCAGAGATGGTATGGGACTAGCGAGACGAACTGTTTTGACTACGTTACGAACATTCTGACCAGCCGCAGGCTCGGCAGGTTTTGCATCCCTCCGAGTAATACAGGGATATTGACCCACACTCTGGACACTCGGGAGATTCGCCGGCTTCGAGGAGTTCAGCAGTGCCATCTTCCTGCTTATCGTCTTCCCGGTCACTATCGTTATCGTTGGCGCCCGTATTCAAGTTCGCATCGTGATCAGCGACCGTGCCACCGTCGGCAGTGTGTGCGGCTGTGGCGTCTTCTTCGACTGCTTCCGCGAGGTTCTGCTGATGGGGGTAGTCGAGGTGGGGATCACCCTCAAGATAGCGCGCCATCGCGAGGCCGATGGCGTCCGGGATGGATTGCGTCTTGTCACCTTTATCCCACCCAACCTTCGGTGAGCGAATGCCTCGGAGTTCGCTGGCGATCTCCTCGGGATCAAAACCGGAACGGAGCCAGGTTGAGACAGTCTTCGCGAGTGCCTCGGTAAAGGAAGCGGTGAATCCGCCGGAGTTCCCGATATTCGCGAAGAGTTCGAACGGCCGGCCGTCGGCGTCCTCGTTGATAATGACGTAGAATTTGCCGTAGCCGGTCTGAACGCGCTGCGTGACGCCAGTGAGAACGTCTGGACATGGTTGCTTCACGGCCAGTTTTCAGGGGATTTGGAGTCGGTTTCGGTTGGTTCTGTGGTGTCAACCTGGTTGTGTTTCATGGGGTTGAGTTCTGTTTTGTTGTAGGTCGTCTGATGATGTTTCGCTGTGACGACGGTCGACATGTCTCACCGTTCACCTAGGCAAAGATAGGGGCAGAATGAGGTTAAGAACATACGGAGAAATCGCCGGATAGGGCGGTTCTATGTGCGTATCCCCACGGGATGTCGGGGGTGACAAACGAGAGTTAGAGCTCATCCCACGTGGGTGGCGCGGGCGACGAAGCAATCTCGTCGTCTGACTCATTCCCGAGGCCGTGGATGTACGCAAGCAGCTCTTCCGGTGGCGACATCGGTGAGACCGTCTCGGCATCGGCGGTGGACATGTTGTCTCCTTCGTGTTCGCCTTCCGACTCCTGTTCCTGGTCCTTTTCTCCGGGCGGGATCTCGCCGTTTTCCTCGTAGATGACGTCAATTTGCTCGGTGAAGTGGCGGACGATACCCGGCCGATCACGGTTCGCCCGCTCGTGTTCGAGGTATAGTTCAACGGTCGCGACCTCTTCCATCATCTCGATCGCGGGCGTGATGACCCGCGTGTTCCGTGTATCGAGGAGTTTCTCGGGCGGAAGCTGTTCGAGGAGCGATTCATCGCCACTCATGCTTGTCCTGGGAGTGTCGGTGGCTCGAAGCGGTTCCACTCGTCGAGATGGGAACAGATGTCTGCGACGACGTATTCAATGGCTTCTACCGTCGACGAGTCGAGAGGTGGTGTCTCGACGATTACAGCGAGCTCGAGGGCATCCTCGAATCGGATGTGAGGGTGTGCGTCGTAGAGTACTTTGACGACAGCCTTCGCAAGTGTGTCTCCATCGAGGGATCTGGGATCGTCGATAGCGTCTCGGGCGACGGCGGTGAGATGGTGCACACGGCGGGTGGCGGCGATACTGGCGTCGATGTCGCTGCTGGTGGAGATGCGCTGTGCGGTCGTGATAGTGTTCATCGGAATGAATCCCTCCACCGAAGCGGGGGACGACAAACGAGGAGTGGTGATCCGGCCCTACGTTACATTATTAGTACGAAGGTAGCGTAGGATGATACATGCCCGAACCTGACCCCGACGCTGGCGCTCCCGCCAGTCCTGAAGAGCGGGGCGAAGCAATGCCTACACCCCCGGAAGGGCTAGCAAAGCGCGTGTGGGAGCCCCTGCAGGTACAGACCGTGTACGATCTAGAGCGAGTCATCGACTACTGCGATGAACTCATCGAGCACAAGGAGCGACCGGTGTCTCCGGATGAGAAGGTCGGAGCGGGTGAGGTCGCAGTCGAGAAGCCACCGCAGAACCTATCCCGCGAAAAGCGGCGTGCAGCGAAAGAAGAGTTTGAGGAAATGAGTACGGAACAGCTAAAGGAACTGTCAGACGAGGAGTTAACTCGATATGGACACCTTCAGAAACGGAAGCTCCCGTGTGGGCCAGGATGCGATGGTTGCCCACATGGTCCGTATCGCTACACTGTCTATCGGGATCTTCGAGGAAAGGTGACCTCGAGGTATGCGGGGAAGGCTGATGGCGAGTAGCACGATCGCGTCGACGAGGCCACTTCTGAGGCTGTGAACATCTTGCTGAGCCCGTCGGATGTCGTCCTTTGACTCGCCTCGATGGTGTAGTCCCTTCGACGTGCTGAAAGGCTGGTACAAGAAGAAGCGTTGCGTAGCTATTACGCAACTCGGTTATTTTAACTTTCATCCGGTCTGATATACTACCACAAAACGGCAACTCGACATGATCGTCTTCAGTTCCTTGTTCAAAATCTGCCATGCCTGATGCAACTGATTCGGAACACTGTCCGAAGTGTTCATTCGACCAGCTAGAGGCATTATACCAGATCAACGTTGAAGCGAAGAAGTACGCTGAGTCGGCAAGCAATAATTACTCCGGGGGAGCTAAAGCGCGAGCGCGGCATCACAGTATTCGGAAAAAGGCACTGTATGCGTTCAAACAGTCAATTCTCGAATCGTTAGTTGAGCGAGACTGCGTCGATGAGGTTCGCCTTCACAAAATCGACAACAGAGAATACTACTGCCTGTATATTGGTGAGTTCTCGTTCCATTCTCCGGTCGATGACTGGAGCGATCCGCCAGCTGATGACTTGTCTGCATCTCCGACGGAGTTGGATTCATTTGAGTCCGCAGCCGGTAGTCGAAGTGACTCTCTTTCGGAGCGTGAAGCACTCACTCGTCTGAGCGATGTGTTTGGGACGCCAAACGACTATCTTTCAGCGCCGTTTGTTGAGTACCATCACCCCGAATTTGCTGGCTGGTCGTATCTCCCGGGAGCGATTGAAGAAGGTGACAAAGTTGACGGGCGTTTCGGTCGAGATACACAGAGTCCGTATGAAGAGTTTCTGTTTGTCGCTGGGGACGAATTTGACACGCAGAACGGACACTGCCGTATTCGTGACCGATACGAGGCGTGGCTGACACCACTCTGGGACCAATCTCCAATCACCCCAAGACCAGTCTACGACGTAGAACTTGATGGAGAGTTGCGAGAAGGCGTTCGACAGCGACGGCTTGTTGATGACTGGTATATTCTCGCTGAAACTCTGCATGACCCGCTTCCCGACGTAGAAGGGAGACAGGCGGAACTCGCAGGCAGCTCCTATGAACAACCCGTCGAGTTCGACCTCGGTGATATTGTCGAAATTGATCCTGACAGGGACGAAAGCGGGCCATATTACTGGAGGATTGTCCAAGCGTCCATCTCCTACAACTTGGTTCTCTGCAAGTTCGAGCCCGTTGGACCAACTGAACACTCCGAACCGTCACTTGCAGTCGAGGAGTTTGCTGATGACGTTGTCGCAGTCCATGATTCCCCACCAGCCTTGGAGTGACTCAGACAGACGCCCCGTTCGTATTCAGCCGTGGGTTGCAGTATCGACGATACGCCCGGAGTCACGAGACGCGGCGAGCCACCCATTTTGGTAGCCGATCCCCGCGAGGTCGTCGAAGGGGAATCGGATCGTTACGTGATCGGGTGTAATGTCGGGGAGTTGCACACGGAGCGAGTGTTCATCCTGGTCGGTGGCCTCGAGGTAGTCACTTCCAGCAAGCGCATATAGCTCCCAGACGATGTCCCGACCGTCCTTGGTCGTCTCGGGCCACTCCACATTAGAGAGCACCGTGCGGACGTCCTCGACCCACTGAGCGGTGTCCACATCGTCGTCGGTGATGGCGACATCGTAATCGTCGATGACGCGGTCGGGATCAAGCAGTCCGAATTTCGCAGAAAGGATCCACCAGCGAGCACAGAGTGTCTCAGCGAAATCGCGCTTGAGGCCGAAGTATGTCGAACGGTATTTTTCGCGAGCAGGAAGCAAGCCGTCGTGTTTCGCGTCGCCACACCCGACGAGGGCAGTTCGGCGAACGAGGAGATCACTTCGATCACTATCCTCACGGCCTCCACCGTCAGTCTGAATCGTCTCGATTGTGGTCTGTCTCGTTGGCATCTGTCGTCTCGGAGCGGCGTGAGTCACCCCCGCCACGAACCTGTGTGCATCAGTCGGTGCGATTTTGACACCCGCTGGGGATGAATCTACCTCCGCGGGACACTCAGCGTCATTAGTAATCGGGTGACTCTGATTGTACCTAGGATTCGCTTGATATGGGAGCCGGATTAATAGTGGACGTCGACTGGCGTCACGTAGAACGAGGTCTCGTCGTTCCCTGTATCATCGGTCGCAATCTCGTCGAGAAGTTGATCGAATTCGGCTTGGCTCCGAATCGCGGTTCCGTATTCGTTGTAGAGGTAGTAGACCGGGCCGGCGTATTCACCGACAGAGTACATCGCATACCGGACGTCGATTGAGTAGGAGTCGATGAACTCCTCTTCGCTTCGGGTTGGGCCGAGAGGGTTCCACGGTTCGACGTCGGCTTTAATACGGGGGCTTTCGAGGAGTTCCTTGTCGGTGTACTCTTCGAATCCCTTGCGGATGACGGCCATTCTTCGAGCGAGTTCGCGAGTGGTTGATACCCAGGCGCCCTCGAGAAGATCGTTCCCGATCTCGGAGTCGGCACGAGCGGAGCCCTCTTCACGGAAGATTTCAGGGAGTGACTCGCTCCAGCGACCACCATCGGTCATGAGTGTGCCGTAGTCGAACGTCGGGTAGAGCGGCGCGTCAACGCCCTCAAAGAGGCCGTGGGCGATGCCGGTCGCGTCTTCGGCGTCGTAGGCTTCGGAGACGACTCTGATGAGCATGTGCATAATGAATTTGGTCAGGGGTAGAGGGCGAATGCGGTATCGTCGGCGTCGATGCCGAATATCGCTCCAGGAGCGTTTCCTTCGGGATCAGTAGATGGATAGAGGATCGTCCCGGACTCGAGTTCGAGAACGACTGTCGATTGCCAATCATGGGCTTGCCAGCCTTCGCGTTCAAGTTCTTCGCTGGTCATTGCACGGACGGCAACAATACGCTGTCCGGCGATATTGTCGTCTGTGGTGGATTCCATTTTGAGTGGGCCTCCACCGCGTGGGGGCCCGACAAACGAGCACGAGTTAGTCCGCCGCGTCCTCGTTCTCGTTTTGCGAGTGCTGCACGGGAATCTCGAATATGATGTGACTCTCCGTATCCGTGGTGAGTTCGTCCACCTCGGTCCAGGTGTACCAGGCTTCTTCGAGGAGATCGGTTCGGTTGGGTGTCTCGGAGATGGCGTAGACCGAGGCGCTAATGCCTTCGGTGGCGAAGCGAATATCGACGGTGAGTTGGTCGGTGTCATCAGGTGAGACACCCATCTGACGGGTTTTGCTATCCGGGACATCGTCACTGCCGCTGTCCTGGTCGTCGAGATCGCCCCGGTAGCGGTGGGGGAGAACGTGGTCGGGGATATCGTTCTGCTCGATCACCGCGTCCTCCCGCTCATCGAGTGTCTCCGTCAGGTCCGTGAGCTTCTCCTCGGCTGTCTCGATTGCGGTCTTCTTCCGGGCGTAGGTCTCATCCATGAAGTGGTACTTCCGGGTGTCGTCGTAGAAACGGATGCCCTCCGACCGCTCCCGTCGCTTGGTCCCCAGTATACCGTAGCCCGCCAGATAGTCAGTCCGATACTCGGCATGGGTGTCACTCACGGTCTGCTCCCGGAGCCGAAAGCGCCCGATTGTTTCAGGCCAGTCGATATCTTCCTGCTCGGCCTGCTGTTCGGCCCGGTCGCGCTCCTCGGCCCGAACCTCCTTGATGTGCGGAACGAGTTCGTCGAGCGCGTCCTGGGCGCTCTCGTGGAACTGCCCGCTCCCGTCCCGCCGGGTCCCCACCGGGTCGACGTATTCGATGTCCCACTCACCGGCGCCGGATGAGACGTCGTCGTCCCGAAGCCACATTTCGGCCAAGTAGCCGTCCGGATGCTCAACGAGGATCGAGGGCTCTTGCTCGGCGTCCTCGTGCTCATCGACGATTGTCCAGTGTTCGGGAACGTCCAGAGAGTCAACGATCCCCTCCATGACCGTCTGTTCGGTCACACTCTCGACGCCCTCGAGCTCATCGACGTCGCCGCCGGCATCCTCGATTGCCTGGGCATTGACGTTGATGGGGAGACCGTGGCGGGTGATTCCACGGGCCTTTAATTTCGGTATCGTTGTCCGGATCGATTTGGCCGAAGCGTCCCCGATTCCCGGCCACTCCGATAGGTCCTCGGTGTTATCTTCGACTTTCAGGACGTGACTGGCACCCGAACCCATCTCTTTGATCGAGTTGGCGACGTTTCCAGTGACTTCGAAGGCTCGAGTGATCGTGGAGGGGGTCCATGAGCCGTTGGCCAGCGCATCGAGCGCACTCTCCCGAGTTCCACCATCGAGGTATTCCGGGTCCTCGGTCGCCTGGCTGCCGGTGAGATCCGTCTGCCCCTCGATCACCTCGGAAGCGAGGCTGGCCTGCTCGCCGGGGTTAGCAGGCGGGTCGCACACGTCGTTTCGGTTGTCGACGAACTCGTCACTCCTGTCCACGACCTCTCCAGTGGAGTTCGTCGAATTGTTGCTACTCGCGTCGGTCGGCGGTGGTGAGGGCATTCTGTGGGCCTCCGCCGTGCGGGGGCCGGACAAATCGAGCCCTACGCAACATACGGACACCGACAGTTCGCACCGTAACGTAGGACCGGGCGACCGTTACGGCCGCTCGTCCACGACCTCGTCCCAGAGCCCTTCGTGGTATTCGACGTAGTTGCGCTCGGTCTGTGTCCGATATGCGAAAGTGCGCCCGTCTTCGTAGGTGACGATGATGGCCTGCTCGATGGGATAGGGGCCATCTTCGTCCTCGTAGTCCACTAGTTCTGCCCACTCATCGGGTGACCCAAGCGGATCGGGATCGCTGAGATCCCCTCCGTTGGCAGCCCAGATCGGGTCGTCCGGTTCTTTGACGGCGGGCTCGAGGCGTTCGATTGGCGTCTTCCCCTCGGCGGGCCACACTCCACGTTCCTCCCAGAATGCTCGCATCTCACGGAGGCTTCGACGGACGGTCTCGCGGATGGTGAGGAAGTCAGCGTCTTGCCACCCGTCGCGTGACCAGGATTCGCCTTTGTAGGCGATACCCTGCGGGCCGTTCCAATCGAGACCGATGATGTCCGCAGGCGGGTCCCCTGTGAGATTCGGTTGGGTGAGCTCCTGGATGACGCGCCATTGCTTCGTCGGGCTGGCTCCAAGGAGATGCACACGGTGACCGCGCCAGTTGGCGATATCCGAGAAGTGCCACGCTTTGATGTTTGAACGCCCCATCGCGTATCCGAGGACGAGCGATTCCCCGGGGATATCAGCGTTGGCGACGATATCGATGGCCTCGCGACACTTCGGGACGATGATGATGGTCGCGTCTGGGTAGTCGGATTTGAGTTCGCGGGCGGCGTCGACAAACGTGTGTGCTTCCTCAGGAGGGTCGTGTCAAGTTAAGCGTGAAGAGTGAGGCGTGCTGATTTCTGAGTGTCTATGCCCGAAATCACACGCCTCAGCGATGGTAGCGACTGGATCGAATTAGATTTTGTGGAGCGCCAGCGGACACCCGAGTTCGCGATGCGGCTCGGTATTCAGATGCACGTGGCAGGACTATCACTTTCAAATACCATCTCAATTCTTGATAGGTTGGGTGTCGAACGCTCTCGAACAGCCGTCCACAACTGGGTGCACAAGGCCGATCTACAGCCCGATGGCGGGGCGAGCCCGAATCACGTTGCGCTCGACGAAACCGTGATTCGAATCAACGATCAACAATACTGGCTGTATGCCGCCATCGATCCTGAAACGAACACATTCCTCCATATTCGGCTCTTTAGCACGTATACGACCGGTCTCACCGAAATCTTCCTGAGCGAATTACGCGAGAAACACGATGTCGAAACCGCCGTGTTTCTCGTCGACGATGCTCAGTGGCTCAAAACCGCCCTCGACCGACACGGCCTCGATTGCAGATATGAACGCCATGGCAATCGGAATGCCGTCGAACGTATATTTAGAGAAGTAAAACGACGAACTTCTTCGTTTTCAAATACGTTCAGTCACGTGGAGCCAACGACAGCAGAATCGTGGCTCCAAGCCCTCGCTGTCTGGTGGAATCGATGCCAAAGTTAACGCGACCCTCAGGAGTGCGGGCATCGCCAACGACACCGATTTCGGGCTCAACCTCACGGAAGCGGGTGAGATACCGATCGAGGTCGGGCCGATTGAAATCGTTGTCGAGCATGAGGATCGGGACGTCAACGTTGCGGAGATGGCTATCCTGAATCCGACAGTCCTCGCGAGCGCCGGTAACGAATCCGAGGGCGTATGCCTCAGTCGCAAACGGGGCTCGATGAAGGAACCCGATGTACTCGGCACGACGAGCGACTTCGATAGGAAGCGCGTCCTCTTCGCGTTCTCGTTCGGTGTTGCTGTCGGCCTCGATCTCGGACCGGTGGTCGGAATGCTCGCCTCCCGATGCCTGGTGTCTGTCCTCGAGTGTGTCAAGAGTCGCCGGCGAGAGGTACGTGGAGAGGTCGAGTTGGCCGTGGCCGATGCTCTCGGCTGAACTGGTATTGGAACTCACCATAGGAAGTGGCCGTCAGGATGGTCAGCTGGCGGCGCACGGCTCCGCCGCCGACAAAACTGGCGGACGAAACCTCGCCTACGCGGAAGACACAGAAGGGGAGCTCGACGACGATGATGCTCGTTCGGATGGCTCCACGGATGGGTCACGAAGATGGTCGTAGTCTATCTCGAGGCCAGCGATTCCCTCGACTGCGGCGGTCGCGACGTTTCCGGTGAGGCAGTTCTCGACAGTCGCGTAGCCGTGGAGCCGAGCCCACTCACAGGCGTCGGCGATGAGTCCCCGGAGAACGTTCACCGGGTAGGCGAAGGCGTCGGTCTGGGCGCCCGCTGTGGACAGCGTGACGGCTTCGGTGTTGTCCCGAGGGTTCTGCTCCTCGGAGTGGTCTCGAAGGCAGAGCGCGGCAACCAAGGCGTCTTCTGGAGTTCGGTAGGCGAAGCACGCGACGAGCGGTGCGGTGTCGTCAGGTTCGCCACAGTCGTACTCATCGAGGAACGCCTGGGCGTCGGTGGTGAGGGTGGTTTCTCGACGAGCCGGGTGCTCCTCGCGGGTCTGGACAAGTTCACCCTGGGCGACCGTGCGGGGAGAGGCACATGCGGGTCTGACTGGTGTGTTCTGGTCGGTGAGGCGGGCCTGATCGGGACTGACGCGACCGGCGGGCCGTCGGGCCTCGATCGAATGACTGGCGAGGACGTATCTGTAGCGACACTTCCGGTACGTTCCACCCCCGGCGCGGCCCTCACGAGAGTGCCATTCACTCCGGTCAGCTATCGTCGTCCCGAGGAGCTCGAACCCAGCGGCCTGATACATGGTTCCCTCGTTGCCGTTCTGGACACCGGCGTACGTGAGCAGGCGATCGTATCCTTCGAGGCGACTCCACGCACAGCAGCGTGAGAGGAGCCACGATCCGGTATTCGCGGGCCGGTCGGGATGGGCAGCGAAGCGATACAGTTCGACCGTCCGACCGTCGGCGTTGTGTCGCCCCCGCGGGCGTCCGAGGACCGCCATCGCAACCTCTCGGTCCTGGTAGGTGGCAGTGAGTGCGATTCGGAAGGGCGTGGTCACTGGGTCGTGCTGATACGCGACGTCGGGGTGCTTCAGGAAGCCGTTGACACGCTCACGGACTCTGGACCCACGCTCAGCGCGGAGCGATAGGTGCCCCGTTGACGACGCACCACCGGGCGAGACGAGACGGGGGTCACAGTCGCGGTATGTCCGATAGGCGTGGTAGGCGGCAAGGGAGTCGAATTCCGTCTCGAGTATGACGATCTCCCCGGAGTCGATCATCGCATCAGTCTCGTCTTGATTGGGGAGGCGACCGATACTAAGTGGGCCCCCTGGCGGGACGTACCAGTTGAAGGATCCGATGGAGTCATCCCCAGTGCATCGCCCGATAGCGTTGAGGTAGGGGAACGCGATGATGTCGCCGGCGCGAAGCGGCCGTATCACTCTGGACCAGGGGTGGTGACGAGTACTCACGGGAAAGGAGAGGCGTTAGGCGGATGCCCAGCCAAAGAACAGGTACGTGTCTTCTTCGACGTGAATACATCCAGCAGGGCCCCACTTGCTGTCGATTCGAGAGTCCTGTTCGTCGATAAGCTGGCTGGCGTACTCGGCGGGGTCGGTGTCGCCTACTTCGTCGTCGGGAATACGGGTGAACGAGGTTTTCTCCGCGATGGTCCCGGTGTATCCACCTTGGCCGTAGTGGTACTGGGCGTCCTCGACGGCGTCGCTAAACGCGCACAAAAAATCATCGGGACACTACAAAATGACCGCGGAATGTTCGTCCACGAAACCCTCTTGTCACTACTGGCGACGTGGAGCCAGCAGTGGTACAATCCCTACGAGGAACTCAAGCAGGTTGTACGAGACAATGAGATGATTTCACGGGCTCGCACTGTACCTGCTGTCGAATCCGACAGCTAAACAAATACTCTATACCTATGGCAGAATATCTAAGTGGTATGACTGAACAGGAGCGTGCTGTTTCTCCAGTTATTTCAACCGTTCTTATGGTTGCTATCGTTGTAATAATTGCAGCGACAATTTCGGTGTTCGTGCTAGGATTTGCGGAAGACATTCAAGATCCTGGCCCGGTTGTGGCTGAATCCACGGGTGAGTTTGTTGCTGGCAGCGCCGGTGATGAACAAGTGGTTCGAATTACTCACCTGGCGGGTGATACAGTAAATATTGAAAATATAGAGATAGTTGTCAAAGCACCCGACTGTGGCAAACAAGCGCGGTTAGTTGATCTGCCAGGTGATGGATACTTTGATTACACCTTATCTGATGAAAATATACAGGGAAATAAAAATCTCATCAGTCAGGGATTTGCTGCTGAGAACGATGGTCCAATTTATATCGAAGAAGATAACAAGTGGACAGCGGGCGAAACGATTTCGTTTCGGATTGCTGTCGGGGGATGTGACTTCAGAAAGCCTGAGAACTCTGAGTTAGACGTTCTAGTAATACATACACAATCGAATAAAATATTGATTGAGGAGCACTTTCTTGTTTGATTAACCGAGTTTCTGTATAGGTTCATTATACTGAGTGACCCGAAGGGATGGAAGAATAGGTATGTGAAGCCCTCTATGACACCCTATCAACCACTTAGCGCATATCGATACTATTTATACCTATAAACAAGTAGAAAAACCCATTCAATGGCTCGGGATTCGGCGGAGCAGGCTGCTATTATCGATGACTTAGCGACAACAAAAAAAGAATATGAGACAATGTTCGATGCGGTCTCCGAAGCCATTTTTTTGCTAGATGTCGGAGAAGATGAAACCATCCGGTTTCAACGATTTAATCAACGCGAAGAGGAGTTCACCGGGAAATCAACCGAAGAAGTTCGCGGCAAAACTCCTATCGAGGTGTTTGGTGAGGATCTCGGCAAACGTCTACGAAACAACTATCGGCGATGTATCGAACAAAAGGAGACAGTCACATACGAAGAGACAATTCAAATTGATGTGGAACCGACAGTCTGGCAGACAACGCTCACTCCAATTGTTAAAAATGGCCAGGTTCAGCGCATCGTTGGGAGTGGTCGAGAAATCACCGAACTGCGGAACTCAAAACAGGAACTTGACCGCCGACTCTCGTTCCTTGAGAATATCTCCGAAGTCATCGCAGTACTCGATGAAACCGGGATCGTCCAGTATCAGAATCATTGTCGGGAACATCTCCCCGGGCAAGACGTCTTCGATCTAACCGGGTCGGAGCCCTCTGAGTATATTCATCCCGATGATCGCGAGAAGGCGATGGAAACGTTTAGCTCAGTGCTCGAAAGCCCTGGTAAGACTGCACATAACGAACTCCGCATCGAGCAGAGCAACGGCGAGTTTGAGTGGTACGAACAACGAGTTGTCAACCTCGTAGACGATCCAGCAGTCCAAGGGGTGCTTGTCAGCAGTCGAAACATCTCTGATCGAAAAGCCAAACAAGCCAAACTCGAAGGGATCTTCGAGGCTGCTCGAGATGTTTCATTCGTGATCGCGAAACCAACAGCAGACGGGACGGACGCTCGTATTCAAGAATTTAGCCCCGGTGCTGAACGGCTATTTGGATACAATCGTAAGGAAGCTATCGGTGAATCAATCGGGCTGCTTCACCAGCAGCACGAGATTGAGCAGATCCCAGAAATTACGTACCTCATCGAATCAGGCGAGTCTTGGTATGACGAAGTTGAACACGTACGGAAAGATGGATCGGCGTTTGCTGCCTTGCTATCTGTTCACCCAATCAAACTTAATGGACAAACCTGTTTTTTGGGCGTGTCTATCGATATCTCTGAGCGAAAAGAACGTGAACGCGCGTTGAAGGAATTACACGGCTCGACCCGAGATCTGATGACCGCGACTACCACTGAGGAAGTGGCGAAGATCGGGTCCGAAGCCGCTGCACAAGTGCTTAATCAGGTTATAAATGGCATCCACCTCTATGAACCGGATGAGGATGCGCTTGTGCCCGTGGCTTGGACAGATAATTCAGAAGAATTACTTGGCGAGGCACCACCGACACTGTGCATTACAAATAGTTTGGCAGGTCAAGTCTATCGAACCGGTGTTTCTGAGTATTACCCTGATCTCACGAATGAATCAAGGCGGTTTGCAACTGACACACCGTTCGGTAGCGAACTCGTTCTTCCACTTGATGATCATGGAGTCTTTATTCTCAGCTCGACGACTACTGAGGCATTCAGTCAGATTGATAAAACACTCGCACAAGTACTGGCTACCAATATCAAAACGGCACTTGACCGCGTTGAGCAGCGACAAGAAATTGAACGCCAGAACGAACGACTCAACGAATTCGCGAGTGTACTCTCGCATGATCTCCGGAACCCACTAAATGTGGCTTCAGGGCGATTAGAACTCGCCCAGTCGGAGTCCGATAGTACGCATCTTGATGCAGTTAGCCAGGCACATACTCGAATGGAGACGTTAATCGACGATCTGTTGACTCTTGCTCGGGAGGGGAACAGCGTAGGCGAGCTAGAGTCAGTTAGACTAGACTCATTAGCTGAGGGATGCTGGCGGAATGTCGACACAGAGGAAGCGACGATCCAAATCGAGGCCGACCGGATGATCCGAGCTGACCGAAGCCGTCTCCAACAACTGCTTGAGAATCTCTTTCGGAACACTGTCGAACATAGCAGTTCAAATGTGAGTATTACAGTCGGCGTGTCAGATAGAGGGTTTTATATAGAAGATGATGGGCCAGGGATTCCTCCAGAGGAGCGTGACAGGGTGTTTGATATCGGGTACTCGACAGCGGACGAAGGAACTGGATTTGGACTCGCGATCGTCAGACGAATCGCTGAGGCTCACGGGTGGAACGTTTCTGTCGTTGAGGGAAGTACTGGTGGTGCTAGGTTCGAGATTGCGGGTGTCGACACCGTCAGTGGGTGAATGCCTCTATTTTGTGTATTTGTTCAGGATTCGGGCAAGTGTACTCGTATATTGATCAACACTCTTGCGTAGAAGATTGTTAATAGAGCTACGGCTGGCGAGTTCGAGCCGTGATCACCGTTCTAGGTCTCTCTACGTGGTATTTCAAATAAAACATACGGAGCAAAATTACTAAACATCAGTTTATCATCGGTGTGTTACTCATAAGCGATTGACCAATTTGAACAGCCAATTCCTATAGACCTCTGTGCAGAATATTCGCATTGTATCTTGTAGGCGGATCTTGACAAGATTTGGATAGACAGAGAGCGCGGAGCTTTCTATAACAGGCTCTCTCGTAATCAATCGGCGGTAGTAGGATGGACACTCAGGGTGAATGCCGGGACGATCCATAGCTCCTCGTCAGTACTGCCGTACTCGGGCTGAGTGTAGTCGCTGGGATCATCAGGGACGGTGTAGCTGTCGATGAGGTCTATGAACTGCCCGGCGCGGCAGATTGCGGTTCCGTCCTCGTCGTAGAGGTAGATGTCAGGTTCGGGTTCGAAGTCAACTTCAGGGCCTTCAGAGAGGTGATCACCCCAGTTGGTGCGGTTGTGGGCTTTATTAAATAGTTCGAGGCCGCGTTCGCTCGCGACGGGCACGGCTTCAGGGAGTGCGCCCCAGCCGATATTGAAAGGACGGATATCCGGGTCGTCGGCTTCGTGGAGGAGCTCAAAGGTCATCCCGTCGAAGCCGGCGGGCTTCTTGGGGGCGTTCTCTCGAGCATCGAATGCAAGGGTGGCCTTGACGATCGCCTCGAAGCGAGATTTCGCCGGCACGACGGCGAACGCGAGTGCGTCAATTCGTTTCTCGTAGGTCACGGTGACGTCGTCGTGAATAGGTCCATAGGGATTCTCCGATTCGAGTTCCGTGTCGCGCTCACATTCCTTGCAGAGGGCCCGATCGGGATCGACGGGGCGATCACACTGGGTACACCGCGGGGCTTCGTCGACGGTGAATTCGCCGGCGTCATTTGGGCCGTAATGCTCGTCTTCAAAAGATGTGTCTCCGAAGTCGTCCTTGCCGTAGAATCTCCGGTCGTCGTCCCAAGGGCTTTCGGCGTTCATGGAGGGATTCCTCCCTCCTTCATAGATTGTTCTCTAATATAAACGAGCGCAAGCACTAGCGGCGAGCTTGAAGCAAAAGGGGGTTCATTGATAGGGTACGCGAGACGCGTCCTGGCAGCGAGAGTCCGCTTGTTGGCGGCGCTGGTCGGCCTCGAACATGAAGCGAGCGCTGGCTTTGTCCCCATCGAGGGTGCGCTGATCGACGGCGGTATCTGCAAACAGCGTCCTCTGGCGTCCGGACGCGTCCTCGGGAACCGTCTTCTCACCGTTCTGAGCACGGATAGCGGAGAGAGAACGGTTGTCGACGAACTCGTCGGAGCCGCCGGTCTCGATTCGTGAAGCT
Organism: Halorubrum sp. 48-1-W; assembly: GCF_003287355.1. Classification (GTDB taxonomy): domain Archaea; phylum Halobacteriota; class Halobacteria; order Halobacteriales; family Haloferacaceae; genus Halorubrum. The sequence goes on from NZ_QMIM01000003.1 coordinate 52,453, forward strand.
CGCTCCCGGGTATCAACGTTGACTCCGTGGTGAAAGAGCGTGGTCTCGAAGGGTTCGTCATCGAGGGCAAGCAAACCGGCCCCGTCGATGGTCTTCGTCTCGGTATTTTCGGGGTCATCTTGAGCTTCGTCTTCGTGTTCAGTTGTCACGAAAACAGACTGGTGATGCACAGTGAACGAGCGGTGTCGGTATCAGTACTCGTCAACAACCCCAATCTCAAGCGCCGGGGCTTGTCAGTGAGCTCACGCTCTAACTGCGAAGCGCAGTAGGCCTGAAATGACCGTTCGCGTTCACTACTCCTGACTTCAGGGCCAGTTGACCGGTGGCCCGTCCAGAACCAGACTTGAGCCAGTTCTGGACAAGACGCCACGCCACGTTCCGCGCAGCATTATAATCGGCGTGCAGCTTCTTCCCGCATTTCAGACATTCGAACTTATCACTATCCCGATTATGATTGTGGATGTATCCACACTCACCGAGACTACACCGTTGTGACGTGTATTGGGGAGCGACTTTTTCCACTCCGATATTGTATTCTTCGGCCTTGTACTCGACTTGTCGCTGGAGTTTACGAAACGCCCACTGTTGGAACTTCGAGGCATTCGAGATACGCGTCCAAACGTACGTCAATCGCTCAAACGCGATGTACGTACAGTCGTGTTCAATAGCTTCTTGAATAATATCGTTTGACACGTTGTGCAGACGATGCCGACTCCACTCGGCAAACCTATCACCAATTGACTGGATAGTAAGGTGCGCTGAGCGAGTACCTGTCTGTTGTAGATCTCCGCGGCGACGTTCGTATTCGTCGCGTTTGTGGTTCAACTCGTTCGCGTTCCCGAGAAACGCTCCCGTGCTGGTAACGGCGAGGTAGCCATCTACGTTCAAATCGACGCCGAGAACCACTCCGTTCTCGGTCGAATCATCACTAGAATTAGTATCGCCTACGTGGTCAACGGCAACGTGGAGATAGTATTCACCGTCGCGCTTGTGAAGCGTGGCCTCTTTTTTTACCCACTCATTTTCGTTCCAATACTCCTCAAACGGCGTTCCCATATCTTCATGTGGGAACACGTATTCGGCACGGATTCGTCCGTCTACCGTCGAGAGGGTACAGTGATCGTCATTATACGTTATCGTATTGGAATTGTATGTAACAACCGTTCCTTTGAATCCTGGCTTACTCGTACTCTTCCTGTCTTCAAGCAAGCGCTTGCCGTTCGAGAGAGCGTTAGCCGCGAGGTTTCGAGCAGATTGAACGTGTCCCCCTGTAAGCGGTGAGTCCTCGCGGATTTCACGGTACGTAGCTTCGTTGAGTTGGTTTTTGTTGGTGATAATGTCGTCAGGGTCGTTGCTCCAACCGTAATCAATGACGGGTTCGGTGACTCGTTGAAACTCTTCAAACGTGGCATCCACTGTCGAGTGGTTTTCCTTGGTAATATCGAGTTTGACCTGAATGTTCCTGACGATGGTCATATTCCGTAGTCCATAGGATTATTAATTGTGTCTGGATCGTAGCACGTGCGTTACGTCATCTCGTAATGGGCTTCATCCTTGAGACCAAGTCTCGGAGTTCCCGCCCTACATCGCCGATAGATTGTAGTTCCTGCAGAACGGGTGATTCGACTGATATGATTCTCACGTCGTGCGGATTAGTGGGGTTGATGAGGCAGGCGATCCCCGCACCGCGTCCGGGGGCGACAAACGAGTAGGCCGTGGGCAGGCCGGTCTTGGATTTATATTGATGAGTTTAGCCATGACGGACCACTATATCCCAAATTCCATCGTGTCTGTAGAATCAAACTCGCCGAGGTTCTCGTTCCCGTTGAGGAGGATGATACGAAGCGTGTCGAAGTCTCCATCGAGGCTCCCCGTCACCGTAACAGGCCCGTACCAATACCCCCCTTCGTCGCGAACCTCACTCTCGGAGCAGGCAGGGTCGTGGCTGTACGCGAGGTAGATCGTCGCGGTGGGCCCCCTAACATAGAGATGATTGACGCCAAAGTATCCGCACTTGTTTCTGTAGTGGAAGCCGCCCTCTGCCGTGAACGCACCGTCGCCGTCGACGGTGAGCTCGAGGCCGTCCACCCGGTGCATCGTGTGGGGCGGGCTCACGACCCAGTCCTCGATGGTCGAATTGTGGACGGCAACGTCGGCGAGTTTCTTCCCAGGCTCGGGATCGTCGTAATGCGGATTCCAGTCGTTCGTGGCGGGCGAGGTGATCGGCCCGACATAGACGCGGTCAATTGGGTCGAAGCGTTCAGGATATCTGGTGTACGAAGGGGGGAGGTCGCCAGGCATCACGCTGGGACCGTTCGGTAGTCCACCAGGTCTATCGTCGTCAGGGTCAGGCTCGGACGTTGGTTCGGGGGTTCCGTCGCTGGTGTCGGGTTGGTTCGTCGTCGTGGACGTTCGAGCAGGAGTCTGCCCACCACCGCTCCCGGGTCCGTCTTCGTCAGTCGCGTTCTGCTCGCTGTTGACGGGTTCTGCGCCGAAGACGCCGAGACATCCGGCGAGGCTGGCGAGGCAAAGTGTCCCAATACCGCCGAGAGCAGTCCGACGGGTTACTCGCCGAGTGCTGCCGGGAGTGACTGCTTTCGATTGGGAGAGCGGATCTTGAGGGGTCATCATAGAGAGCGGTCCCGCTTCTACACCTGTTCGCGTTCGTCGTCGGACTGTTCTCCTTCTCGTGCTCGTTTCGCTCGGAGCTGTCGAGCCTCACATTCGGTGAGGGCTTCTTCTGGGACACTGAGATAATCGAGCGCCCACTCTTCGACCTCAGGGAGCGTCATCGGGTGAGGGAGTTCGTGATGCCCGACGGGGCGGGCGAGGAATGAGCCATCATCGTCGCGAAGGTCCTCATCATAGTACCCGAGAAAGTATCGCTCGAGGCCGTTCACCCCTGGACCATCCATGATGGTAATCATGGTGAAAGAGTCCGCCTCGAACTCTGATTCGAGGCTGAGGGTCGGATATTTGGAGGTGATATTCACAGGTACAGTAGGACGGGTCTGGTCATAAGTGAGACTGAATCACATCAAATGTGGCGGCTACAGTTCTTTCGAAGGGTATGGCTCGTCTGTCTCGACGCCGTCGGTGTCATCGTCATCTTCGACCTTGACTTCCTCACGGAGACGAGTTTTTTCAGCACAGTGGTCAGAGAGGACCTGACAGAGGCGTTGGCGCTGGCTCTCAAGAGTCGTCTGGGCGCTCCGTACTCGGCGAGCTCGGTCGAACGCGAACGGGTCGCGATACTGCAGATGCGTCGGGATACTGACTTTGGCGAGGTCACCCCCGGATGAGACACCGAGTTCTCTAAGATAGCGTCGGAGCAGCGCCTCCGTAGAGCCGATTTTCGACCGCAGTGCTCGAAGCGTGCGCTCGTGACCGGATGAGAGACCGTCACGCGCCTCGTAGTCGATAGCATCGAGGTCGATATCCTCCCACCGAGGCACGTTATTGGGCGTAGAGTCACCGGTCATGCACTGGCTTGCGCTTCGTCCGGGATATTCGCGCTCGGTGCGTCTGGGGTGATGGGTGCGCAGACGGCGGGCGGGTCGGGATCGGTGTCGTTGTTGTTCTGAAAGCGACGGGCGATTCGGTCGTGGAGTGTTGTGCGCTCCCGATCGTCGTCCGTGTCATCGTACGGACGGCCGGTAGGGAGGGCGATTCGACCGGAGATCGTCCCGTCGCCGTGAGCGGTGAAGAGGACGTGGTCGGTGGCGTAGCCAAACGTGTTGACCGCGAGTTCGTGGAGCTGTTCTACTTCACTACGGGTGCGTTCAGGCGCGTCTTCTGCGACTTCATAGGTCATGTTTGTACGTCCCTCACCGGCACGGGGGGCGACAAAACTGGTCCTACGCTACGCTCGCGTCCGTACTGTAACGTAGGACGCTGAACGCCGGAAGAACGATTCAAAATGCTCCGATCGAGACCTGTTCGTTGACTTCCTCCCACAACTGAAGTCGTGGAATTCCTCCGTTGGGATGTCGGGCTATGCCGATTCCACGGAGGCAAGATTCCCCACCGTGCGGTGGGTACTTCGGTTTGTGCGCTCCTCGTTGGGACTTGCCCTCTCGAGAGAGTGTGGTATCTCCGACCAGTGATGGTCGTCCCACTTGAGGCGCACCGGCTGAGCCATCAGCCCCACTTCCGTCCCAGTCTCACGTTCGAGGAACACCTGACTCGCTTTGAGATCGGCGTGTCCCTCGTACCCACAGACGCAGCGGAACAAGTCACCGTTCCGCTCCGTCTCTTCACGTTCACCGCACCCTGGACACTCCTGTGTCGTCCACGCCTCAGATTCCTCAAGCAGGTCGATGCCGTACTCCTCGCAGACACACTCCAGCCGGTGGATGAACCGTCGGTACGCCCAGAAGTTGTGCGTCTTCGCGTTCACTTCGGCCTTCCAGTGGGTCGAGAGGACGTCTCGAATGTCGCCGACATACACTGTGGATACGCCGTCAACGTACAGCCGTTCGACGAGGTCGCGAACGAGTGCGTCTTGAGCGTGATCACGCCGCCCGTACATCTGGTCATACAATCGGTCGATCCGCTTGCTTGTTCGCCGCTGGTCGTCGAGTTTTGACTGGAGTTCTGCGATTCGGTTGGCTGCCTCGCGGAACTGCTCAAACGGCTGTGAGCCGTCGTACAGGAACTGCTCACCGGTTGTGGTGGTACAGGCGACAAGGTTGTTGGCACCGATGTCCAGAGCGGCTGTTTCATCAGCCAGTGGAGTTGCCCGTGTGTCGTCAGGAATGGTCACGGGCTGCGAAGCTCTGAATGTGCCATCAGTTTCGTCGTACCACAGTTCCAATCGACCTTGGTCCTCATAATCGGGCCAGTTCAGTTCGCCCACGATTTCCAACCGGAGGCGGCTTTTCGGACTGTTGTGTCTGTCTCGTAGTTCTTCTCCGACGATCATCTCGAGTCGGGAACGCGTGCCCCACTCGACACTGTATGCGTCCTTTCGAATGACTCCTTTCAGAACACGGCCGTCGTCTTTGTTGCCACGAAACCCGGGCGGACTGGGGTGTTCCGTGACGGAGTCGTCTGATTGGTCGTGGTACTGCTGTTTGTTTCTGAAGAACGCAGTCCACGCGTTGGAGTTCTTCTGGATCACTTGCTGGGCGGTGGACGCACCGAGGACTGGTTTGTATTGGCCTTCGAGTGAGCCGGTGTCGGCGTCCCAGACACTCTCGTCTTCGAGGCCGTCTTCGTCGTTGTACCGCATGAGGCGCTCGTAGTTGACCTCGTTCCAGAGTGCAGCTGACGCATCCAACAGATCCCGCAGTACGCGCTCTCCAGCCTGTGAGAGCGGTCGCACGGCGAACGTGTTGGTGCGCTTCATCGCTGTACGCACCTAGAACCTATAGATATGAATATCTATGCTATTTCTATTGAGGTATGACGAACAATATTCACATCCAAGTGGACGACGACGAGCAGTTCGAGAAGATGAAGGAGTTGAAGGACAAGTACGGATTGACGTCGAAAGGTCTGCTGGTACAGGGGATGAAGCGGGTGGAGGAAGGAGAACTGTAACGTGGGACATCCCGCGGGCAGGCGACGTTGAACGGGTTCTGAACTGGCGGATTCACCCCACGACAGAAGTCATGGGCTCTCTCCTGCATTCTCTGTAGTGGCCTTCGTCGACAGCGAGGCGGTCACGCTTTCCGTGAGGATGAACGAAATTACCGGCGTGCCCCGACGGGCGCTTGCACTTAGTGCCGATAGGAGCGCTACACGATGGGCACCCTACCTCAAGCACGGGATCGCGGGGCCACGTTCGATCACAGCCGTCGCGATTGCAGGAGAGGGTCATACGAACTCGTCGAAACCAGCCTGGGAGGTGTCACTCGGGTCGAGCGTGACATCGAGGTTCGGTGCGAGTGTTGGTTCTTCGGGTGTTGGTTCCGGGTCGACGTCCAGCTCAGATTCGGTGTCCGGTTCCTCTTGTGCGGCGCCGGCGTCGGTGTCGTCGTCGATGAGGGATACACCGAAGAATCGGGCGAGGACGCGGTCACGCTCGCTCGTGTCGAGTTCTCGCACAGGATGGTCGCCCCCGATGAGCTGGGCAGTGCTGATGAACCATACCCGTCGGGCATCGAGTTTCAAGGCGTCACCGAGTAGGACGTACCCGGTCATAGCGTTGAGAACGAAGTTGAGAACGGCCATCTTCGCGCAGAGAGGATCTTTGTCGTATCCGAGATAGACGGCTGGAGTCTCTGGTGCGAGGTTCTGGAGTCGATGGGCACTGTCGACGATGAGTCGACCGCTCCCGCACCCAGAGACATCACCGATCACCAGAGGGTCGTCCGGCGTGGCCTCACGGAGGCTATCGGTGTCGGGGAGGTTCATCTGGGCCATCGCTCGGCTCACCGCTCCGGGCGTGAAGTACTGGGCGAAGTGCTCGCTGGTGAGGCCGTAGTGTTCGTAGACGCCGCCGAGGACATCTTCTTGCGTTTCCTCCATCGCAAGGACGAGACCCCCGAGGGCGTTGGCGTGCAGCGTCGCGAACTCTCGAACCGTCTCCTCGTCCCGACCATCATTTCGATACCGGTCGAGCGGTTTCTGATAGGCGTCTTCGTCGCCGGAGAAGCTGGCGACCGCCATACTGATCCAATCGGAGAAGACCCGGTAGGTGGATTTACCCGTCTGCTGACTGATGTCGTCGAGCGAGTCAGTGACGAGTTCGCGGTGTTCGGGTTCCAAGAGTGTCGTCATGGCGACGGGTGACCTCCCGCTGTTCGCGGCTGGTGAGAAACGGCGATCTCGGGACTAGCGAATCGACGAGCGCGGTGAGGGACGTGGATACCCCGGGTGAGAGGGATGAATATTGAGTCGTGGTCGCCACAGACGATGCTCGCGAGAAGTTCGTGTTTACACATCACGCGGAAGGGAGCGGATTGCTTGTACGGGCACGAACAGGTGAGGGCGTCCCCCCACGGGATGAATGGGTACTGGCTCCCGCTGTCGTATTCTCCGACAAGGACGGGTGCGGGGAGTTCGATACCGTAGTCAGCGAGAGCCACTGGTTCGTCAGTGTTCGCGTGTGAGAGCACAGATTCCTGGAGGACGTACACCGAGTCGATGTCATGTTCTCGGGCGATTGCGTCGGGGTTGGTGTCGTCGTCAACGATGACCATCCCCACGAAGGCGTTGTGCTCGAGGAGGTGGTTGGCGTCGGGAGTGGGTCCGATGCACTTCTCGATCAGCGACCCATAGGACGACTCCTTGAGGATCTGGCGGAGATTCGCGCCGGGGATGAGTTCCTGATACCACTTCTCCCGGTCCTTACGCACCTTACGGACGGCTTCGTGAGGGTCGGATTGCTCACTAGCTTCGCGGATACGTGCGGCAAGGTAGGCAGGTGCGTCGGCCAGAACAGTGTCATCGTCGGCGTGTTCGTAGAACTTCTCCTCTTCGCGAATCCGCACATCACACGATGCTTCGGCGTAATCGAGGCCCCTCGGCTTCTGTTTTATTCCCCGCCAGGGATGGGTTGCGGGAGTCTCAGCCTTGTACGACCAGGGATTGTAGTTTCCAAGGAGTTGGTCGCGGCGGACAGGCCCACCGCGCATGAAGTCGAGGCGAATCTGGTGTTCGATGGGTTCGACGTTCGGTGGATCGCGATCAACTTCGTAGTCGTAGTCACGGTCTATGTGGGCGAGTGCGCCTGGTGGCAACGCCAGGTGGGGCACACTGCCGTTAGCTGAGTGGATGGTTCGACAGGACATGATTGACGAAGGACGGAGTGCGGACGCCGGTCGTCTGCTGGACGCCCCGCTACCGATACGGGGGGCAACAAACTGGCTCGGAAGACGTCCTATGCAACGAACCGAGTGTCGTCGTGGCGTAGGAGTATGTCATCGTGGTACGCAGAAGTTCTCATACTTTCCAATACAGCAGATCCCCAACTGAATGAAATCACGTTGACCGATATAGAGGTTATATGCAGCAGACACCCTCGTACCGAGGCAATTCGTCAGTGATGATGCATACTGGTGACCTACCATGGAGTCAAACCCGCTACTCACCTCTCTCACCCAGTTTAGTCACTTGGTTTCGGGTTGATTTACTAAAGCCATATTTCGGGGGTGCGTACTTGAATCAGGTCGAGCAACGAGAGAGCCACTGAGCGGGACGGCTCAGTTCACGCTCTTCGAGAGTTCGGCCCCGGCTTTGAACTTCACGTCGTCGGAGGCGCTCGCTCCCGTGAAGTGGACAAGTCGCCCTTGCGCAGTCATAGTTACAGGGACATCAGCGGCAGTCCCCTCCTCTTGCCGCGTCGTTCGTCCCGGCCGCTTCCGGAGGATGATGTCCTCTCCTTCTGCTTCTGAGAGGTGCCCTTCGGCAACCGCATCGGAAACAGCCCCATCGAACAGTCTCGCTCCTCGTCGCTCTCGTTCGCCAGACAGGCGGCGGGCCATCACGTCGCCGTACCCATCTCCATCTAAATCACCAGCGCCAACACCGATGACTGCTGTTGGTTCTCCCACAGCCACGAGTGTGATTGAATCCACGTAGAGGCTGCCATCGTCGATGACCCAGCCACCCGTGTAGATGTACTGATCAGCGTGCTTGCAGCGGCGTACGGACAGCAGCGCAGGGAACGGCGACGGACACTCCGGCGGTGCGATCATAATCGGGCACACCAGCGTCGACGTGGTCGAACTCTCACCGAGTTCAGCACCCCACTCATCGAAGTCTGCAGGCTCGGACGAGGCCCCGTCTGCGCTGACCGCAAGAGCAGGCGTCGTTTCTGTGGCCTGCGGTGGGTCGTTCACTGGATTGACCGTGACTCGTCCGTCTACGACATCTGATTCGAGGTGGATTCCCGTGTCGACTGGTCCAGAGACGGCGGAGAGGAACGTGTCCGAGTTGTACAGCGAATTATCGTCAGACATGAGTCCCCTGTTAAGGACGCTTTCACCGCCGACCGCGTCTCCCTCGTAAATCGGACTGGTGTTTCCACCTCCGTTCTCGACCTTGTTGTCGCCCCACGCGTAGACTTTCCCGTCAGTGTCGGCTCGTCCTGTCACGTACTCGATGATGCGGCGCGGCGTGAGCTCGTCACCGACTGCAACGTCGCTTCCCGGGAGACTGGCATCAGGTACGGTGATAGTGAACTGCTCGCTGAGGACTGGCTCGCCAGCGAGGTACTCGTACAGGGCGGCGATGTCTTCGTCACTCGCTCCGGTCAAGTCCTGAAGCGGAGGGTTTTCGAGGACGTGTTCGGAGGTGTCCTGCAACGACTTTTCGAGTAGTTCGATGTCCCCCTCGACGATTCCTTGTATCTCTTGGAGTGCCTCGGCAGCGTGGCTCCATTCTCCATTGTCAACGTGCGTTGCCGCTTGCTGAGTCAGTTTTTTCCGTCCCTCGGCGTGTTCTCGGACGGTTACGCACACGTCGTCAGAGCAGCTTTCCAGCGTCTCCTGTATCTCATTGATACTGCTCCTCATATTGTCGAAATATTCATCTATCTCCTTTGAATTTTTTCCACGGCCAGTTCGAGCACTACGCTTGCTGATGGATACTGCCTCCGTTGTCTGCGAGAGAAGCGTATTCTCCAAGTCTAACGCAGCCCGAAGAGCGTCATTGTAATCACGGTCGCCTAATCCGTCGCCATCCGAATCGGTGTCGTCCGACCGAATCTTCGACTTATTGCTCCGACTGTTGTTGTAGTTAGCTCGGGCGGTGTTAGCAGCATCCCCTGTGTAGGTTGTTTCTCCTTCGAGGTCGATGGCCGCGAGAGCTGTTGAGGTTACCCACGCTTCGAGTTCGACTTCGCCGGAGAGCAGTCCGGAACCAGCTGAGGCCGTCGGTGTCAGTTTGTACACGGTGGGTTCACTTGTCGGGGAGGGGCCAGTGTACGCGCCGACTCCTGCGAACACTGCTGCTGGAGACGCACCCGTATCCGTCACTTGCGACGCTACTCGACTCAGACACCCACTCAGCCCACCAACCGCAACGGCACCGCTCACGGCGAGTAGCTTTCGACGGCTAATAATAGCACGTGTCACACTGTCTGCGTGACTGTCTCGTCTCCGTGAATTCATACTCGAACGGTGGACGAAGAGGATTATCATAAGTCTTCTTATGATTGTGGTGTGGGAATAAAATCGACGGATAGCCGATTAGCGCGTTGTATTCAGCAAGCTGGATCTATCAGCCACTGAGGTAGATGGTGATAGAATGTCTGGATATTTTTGCTTCCTACTCTCACAGCCCGGCTAGCAGGCTCGCGAACTGGTCGAGTCTGTCGTCCAGACGATCGGGTGTGTAAACGGCTTTCTGGCGTTCATAGTAATGCGAGAGTTCAGAAGCACTGTCAGAGAGCGACCCGGGCTGGCAATCGGTCGCAATAGTGAGCGAGCACACGGGTGCGTGTGACCGCCGTATTTGGTCGATAACATCATCCGTCGAGGCGGGGTTGCCATCCGTCACAGTGATTATCAGCGGCTCGTCGCGTTGTGCTTCGACGAGTTCACGGGCGAGGCTAACCGCATCCGAGAGGGGCGTCCCGCCACCACACGTCGTATCAAGCAGATTCGCCTGGACGTGGCGAGTGTCTATGCTGAACGGTTTCACGAGACGTGCCTCACCACGGTAGAAGTCGGTGATGGCGACACGAATACCGAGGTTCTCCGCGGCGAGTGCAAATCGAGCGAGTGCTTGCGTCGCGATCTCAATCTTCGGTGGTGACCCCCGACGCATCGACCCAGAACGATCGAGGACAAGGACGAGCGCGTACTGCTTTTCGTCCCCAAGGGTTCGGGATTTACACACGCGGGGGTCACCGATAGCGAGGCGATGACCGGCCCGCGGATCGTACGCCCCAGAAGAAAGACCACGTCGCACGTTTTTGCGGCGGTCGAGTCGAAGGTACATTTCGAGAGTTTCTGCGACCCGATCAGCCCCTTCTTCGATAGCGCCCCACTCGCGATTGAGGGCGAGATTGTCGCTGATGGGGAGAATCTCGAGATCCTCGAGACTTCCAGGCCCACCGTATTGTCCACCCTCCCCATTGTTCTGATCTTTTCCGTTCTGTGCTTGCTGGCGGGCGGAGCGTTCGAGCTGGTCAGCTAGCGCGGAGAGTTCTTCTTCGAGGGCCTGTTCGTCGATACCTTCGCGCTCGGATTCACGGTGGGCAGCGCGTTCGTCTCCGGCTAGGGCATTCTCGTAGGTGGCTTCGTCTTCGTCGGGCGACCTCGTCGAACTCTCGGTATGGGCAGGTCCTTCCGGGATGTCTTGCCCCGATTCAGAGTCTGATTCTGCTTCGGGTTCTGAACCGGACTCCGATTCCGAACGTGCGTCGGTGTCGATGTCTCCCGCCGCGCTGCTGCTCGCCGTCTCGAGCGTCGGGGTATCCGCTTGGTCCGACTGGCATGCCTCATCTAATCCGTCCGAGGAGTGCTCGTCGTCGGTCTCGCCTTCGCTCGTATCGGGATTTGTACCCTCGTGATTATCCTGGGAATCGCCGCCGAATTTCTCGAGAGTGAGCTGGTCTTGGTTCTGTTGCTGAGTGTCGATGGAACTCGAAGCGGCGGATCTCGGGACGTCACCCATGTCCTCCTCGGGAGATGGTGACTTCGACGGCGCTTCTGTCTCGGTGTTCGTCCTCTGGCCTGGATTCCCACCCTGTCGTTCCTGCTCGCGTTGTCGGGCACGGTCAGCGGCCTGCGCGATAGCTTGAGCCCGACTCAACGGTTCGGATTCTGACTCGGCCTGTCCATCATTCTCTCCACCCGCCTTGTCTTTGACATCTCCCTCACCATCACTGTCGCCTCCCGTGTCCTGAGCGGCGTCAGTTCTCTCCACGTCGGCTTCTGCGTCACGTCCGTCTTTACCATCGCGGTGGTGCCCCTGTGCGCCCTCGCCAATGCTGGGGGCCTGCTCGTCGTTCTGTTCGTCCTCTTCCCCATGATTGTCGATCTCGCCGACGTCGGTGGGGCTGGGATCGTCCGTGACCGGCGGTTGTTCGAAGACGTTTTGATGGGGGTCACTCGTTGCTTCCCGCGATAGCGAGACGTCGGTCGGATCGAAGTCTTCGGGGAGTTGCGTCGGGGGCTGGGTCTGTGACAGCCGCTGTGAATCCTCATCTGTACTAGCGCCCTCTTCAGCGTCCTGTAGCCCTTCGTTTCTACTGGAACTGTCGTCGCCTGCATCAGAGTTGGATGGCATTTCCAGCAATTCTGCGGCCTCGTCACTCCCATCCCCGCTGGACTGGTCTTGATACCCACCTTCGTTCTTACCACCGACCTGTTGGTTGACCTGGACGTCCTGTTCCTGCTCTTCTTCGTCCTCTTTGTCGGCCTCGAGGACGGGCTGAATGTGGTCGGTCCATGTCTGGATAACTCGTCGCGCTCGACGGATCGAGGCGGTCTTGTCGTGGTTGTGAGTGATGTCTGATCGGTCGGCGCTCCGAATCGCGTGTACGTCGTCAGACAGCGTACACAGTTCTGTGTGGATCGCCTCGAACGCATCCCGATCCGCATCACTCTTGAATTGTATGCGAGAATCGTTTTCGTCGAGAAGAACATCGGTCGTTCCCGTCGGATAGATGGCTTCGTCGTACAGACAACTCGTCACAGCGTCCCAGAACGAGTAGCGAATTTCCTCACCGTCTGGGATGTCCTTGGGCGTCTGCGAGTGGAGCCGTCGAGTGAGTTCAAGTCGAATTCCGGCGTTATCGCTGAAATTCTCGCCGTGGATGGCTTCGGACTCGATGGCGCCATCCTCGACTATGTTGATGAGGTCGTGAACCTGGGCATGGTATTTGACATCGACCTCGGTCTCGAGGAGTTCTGATATCGCTGTGATGGCTGTCTTGAGTATGTGGAGCAGTTCGTGAAAGGCAAGGCCGAACTGGTGGGCGTGGTCGGCGGTGAGCTGGTCGTTGAGTGGGATGCGGGTGAGGTCGGCCTCGGTCCCAGTCACCATCACCAGGTAATCAGCGTCGACGCCGGCGAGCAACTGTTCGGCCTGAGCGCGTTCGATTTCGGTCGCATCTGAAGAGACGATAGCATCGACATCGACGGGGAGAACGGCAGCGGTCTGGACGCTGGAGGAAATGACGACGTCGACGGTCAGACCCCTTGGCAGGTGACCGAGGATGAACTCTCGGAGACGGTCGGCCCGCTGCGGAGAAATTCGTGATCTCACAGCGGCCTTGGGTTTGAGATCGTCGACGACCTGGTGATGTTGAATTGACATTTTTGGAACAGGACGGAGGCTGGGACGGGCAAGTAATGGACAGAGTGTGCAGCCCCCTCGTCGTCACGGGGGCGCACAAACAAGCGCCGCTGGTTCCTCTAGAGGTAGTCATTCAGGGTTTCGTAGGCGTCCTCGGGGTACTGGTTTGGTTCGGCTACTCCCCAGAGCACCCCCTTGACGGCGGCCTTCGGGTACACTCCGTCTTCGATGTGTTCACAGAGGATCGTGAGATTCCGCGTCGAGAGCGTGGGCCAGGACTCGTTCTCTCGGGTCTGGTGGGCGAACTGGACAATTTTCTTGAGCGTCGGTCGATCCACGACGGGTTTACCGCTGTTCACCTGCCTATCGAGCGTATCCACTTCTTCCTCAACATCCTGGATGTAGGGCTGCTCGAACGAGCGGAAGCGGCCTCTCGTCGCCGAGTTCATCGGCTCCGAATCCCGGTACTCGCGGGTCGGCGGGTTCATAGTGATGACGAGGCGGGCCGACGGGTGGGGCTCAACGAGTTCACCGTGACTCTTCACCAAGAGCGTCCCCTCGTTCAAGAGTCGGTGTAACGCGATGGCAGCGCCGGCCTGCATGACGGGGAACTCGTTGATGACAATCGTATCGCCGTTCAGAAGGCCCTGTTTCACGGCGCCGTTGCGAGGAACGATGACATCGCCATCCGGGACGAGCGGGCCGAAGAGGTCTTCGGGTTCGGTCGCTCGGTCGACATCGATTGACTGGTAGCCCCGGTTTGTCTTGTGGCACAGATACTTGAGAAGGTAATTCTTCCCCGACCCACGCGGCCCGACCACCCGAATCGGGACGAGGCCACGAGCGAGTTTCTTCGCGATGAGTTCATCGAGGGGGACCTGGAAGCGTGGGTCGATGGGGACGGCTGGTGGGACGACCTCGCCGTTGTCGTCGACCGAGAGCGCGTCATAGGCTGCGTCGGGGTGAGTCGCGGCCTTCGGGACGCTCGGGTAGTCGGGATCGTCGAGGATGTGCAGGCCTGTGGGGACAGGACTCCCGGCGTTGCGGCCGATATCGGAAACGTACATTCCTCGCTCGTCGTCGGGCTCCCACCCCTCGGAACGGTACAGAGGTTCTCCGACGGAATCCGTGACGAGCGAGAGGTCGGTGACGCGAGCGGCAGCCCGTTCGGTGTCGGGGTCCATCCGCTGGTCGTAGTAGGTGGCGGCGTTCTTCGCGAGGCGGAGTCCAACGGGGACGTGCGTGGCGGCCTCTTTGAGGAGGTTCTCGGCGCGGCTCTCGGTGAGCGTGCTGGTGAGGCCGGCGATGTCGTCAACGTTGGCGTCCGCGAGCGACTCGAAGGCGTCGTACCCGGCGTCTTGGAGGGCGTGATTAATCGTGTCGGTCACGACTTCGATCATGCGGAAGTCAACGTCGGTGTCTTGTTGGAGTTCGCCGAAGGCATCGGTGATGACCTCGGGTTCCGTCCCCTGTGGTGAAACGCCGGTGATGGTGGCGTTCCCGCTCGAAGAGCGATCTAGCGTGTAAATACCGGCGTCGTCCCCCTCGTCGATGAGGTCGGCGGCGTCCTGGTCGGAGAGGTCGACGTAGTCGGACACTCGTAGCGCCACTCGCTCGACAGGGACGTTGCCTCCTTCACGCTGGAGGAGTCGGTTCACGAGGTGTGAGAGGACAACCTGGCCTTCGGGAGTGGTGTCGCCACTCGCGGTGGATGCTGAGGACATGAGTTCTGGTGGTCGAGGCGTTCTATCTGGGTCTTTCCAGCCCCTTCACCTGTCGGGGGGCGACAAAAATGGCGTTCCACCGTCAGAGAGCGTGCAACGGTCGGTTTCTAGAATCGAATTCCGAATAGAGAGACGAGGCACGGCTCTCGATTATAAAGAGCAAGGCGAATACCCGCGCCTTTAGGCCTGTCTCTTACCCACAAATCGAGTCGTTGCCGAGGTCAATAAATCCGATCGAAACCTCGATATCTACAGATTTAACACTCCTATGGAACGATTTTGCTAATCCCGTGTACCACATTCAGTAACCCCCTACCGCCGAGATCATCGCCCGGATCACTCCTCGCCTCGATCTTCCGATTGCAGATTGGGTTCGACAGCGTCTGAAACGTCTGTTTGGGACTCCGTGAACTTATGGGTAAGAGACAGGCCTTTAGGCGCGGGATGAATTCGACAACCCATTCCACAACCCACCATCTATGGCAGGGCCGGATATTCCACCAGTCTCAACCCATACTTTTACAACAGAAACAAGTATAAGTGATTATACAGGCGTTCAAGATGCTGGAAGTCCACCGAACACACCAAGCGAAAATCCTCAACCACCAGCAGGTAGAGGAACCGCTCAACCGGCACGGGTGGTCGGCCAGCAAGCTCTGGAACGTCGCTAACTACCACTCCCGAGAAGTGTGGGAGGAAACGGGCGAGATTCCCGACCACGGCGACCTCAAAGACGAGTTGAAGACCCATCCAAAATACAAGGGACTGCATAGTCAGTCCAGTCAGCGCGTTCTGGAGGAACTCGCTGAAGCCTTTAACTCGTGGTACGGCAAGAGGCAGTCCGATGATCGCGCGAATCCGCCCGGCTACTGCAAGAAAAACTACTACGACAACGACGGCAACCGCGTCCACGAAGAACACCCCCGTTCGACGGTGACGTGGAAACAGAACGGCATCCGCCACGACACGAAGAACAACTGTGTCCGACTTTCGAAAGGCGCGAATCATAAGGAACACCCGAAAGCGTGGGAGTACATCCTTGTCGAGTACGAGACGCGCCCCGGCGTCACCGTCGATAACCTACAACAAGTTCGCGCGGTCTACGATAAGTCGAATGAACGGTGGGAGCTGCATCTCGTCTGCAAAGACGAAGTCGAGACGCCCACCGCACCCGGCAACGAAACGGCGGGTATCGATCTCGGCATCAGCAACTTCGCTGCCGTCGCCTACAGCACCGAAGACGCCGACCTGTACCCCGGCAACCGCCTCAAACAAGACGGGTACTACTTCCCGAAAGAAATCGCCAAGTGCGACGACTCGGGTGGCAAACGGGCCACTCGACTGCATCACAAGTGGTCGGAACGCCGCACCCACTTCTTCCATTCCTTAGCGAGACACATCGTTGAACAGTGCGTCGAGAAGGGTGTTGGGCGAATAAATGTCGGAGACTTGGAAGGCGTCCGCGAGGACGAAGACGGCGACTCGAAGAATTGGGGTCGGCACGGCAACCTTGACTTGCACGGGTGGGCGTTCGACCGCTTCACGTCGATTCTCACGTACAAGGCGAAGGTCGAGGGAATCGAAGTCGTGGAAGTGTCAGAGCGCGATACGAGCAAGACGTGTTGCGTGTGCGGTAGAGAAGACGATAGTCAGCGTGTCGAACGCGGCTTGTACGTGTGCGAGGAGTGTGATGCGGCGTTCAACGCTGACGTGAACGGGGCGGAAAACATCCGCCACGACATCAACAATAGCGAAAGTAACTCTGAGTCTTCGGCCAGTTTGGACGAGGATAGGAGTACCGGCTGGTTGGCACAGCCCGGAGTCTACCTTCATGACCTCTCCCGAGGATTCCAACCTCGGACAGAGGTGGTGGACTGCAAACCCTAATATCCCAATCCAGCGGTGCGGTGCCGTGGGATTCCTCCGCGTTCACGCGGAGGAGGATGTCAATACTCCATTCGTCTGATTGTTGAAAGAGTGGTTATTTAGAGAATTGATATCTGTTCTCGACGGTATCCGCGAAATCGAACGCCTTGACTAACTGAACGTGATTCTCGTAGCTGTGTTGAGAGAGTGCTCGCTCAATCCCACGGAATGCGGCTCTGTCGTTCGTGTAGATCGCTATCGAGTTTGTGAGTCCGTCTTCCAAGAGCGTAGCAGCCGCCCCACCTACTTCTGCATCGGCTTGCTCTATCGTATGCTCGGGACGCTCGGTTGCGGCGGAGATATAGTGTCGAACCATATCCATCGTGGCTGAAACGACGGGGTTCGAGTAATCAACTTCATCCAAGACCTGCACCCAGCCGGATTCTATCGCATCGTCAATTGGAGGTTGGTCGTAGGGATAGGACTCTGGCGTGAGTTCGTCGTATACTCGCTGCGGGACCAAGAGAACGATATCGTGTTCGGTCACTGCTCGCTCAAGCAGGTCAATCGTCTCGTGGCGCTCGAAGCGAATGAAGAGATTCGTGTCAATGAGGTGGCTCTCGACATCGGGAAAGAGGTGTTCCGGCACGGTTACTACTCGCCGATTTGCTCGTCTACGTCTGCATCCAACGCCTCGATATCGATTTCCGTCGAAATCTCGTCCTCTACATCAAGGAGGGTTTCCTGGAGTTCCTGGAGGATTGTTTCGGCTTCGAGGACGGGGATCTCCTGCTCTCGAGCCATGATCCGGGCAGTCATCTCCGATTTCGTGTAGGCCCGAGCGTATTCGATGGCCGTCGCCAGACCGCTGACTTCGTGGCGTTCGACGTAAAGTTCGATATTGTCGTTTGAGTCGCGTTGAGCCAGGGCAACGAGAAGCGTCGGGGTGATTTGAAACGTCTCTTCCCCGGTCTGTATGGTCATATCGACCCGACGAGCGCTATATCGGTGCGGCTGAGAGTCCGTCACGCGCTTGAGGACACCGATTTCCACGAGATGCTTGACATCCTCGTAGACCGTGGTTTGAGAACTCGCAGAACGGCTTGCGAGCTCCTCTACAGTGGGGGTGTCGAGTTCGAGTACCCGAGCGTACAGACGTGCCAACCGTTCGTTCTGGATCACGTCAGAAACTGCCAGCATCGTATCCAACGGGTGCGAACCCGAGAGAGCTGATTCGGCCATATATTTTAATTTCCGCGGAATACATAAAGTTGTATCGGTGGGCTAAGTGGTGCTTCCAACCGTTGATTGAGGGGTTTGTTATTCCTCAAACCGGAGAAGAGACTCATTATTTGATAGAACCGTGTGTAAGAGGTAGAAGATGTATGCAGCACGCGCCGATTTGAATCTCTCTACTGACCGTATCTTAATATCCTCAAAAGTAAGTTTATTCAACAAGCAAAATAATACTACTTAAGACAAAATGACGTTTTCATTTGATACCACGTATAAAAATTTGGACCCAAGCCTCTATTCGAGAGTAACGCCGAAAAGTATCGCTAATCCAGAAATTGTAGTTCGTAATGACGGGCTCTGTGCTGATCTTGGATTGGATCCAGCGGAACTCAATGCTACCATTCTAGCAGGCCAAGACCTCTTGGAAGAACCAATCGCCCAAGCATATGCAGGCCACCAGTATGGGAGCTTTACCGTCCTGGGCGATGGGAGAGCGATGATACTCGGCGAACATGTGCGCGATGGTGATAGATACGATATCCAATTAAAAGGCTCCGGTCGAACGCCGTACTCCGGGAGAGGCGACGGCAACGCAACTGTCAGCTCGATGCTCAGAGAGTATCTGTATTCATATGCGATGCAGAATCTACACATCAAAACATCGAGAAGCCTAGCTGTCCTCGAAACTGACGAAGCGATCCGACGACGGCGGAAGGAACCTGGAGCCATTCTTGTCCGAGTGATGAACAGCCATATTCGATACGGGACCTTTCAGTATGTTGCAAGCCGAGCAGCCGACGAACTACAGCGATTCACTGACTACGTTATCGACAGACACTACCCACAGCTAACTGCAGCGGATCGTCCATACCTCGATTTCTTTGATGCAGTCATGCAGTCGTCGATTGAGATGGTTGTCGACTGGCTGCGTGTCGGATTCGTTCATGGCGTGATGAATACCGACAACATGAGTGTCGATGGAGAAACATTTGATTACGGGCCCTGTGCGTTCATAAATTACTATGATGAGGATGCGGTCTTCAGCTCGATCGACAAGCACGGGCGATATGCCTTCGGCAACCAGCGACCCATTTTGCGGTGGAATCTCGAACGTCTCGCAGAGGCGCTCCAACCGCTGTGTACACGAACGGCGCTCACGTATGATGAACTCGAAAGTAGACTGGACGAATTTGACGATCGATTTGATGCACAATACTACACGATGATGCGAAAGAAGCTGGGGATCACCTCGGATGATGAGGAAGCACTCGTCGATGAATTCCTAGAGTGGCTCCGCAAGTCGAACGCAGACTATACCAATACGTTCCTCGAATTAGAGACGCCCGGTACGTTTGATGACCCAGCGTTTGCAACTACAGAATTCGAACAGCTCAGAGAGAAACTGGCTGCTGTCGGCCTAGATGAGGAGTTGATGCAGGAGGCCAATCCGCGGTACATTCCCCGCAACTACCTGGTTGAACAGGCATTGGACGAGTATCTCGAAACTGGGACTCTTTCCACATTCGAACGGTTATTGAACGTGCTGGAAAACCCCTATATATCGAAGGATATGGGTTCACAATTCCAGCAACCACCGCCACGAGAATTCGATACGGAGTATACAACGTACTGTAATACGTGAGCCAATAGTACCAAAGTAGGTATACTCATCAACTCGCCATTGCTCAGGCGAGGACACTATCATCGGGCAAACGGCAGTTACTGTTGATGAACTGTTGGGCATCGCCGATTGAGAGAGCAGTATTCACAAATGCAAGACTCGCGCCCTCCATCTTGCACGCGGTGAGAGAATTATCTGCTATCTAATATTTGAGCGTATGATTATGAACTCACGAATCCACAGTTGAATGACCACTTCGTTCACGGTGAATCAGGAGATGTCACCGAGTCGTCGCTGAAGCTGATCCTGCACTCGGTGTGCTTGCTGATCCGAGAGGTCGGCCTCTGTATCGACGCTGATGCCCGGGATATCGACGATGTCTTCGAGAGAGTCACTGAGCGTCTGCTGATTCTCGGGAAGGACATACTGGGAGTCGTCGTCCGTCCGGCGGTCGTGTTCTTGCATCGCGAGTTGGATCTTGACCTCCTCTCGCGCCTAAAGTCGCGGGAATCCCACCATGAGATTTCAGGCCGAGCGCGGCCCTCAGGTTTCAAGACGCATACGTTCCAAGCGTCATCTGCTCTGCCCCCGCACTCGGTCGAGCGCTAGACACAACATCGGCTTGGCTGTCTTGTGGGACGGTCAAACGTCCCCCGTCCTCAGCCGAGTCATCGCCACTCGTGTCTTCTCTTGAATGGCTCTCTCCGCTGAGGTAGCGGTCTGCAATATTGAGCGCGGCGTTAACGTCTGCTTGGTACTCCGAAACCCAACACTCGTCGTTGGAGCACTTGAACGTGGCTTGGTCGGGGCGGTAGCCCTGCTCACCACAACAGTGGCACGTTTTCGAGGTGTACGCGGGATTCACCGTCTCCACACGAATCCCCTTCTCAGCCGCCTTGTAGCGAAGTTGGGTGTGCATCTTCGCAAAGCCCCACCCGTGAAGCCGTCGGTTCATGAACGCACCGTAGTCCATGTTCTCACGGATGTGCGTCAAGTCTTCCAGAACCAACACGGGGTTCTCGAATTGGTCGGCGTAGGCGACGACCTCCGACGTGACAGTATGAAGGATGTGGTCGATGTGTCGCCACAACTCGTCGCCGTAGGATTCTGCGAGACGTTCGCTTCCGCGTTTCTGAAGGCGTTGAGTCGCCGTGAAGTACGTTTCGCGGAGTTGGCGAACCGTCTTGCCTTCGTCGTTCCAGAGGTTGGGTGTAGTCGGGGAGCCGCGCTCGTCACGGTGACACACCGTTAACAAAGAGGCTTCCCCGATGTCTACCCCAATCGGCGTCTCCGCCGAAATGGATTCTTGTTCCTTCACGTCTCGCGTAGCGACGATGT
The DNA here is from genome assembly GCF_003287355.1 of Halorubrum sp. 48-1-W. Classification (GTDB taxonomy): domain Archaea; phylum Halobacteriota; class Halobacteria; order Halobacteriales; family Haloferacaceae; genus Halorubrum. The sequence continues at coordinate 73,435 of NZ_QMIM01000003.1, forward strand.
GGAAGTACCACTCGCCGTCGCGGTCGAACAACCGACACTCACCCATCGCCGCATCCCCCACGTGCAACGCTTCCAGCCACTCCCGTTGGTCGGGATTCGGTTGCGCGGGCAACCAGAGGTGGTAGTCGGCGTGGTGCGGGATCTTGACGTACCACTCGATAGCGTTCTGTGGCTTGTGGTCGAGCTTTGGGCCTTCGTTCGTGAATCGGACAGGGGGGTCGTCGTGAAGTTCTTTGGCGTTGTAGCTTCCGCCACAGAATTGCGGGACGTACTTTTTGAGTGCGTTCTTCGCGTACCCGCTCAAGTCGTAGTTGACCACGACGTCGTTCGCCGCCGACTGTGAGGTGCAGTTGGCGTTGAACGCGGCTTCAAGCGCGTCTTGGTACGCCTGTTTCGTCTCGCAGAGTTTCCGGTGCTTGTGCACGTTCGGGTCCACAAGCTTCAGCTCCAGCGTCTCAGTGAGTTCTGTCACTGTTCGGCTTCCTCGTGACACTGGATGTGCTTCTCGACAGTCTCGTTTGAAACGTGACCCGCTGTGCCTGCGTAATAGCCGCGTGCCCACTTGATTTTCTCGCCGTCGTGGTTGGCGTAGCGGTGGTTGTATTTCCGCGAACTGATGCCTTTGAACCAGTTGGCGAGGAATGACGGTGCGTGCTTCGGTGGGCTACTGACGAACAGGTGTGTGTACGCTATTGTCCGCTTGACCCGCGCCTGAAGACGCGGGTATGCGCTCGCACTATGTATCATATCAGGTCAATCATCATTATATGATCAGCATTCAGCACACGCGGCCTCTGAGCCCAATCCGCTGTGAGTTGTTGCTGAAGTCACGATCGCCATCCCTCACTCCGCTTCTGGCACTCATGATCCAGTATCCGTTCGGGGAGTCCCACACATTCACAGACAGGACACTCTGCAAGCGGTGTCAGTGGCAGGTCGTCACACTCGCGGATGGCAGCCCGGAGATGTGCTCGTACGTCTGGTGACTCTGCTCGCGTAAACGCCTGCACGAGATGCATTCGGAGTCGCTCACGAGCAGTCATTCGGCCTCCTGGTTCGCCTCATCGCACTCCCCTTGAGCCATCATCGTATTTGAATGTTCGACCGCTACTCATCTCGGCCTCCCGAGTGAAATTCTGTGAGTCATTTCGTGGGGCAATTGCTGCTTGCGTCCATCGTCTAACAATATCGCCACGCTCGCGTGATTCGCCGGACGCGAGTGGCGAGAAAACGGATACCGCCCTCTCGGATCAGGTCACGCTCTCGATGTCGTCGAGGCGACGCTGAACCCGGTCCTGAAGTCGCTGCGCAGCGCCATCACTGAGATCGGCTTCTGAATCCACCGTAATACCCGGGATATCGACGATATCATCGAGTGCGTCCGAAAGCGTCTGTTGGTCTTCAGGAAGCACACGTTCGTCGGGTTGGTCCGTCTGCCGGTCGTGTTCCTGCATCGCGAGTTGAATCATCATCGCCGGCGTTCTGAACAACTCACCAGCGACCTCGAGGTACTCCTGGTACGTGTCCGAGGCCATCGACCCCTCGTATTCCTCCAACACGGAGATGAGCAATGAAAGCTGGAGGTTGAACACGGTTGGTCGTGTGGAGGGGTTGGCGATCGAGGTCGCCCTATCAGCGGCCCGCTCTGCGTATTTGAACGCAATCCCCCAGTAGGTGTAGCAGTCTTCGACGGAGAATGGGAGGTCCTCGAAGTCGTACGCGATGGCCCGCGTCCGACGGATGGCGGTATCGACCTCGATCATCCGAGTATCGATATCGTCGTAGATGGAGCGCCACCACTCGCTGATCGGAACACGCCCCTGACTACGTTCGTGATCGGCATTCGTGGCTTTCCCATAGTGCCGTCGTGTGTACCGCTCACCCATATCCGGGAGAACGGTTCCGCTGTCGGGGAAAAAGAGGATGGGTCGCGCCCAGAGCGTTTGCGTGCCACGGAAGTCGTAGCCGGTCTGGAAGCCGCCGTAAATGACGGTCTCCGGGTTGTTTTCGTTGTCTTCTCCATCGGAGTCGCTGTCGTTACTGACGGCGCTGGTAATGCCGTCTTCGTCGATTGTGTTCTCGAGGTCCTCCTTGTCGCCGGACACGACGTTGCGAAGGCTCGGGCAGATGACGACCATCTTGAACAACCCACCCCAATCGCGGTAGGACACCCACCCGAAGGGATTGGTTTCACCACGCTGCTGGAGTGCACTGATGATGGGGAGATACGCCTCCTGTGGGTTGATAATGGAGTACGAATCCGAGGCGATCTGCCACCGGAACTTAACATCGTAGCCGAGCGCGTTCAACGCCTTTCGGCGGTCGTCGACGATATCTTGATGATCATAGACACGCACGACTGCGTCGGCCTCACTCGCGGCGGCGAGGTCTTCGATCGAACTTCCGGTATAGGATTCGAGTGCGTCGACGTCGAGGCCATGCACACGGCGGATGACGGCAGTGTCGACACGCCCGGATGTCTCGACGAAATCGTTGGTCGCCCAGAGTTCACCGGAGCTCGCCTTCGGGAGGGCTTGGATAGCTTCCTTAAACGAGCGGGAGTTCGCTGCCGAACACCGGGTTTCCGGTGGAACTTCATCGGGATATTCCCGGGAGTCGTTCTCAGTGAGGCCGACGAATTTTCGGTCTGTCTCTCGGGTTAGGAGATCGGCAAGCGGAAGGGGCGGGCGGTCGGTATCGGTGCGACTGGCGCTAGTATCGTTCTCGTCCCCACTGGTGTTCTCGGTCTCGTTCTCGTTCGAGTCGGAGCCGGGGGAGCGAGGCTGGCTGGAACTGGATTTGGATTCTGTTGACATGGGTGAGTCCTCGGTATCGAAAATGCCGCGGGAGTACGCACACGGCTGGGAGTGAACGGAGAAAACGCAGAGACGAGACGGCCGATCCCGTATCATGGGAGTTTGCCGCACAGTACTACAGCTACGAAGGGGAGTGGAGCGTGGAGAACCGCTAGAGCCGAGAGGAGAAAGATGGGGGGTGGTGGAGAGCCCGAACAGAATCCGTCCCGGTGGTCGTCAATCGGCGCGCGGAACGCTTGGAGTGTTCTGTTTGGACATCCGATCCCCCCACCGAACAGGGGGGAACAAACAGGTGAGAGGGAAGCCGAGTCGGTCAGGCTGCTGTGGGTTACTCGTCTGCCTCACTAAGAGTACTTGTGAACGTCTGCTGGGCGGTGTCGCCCCGAGTGTTGGACATCTCCGAGAGCGACATTTCACGGGTGTCGTGCCCGGGGATGTGCTCTGTACCGCCGAAGTACTGGACGAAGCCGGGGCGAGCGTTAGGGATTTTCTTCGCGGATGCGTCGCTGATGCCCGCGAGCTGGGAGTGATTGCGCCCATAGCAGACCCAGGCTGCGAGTTCGCCCATCGAGTCGAACTGCTTGACGAGCGTACTGCGGGCGTTCGAGGGAATGTCGAGGCCTTGAATTCGATAAAGTGTCCCCGAAGCGACGGCGTCGCTGGCGGGATCTTCCTCACCGCTCCAGATGGCTTTCAGCCGTCGAAGGTTCTCGCGACGGTTCCCCGACTGCCACAGAACCTCCGCGTACTTCTCGGCGAGAGCGATCTCCGCGGCGTACGTGATGGACTCGAGGTCGGCATCCTCGAGATCGGGAACGTCTTCGGGGCCGGGGGCGGCGTTTTCGGGGTAGTCGCGACCGTCGATGGCCTCGACGTACTCATCTGAGCGGTAGTCTTGACGTTTGATTTCCCAGGTATCGTCGGTTAGTTCACGCTGGACGAAGTTCTCCGCGAATAGGTGGTAGTGTTCGACAGCGTAGTCCACGCCTTTGAGCGGGGCGAGGAGTGCGATAGCGAGTTGACTGGCCTTCTCGTCAGAGGCGTCAGGCCCCCAGTCGAATCCGCCGGGAGCGAGTCGGTGGACGAACAGATGCTTGTCGAGCAGGTTATCGCCAGCGTGGACGAAGTTTCCGCCAACGCCTCGTTCGCCTTGGTACGGTTCGTTCTTCCATTTCGTTTTTCGCGAGTAATCGGTTTTTGCTGGCATGAGATTAAGTCTGAAGGTGGGTTATCCATCAGCGGATTGGTGGGACTGCGACGGGTCCGAAGTGGGTTGTGCCTCGGTCGGTGGTGTGAGATGCGGTTGTGACTGTTCGCTCGTCGGTGCGTATTCATCTGGACTGGTCGGGGCCGACGGCGAGCCGCGCGTGTGGTAGATGAGGTACTCGTCGTCATCGGCAAGTGCCTCGAGAACGCAGGACGCGCAGCCCGCGTAGTCGTCTGGCCAGCTGTCGAGTCGATAGAACGAGTGCGTCCCCCAGCGACAGTACGGACACTTCCGCTGGGTTTCAGTTCTCGTATCGATAATCGAGAGAGGAGCCGCGTAGCGTCCAGGAGCCATCGATCGAGTAACTACCCAAGAGCCAAATCGCTGTTCGTGGTCGGGTCAGTCCCGGTATGTGCCCCAACGGTGGTCTCGTCGTTTGCTCCGTCAGGACTGAGATCGAGGCAGTGTTCGCCGATGGCGGTCTCCGGTTCGTCCGGGTGGAATACCCGGATAGTGAGTGCATCCTCGGAACGGTCGACAGAAACGATGAACGTCTCGCCAAGCCGTATATCTGCATAGGTATCGCCGTCGCTGAGGGAGGTTAGCGAAGTCATTAGTTGGACCGGATTCGGGGGGCAATCATCGAGAGAATCTCGCACTCGCCGTCTGCAAACTCGTATTCGATCATCATTGGAAAGTCCGTCCCGAAGGTGATGCTGATTGCAGCGTTCTTCGGGAATTTCCGGGAGATGTCCTTAACGTAGTCAAGCGAAAACAGCGCCTCCGCGTCGACGGCGGTCAGCTCGGTATACTCCTCCTCCGTAAGTTCCAGGGACACGTCGTCGGTGTCGCCTTGGGCTTCGATGAAGACGGCCTGCTCGGTCTCGTCACAACGGATTTGGATGTGGTCGGAGACCATATCAGCTGCTTTCACCCCCCGCCTGATCTGCGATTCATCGACAGTGAACGACGCGGGGAGATCCATGTCCGGAATTTCGGGTTCCGACCTGATGCTGTCGGGGTCGATACACGCCATCGTGAACTCGACGCCATCGATGTAGATGACGAGTTTGAACGTATTCGTGTCGAACGAGAGTTCGACGAGATCATCCTTCTTCGCGAGTTTTAGGACCCCCTCGAGACGTTCGAGATTGAGGCCCAGAACACCCTCGGAGGCGTCGTAGGACTCGAAAGCCCCTGCGGACAGCACACCGTCGTCCATCGCGACGTTTGCGGGATCGACCGCACGGACCTGAATGCCATCAGGCTCAACATTGAACTTCGCCTCGTCGACGATGGCGCGAAGCGTACCGACGAACTCCTTGATGTCACCGCCCATGATGGCGGCCTGGAACTGGCTCGGCGGTCCGGTGCCGACATCGGCCTCTTCTTCTGCGTCTTCCTCGACGTCCTCGTCGGCTTCACCGTCGGTGTTGGATTCTTGCTCCGGTTCAGAATCTGGTTCCGATTCCAGATCTGGTTCGGGCTCGCCTTTGGGTTGGGTATTTTCAGCGGTTTCTGCGGTGGTCGCGTCGTCGACGTCCATCTCAGATTCTACGTCTGAGGATCCGTCGTCGGGTGTGGTCGCTGGCTGTGCGTCCGCGCTTTCGGATTCGGTGTTGGTACTCATGTTTGAGTGGAGTCTTGGTCGCGATACTGTCGGTGATCGAGCTGCTCACGAAGGGAGAAAATCGAACCAATAATAGTAATAATAACGGTAGTACCGTTATGAACGGTAACCGTCATGAACTCTTCTACCTCCCCCCATCCCCGTGGGGAGGCCAAAACCGAGCATGATGGTCGCGATCTCGGTCACTCGGGGAAGTCGATAACGTCGGGGTTGGTCGAAAGCTCCCTGGCGACGCGGTCGAGTTCGACATCGTCGAGAGTGATTTTGATGAGCGCCTCGAGTGCATCGTCGTAGGCTTGCTGTACTTCACTCTGATTCGAGGCAGCGTCGAGGCGCTGCTGGAGTGCGGTCTGGAAGCGATTCGCTGCACGGTGGCGTGCGAGTGAGCCCATTTCGAGTTCCCCCACCGTCTCGGGGTGCGACAAACGCGGGGGGTCGCAGGTGCCGCGTCCCGAGTGTTAGTCCTACGTAACGATTCGATGGTGTGATTAGGACTGTTACGTAGGATATGGGCGTGTCATCCGATCCGTCTCGTCGCCTACCACCGTTCCACAGGGTAACGAGAAATGGTCGAGGTTGCCGTCCGGATCGGGAAGTTCTCCGTCATCGGCAAGGCCTTGGAGCTCCCTCCAGAGCTTGCGAATCGTTGTCGGGGTCGTGTAGCCTTCCTCGGCAAGAGTTTGTTGGGTAAGTCGGGGGTTGCTTTGCCCACTCTCTTTGAAGACGTGATAGAGACAGGCAACGGCGACGCCGTTCGGTTGCCGGCCGTTCGCGAGGACACCCACAGCGTTCGATCTGGAGAGCTGGTAGGCACGGCGTTCGAGACGAGGGGAGGCATCAACGGCACTCGCGAGTCGTGGGATGTAGTCCTGCGGGAGTGGTGGAGGCGTTGCGAGCTCAAGATCTTGATTTAGGCACTTGTAGTCCTGATTGATTTCTTTAATATCGACACGAGCGACTTCACCAATCTCTTTGAGCGTGCGTGGCAGGCGTTCGAGACGGCAAGCAGCGTACACACAGGCACTCGCCATACCTTCGACGGAGTTGCCGGCGAGCATCCCTTCTGCGCTAACCTCGCGGTAGAGGTCAGCGGCGCAGTCGTGGATAGAGCCGGAGAGTTCGAGCGCACTGACGAGGCGAGCGATTTCGCCGAGGCCGAGGCGGAGCGAGCGGTCGCGACTCGAGCCGGTTTTCGATCGACTATCCCACTTACGGAGTCGACGGAAACGCCGTTTGGTCTGACGCGACAGCGGGCGGTCGTACCCGTCACTGTTATATCCGATCTCCGTCGGGAGCCCCTTATGATGGAGGCGATGTGTGGTGGGAGCGCCGCCACGTTCGGGTTCACGGCCGTCCCCAGTATCGACCCAGCGAAGGCGCCGATCGAGGATATCACGGAAGAGTACGAGGCCACATTCCCCACAGTAGGTTTCCTCCTCGTCAATGACGAGGTACTCGTCGGTTGCGCACTCAGGACACTGTATTTCATCGGTCGATTCCGAGTCCGTGGCTTTCGACTGCTCGTCTTCGGAGGCAGTCTCGCTGGAAAATGACTGAGTCTGCTGCTGGTTCTGCCTGAGGCGCGTCGAGACGGGAGTGGGAGACCCCGACCCGGCGGAAGACGAGCCGGTACTATGGGTCGTAGTGTCAGTGTTCTCGAGGGCATCTTGAGACATATGGAACGGGGGCGTAGACCCCCCAGTTCCTCCGGGGGAAGACAAACTGAAGGCGAGGAATCTGGTCGTAAGCAACCGAAGAGCACGATTCACGGTCCTTCGAGTTCGCTGTGTTCGTGTTCACTCATCGACGTCATCCCCGGAGGAGCGTGTCTGGCGGTGCTCACCGATCGGGATTAGTGGCTCGTCCATCCGAAGGATGAACATCCCCTCACTAGTAGTGATGACGTCGTCGGCGGGGGTCGGCTCATGGTGAGCATAGTGCTCGATATCGTTGCCGAGCAGGACACGGTGGGTGTCCGAGTCGTGGACGCGCAACTGGCGTTCGTAGCCATCGTCAACGTGGGTGCCGGCGAGGGCGAGGACGAACCACCCCGAGTCGGGTGAGCCTCGCGTGGCTTCGAGAACACGATAGACACGGCCGGTGTCCTCGTCAAGGAAGTACACAGTCGGCGGGTTCTCGCGGTCGATATCGTGGGCTTTCGAGAGCGTCTGGAGAACGCACTCGTCGTCGAATTGATCGCGAAAATCAGCGAACGTATCGAGAGCAGTGCCTATGTCAGTATTCGTTTTGTTCGCACTTGAGTCTGTATTTGCGTCTGGGTCAGTGTTCTGGGTCATGGGTTCGGGAGATTGCATAGTTTCGGCTCTTGGTCATCCGGGTGGCCCGTGCGCGGATTCGAGAATCCCGAGGATGTCTGGGTCGTGCTTGTCGTGGAAGGCATCGAGGACATCCCACTGCCACTGGAAGTGACCAGGATCGCCGAATTGGTTGACGCCGAGGCCCTGCGTACGGGCGAAGTGTTCGAGGTCGATACAACGGATAGAAGAGACATCACCACCCTCACCAGGCGGAACGTTGGCGGCTTCGGGAAGCGGGGTCTCGATCCAAGCGTCGAAACACGCGTCGTTCGAGGACGTGACTACGACACCGTCGGTCGCCCCAGCGAAGAGTTCGGTGGTGATTCGACCGAGATTCTGGTACACACCAGCGGGAATTGCGAGGAGGTTGCGATCGTGGTCGATGGTAGCGTCAGTGCGGATCTCCCGAGGGTGACCTCGGACGAGCCACTGCTCGTCGTCGTTGAGCCAAGCGCCTCGCCTGAGGCGTTCGATGGCGGCGTCAAGGTGGTCGTGCGTGCGGTACTGGAGGTAGCCGGAGATTCGCGCGTAGAAGCTCATGCTGGATGGGGGATAGGAGATGGAGGCGAGTTGCGGCGAGCGTCGTGGCGAAAGATTCGAGCCGACTGCTCATCCCAACTGGATATGGTCAATTTTTCCATCGGGATCGACGCGGTACTGGTAGCCGACGTGGGGGAATCGACATTTCTCGTAGCCGACGGTCTGGATGACAAAGGGCTCGGTGAGGAACGGCGAGAGTTCGCGAAGGAAGTCCTCGGTGTGCTCACCGGCGTAGTCCCAAAGGAGTTCCTCGGTTTCGTCGTTGATGACGACCTCGCGTTCGTCTTCATCGAGATTGTCGTCGAGGCCCTCGAGGACGGCCTCGCGAACGGTCGGCCGATGCGTCGGGGAGAACGAGGCATATCCGTAGAGCGTGAGGTGCGGCGGGTCTGCCTCGCCGGTATCGGGATCGCGTTCGGGAACCGCAATCTTCACCATGATGTCGTCGAATGAGCCCGTGCCGATGAGCCATTCGTCGAGAAACTCGCGGAGTTCATCGACCTGAGTGGGGTCGATAGTCGGTGCGTTCGAGGCGGTGCTGAGCTGGAGTGTAGCCATTTCGTGTTGAACCCTCCACCATTTCAGGGGAGCACAAACGGGGGGGTCAATAGTTCTGTCACAGTACCCTTAGCCGTCACTAATTTTTTGACTATCGGCTTGCCTCGCGTCGATATCGAACCGATCTATCCACCGCGCGACGATGGTCGCACCGCAGCCGCGGTGTTCACCGATTGCCTCTCCGGAGAGAGATTTCTCCCAGTGTAGTTCGTACAGGAGATTCGGATTGCGTCACGGGGCCTCAGAGTAGTCGTGAGACCGGGGTTCGATTCTATGCCGTCTCAACCAGGAGAGTGCCGTGTTCTGCGCACATCTCATCCGCTTTTCGGCGACTTGTTCGACAGAGAGGGAGTTCTCGGCGCAGAGTTCGCATAAATACTGCTCATCACCGGAGATCGGGTTGCGAGTGATTTTTTGCGACTACGCTCGTCTCAGGTACAATTCCACACAAAGCTTACACCGAAACATAACTCTACAGCCAGTTGGAGGGGAATTGTCACACGCTCCCTTCCTTCTCCTGATAACCTACGATACTCCGAAACACGGGCAATGTCCGGAGTGTGGTGAGAACATTTCTGCTGCACACGTCTTGGTTGAATATGAGTAAAACAACGGAACGACTGGTATCTGGGCAGAGTGTCCCATCTGCGACGATGTCGTGAGTCCCGAGTGAATTCTGAGCAACGACACGACAGCAGAGTCAAGTGTTCTGCACTATTACGCTGCCAGGAGGCCGACTAATGAAGATTTCTGAAGAACTCCAATGTCTGTTTTCAGCTTCGATTGAGGAACAGGACGGGTCGTACGTGATCGACGTTCCAGAGCGCGAGCTACAACTGGGTGATCTACAGCAAGGAGAAACATATCGCGTCGCACTCGTGTCTTCCCCGACACAGAGCGAGCCAGAACAGAGCGAACAGGCTGAAACGGGATCACAGTCCCAGCGTGAGCCACAGGAACCACCAGTTGAGGAAAGTGAGACTCGAGAAGTCGAGATTGAGGACATCGGCGAACAGGGTGATGGCATCACTCGGGTCGAACGTGGTTTCGTCGTGATCGTCCCGGATACGAAAGAGAGTGAGCGAGTGAAAATTGAGATTACCGATGTACGGCAAAACGTCGCTTTCGCCGAGGTCGTCGAACGGTTGAGTTACTACGAGTAATTCCTCGATTTTCGGTGCGAGAAGAGGACGAACAGACACTCGCAGTTATTGTACGAATAGGTTGTCCGTAGAGTCAAACTGCACTTACAGCTCAGGGAAGGTGGATTTCGGCGGGGAGGAACGAACGACGGAGTGGGGCGGGGTGAAAGCCCTCCCGAGAGAGTTGTGCGACCACGTTAGTGACGGTTGTGGAGTCGGAAGTCAGGCTACTCGGGTCGCGTTCTGGTTCGGATTCGAGGTTACGGAGAATCGAGGAGAAAGCCTCGCGCTTCAGCGCGGGGATGAAGCCGACACTTCCTTTCACACTCCACGGTCGATGGCACAGCTGGATATTCCACGCTACTTCCAATCCAATCCCTCAAGTAATTCTGTCTACATCGGTTACGTATGGCGATACAGGTCGTCACCCGCACCTACACTGCTTCCATACGGAATCAGTCTCGGGTGCAGGACGATCTTGATTCGCTCGGGTTCGCCGCCTCGAAACTCTGGAACGTCGGACGGTGGACATGTAGTCGCATCTGGGATGAAATCGATCACATCCCGAACCACAACGAACTCACCACGTACCTCAAAACCCACGAACGCTATGATGACCTGCATTCGCAGTCAAGTCAGCGAGTCCTCCAAGAACTCGCTGAGGCGTTCAACGGCTGGTACGGCAAACGACGTAACGGAGATACACGAGCGAACCCGCCCGGCTACCGCAAACACAGCGACGAACACCCGCGTTCAACGGTGACGTTCAAAGCCGCTGGCTTCAAACTCGACACCCAGTACAACCGTGTTCGACTCTCAAAGGGGTCAAACCTCAAAGAATATTGGTCGGACTTCATTCTCTGTAAATACCAGACCCGCCCCGGCGTTGACCTCTCCACTGTGGAGAACATCCAACAGGTTCGGGCTGTCTGGACGGAGGACGAGTGGGAACTACACTTTGTTTGTAAGGTCGAGATTGACGTGGCTGAAGCCCCCGGTGAAAAGACGGTGGGTGTTGATCTCGGTATCAACAACTTTGCTGCACTCGCCTACGAAGACGGCCACGCTGAGCTATACCCGCTGACCTGTCTGAAGCAGGACGACTACTACTTCAGCAAGCGGATCGCTCAGTGTGACGACTCGAACTCTGTGCAGGCCACGCAGCTAAACCACAAGAAGTCGGCTCGTCGCACTCACTACTTCCACACGCTCTCGAAACACATCGTTCAGCGATGTGTCGAGCAGAGAGTCGGAACCATCGTGATTGGTGACCTCTCCGGCATCCGCGAGGATGAGGAGAATGGCGAGTCGAAAAACTGGGGCAGACACGGTAATCTTGATCTCCATTCGTGGGCGTTCGACCGATTCACCGACCTGCTCGAATACAAGGCCGAGATGGAGGGCATCGCGGTAGAAGCAGTACCCGAGCGAGATACATCGAAATCGTGTTCGTGTTGTGGTCGCAAGTGCGACGCGAATCGTGTTGAACGTGGGCTGTACATCTGCGATGAGTGTGGGATGGTGGCGAACGCAGATGTGAACGGTGCGGAGAACATTCGACAGAAAGTAACTCCGAGTCCCGCTACGAATGGCGGAGATAGGAGTAACGGCTGGTTGGCACAGCCATCTACGCTCCTGTTTGACACGAAAACTGGTGCGTTCGCACCTCAAGAACAGGTAACGTCGTAAACCACAATATCCCAACCCAGCGGTGCGGTGCCGTGGGAATCCTCGTGCTTCAGCGCGGGAGGATGTCAAGGCTAGTTCTGCGGATTTTGTGTTGCTTGACATTTTCTGGAAGTGGCGCGATTGCTGTCGCTGGCTGGAATGGTTCGACTGGGTGAACGAGACTAGATAGAAGATGAGATTCGAGTGGGAGTGCCCAGAGGATGGCTGCTGGAGCAGCACCCAGGATGTTTGCTCCTCCTCCGATTCCCCTCACCCCCTTGGGGGAGCCAAAACACAGGTATTGGTGGCCAATCGCGATTCACCGGACTTCATCGAGGTTGATGGTTTCCTCGGCACTGATCCAGCCGCCGACGTTCCCGCGCTCGATGAACGCCCAGGTGCCGTCGATGAGCCTGACGAACCGCATCGTTCTTGCAAGGGGACCGGGTCCCGACGGGTACGGGTTGAACTCGTTCTTGTCGTCGGTGACGGGCCGGCTGGGATCTTCGCCGTCGACGATGTCAAGATGGAAGTCGACATCGTCGTCGCCGGTGAGTTCCTCGTTCGTGGGTGGTTGACTGTGACAGTTCGTCGGATCGTGGTCAGAGTTGTTGGTTGACATCGTTTTATTGGAATGGTGAGACTGGATGCACGGAGTGCAGTGCTGCCTCTATCGACTAGCTGTCTTCGCGCCATCTCTGGCCGCAACTCACACAGGAGAGGAGTCTCGTCGGGGGTTCGTCGATGGACCGGAGTTGGACGAGGCGATATTGCGCTCGATCGTGAGCACACTCTGGACACCGGCACGTGGTCGTTGGAAGTCCAAGACCCGGCTTGTCGTCGCTCGCCACGGTAGTCTCCGAGGTGTCGGGGGTTGCGACGCCAGTGAGTTCGCTCTCGTTCGTGTCGTCCGCTGTCTCCGTCTCTGCCTCGCCCTCCTTGTCGTCATCAATGGCGGTTCCGAAAAGGTCGAGATCACGGATGAGCGCCCAGAGACGACGCTTACCCTGGGGAACGGGAGTGACGGGAACAGGCGTGGATTCGGGACGGCCCGTCGAGACGACCTCCCTGATGGCCGCGCCGATCTCGTCCCCTTCGGCGTCGACGTCGACGATTAGGGAGACCACGTTCGCTTGTTCGCGCCACCAAGTTGGGAGTGGTATCTTGCTATCGTCCTCGTCGAATATCTCGGTGGCTTTGAGCCATTCGAGGGCGTCCAGCTTCTCGCCCTTCTCTTGGTCGAGTCTGTCGACGGGAGCATGCACGGGACGGGAGACTTCTTCGACGCCGGGAGCGCCCAAGGGGGGAATCGTACACGCGCTGTGCACTTGGAAGGGCTGTTCGATGCCCTGTTCGCGGTGACGCTTGGCGTATTTCTCCCAGTCTACGTTCGGGATGTCGCCTCTGGGAGCGGGTCCGTCGCCACGCTCGAGAACTTCGATATGCGTCTCGGAGTCAGCGGCGAGAGTGGCCTGTCCCTGGTACTTCCCGACTTTCCCGACACGAATCCGAACGAGATCGCCTTCGTGGAGGATGACACCCTGTTGAGAGCGTGTCCACACGGTGAATTTGATGGTATCGCCGGCGTCGTCTTTGATGAGGCCGACCTGCTGTTGGCTCCCTGATTTGGGTTGCCAGAGGGTCGTGACTTCGCCCTGGATGTCAGCCTCGACGTTGTACTTCGAGGGGATAATCGGCACGGACGAGATAGGTTGGATGACGCTCGCCTCCTGATAGAGCTGGTCCAACGTGTTGGACTGAGCGGTGAAGACGTCCTGACCGCTCCGGACTTTGCGTGCGAGCAGGTGTCGGAGTACTTCGTCACCGGGGCCGGTGATAAGGTGGTCTTCGATTCGAGCAGCGGCCTCGCGGACAGCCTCAGCCTCGTTGTCGTCGATATCTTCGAATGCGTTGTTGCGGATGATTCCCTCCCCGAGGACGCGCTCGTTGCGCTTGGACTGGCGTTCCTCGCGCTCTTCGACGAGCTCCTCACGGCATCGTGTCTCGCGGTCAACGCCGACGACGTGGGCGGCTAACGCTTTCTCGCGCTGGCGTTTGCGTTCCTCGCGGAGTCCGTGCAGACGCTCCTGGGCTTCGAGTGGGAGTCCAGTGAGGTCCTCGTCGGCGAGGTCGATGGGATCGACGTCGCGACCTTCGGTGGTGCGGAGGCTCGCACCAATCCAGTAGGCGTCGAGTTCGTAGTTTCCATTTCCTTCGATTTCGAGGCCGAACTCGTCGTATTCGGGCTCACGACGGGCAGCCATCATAAGTTCGCCAGCGTTCTCGAGGCGGATGCCGAGGCAGTCGCTTTCGAGGTGCGGTGACTCGTAGAGGCCGCGCATGGTGAGTTCGTCGAAGCGGTCGTCTTGTTCGACGTCGCCGTTCGTGAGCCGGTCGTCTCCGTTGTGGTAGTACGTCATCTGGTAGTCACTCCATCTGGGTGAGGTCTGAGGCGGTCTGACCCAACAGCGGCGCTGCTGGCGACCCTCTCTCACTCCCTCAACCCCATTTGGGGTCCAAAACTGAGCGCGTGCTAGCCGATCGCGTCTCTACTGAGTAATCGCGAACATCGAGTCAGCCCTGGAGGGGCAGGACGTCCGAAAAGAGGTGGTCGATGATTTCCCACAATCGGAGCGACGGCGTGTCATGTTCGAACGAGAAGGGTTGGTAATCAGTCTCGCCCTCGTCGGTGTACTGGAAGTGCGCGGGACCGAGATCGGGATGGTCTTCGTCCTGATGCCAGCCAGCATGGAAGCCCGTATTCGGGTCGCTATAGTTGACGCGGAACCAGTCGTCGCGGGTCTGGCGATACCAGGTGATGGTTAGTGTCGGCGATTCTGGACCTGTCTCGATGTCGAGGCGATTGGGATCGAACGTCGCTTCGAGTTGCTCGGCTTTTGCCCGGTCGGGGAGGAACTCAACACGACTGATTTCAGGTACACGGTCAAGTACGTCTCGTTTGAGTTGATAGTACAGGTTCGCGTTGGGATCGCCGCCGAGATGTGGGACCCCCATGGACTAGTCGCTGGCCTCTACAAACGCCGCACTGGAGCTCAGGAAGTCCCACTCGCGAACGGCGAATCTGACAATCCCGAGCCGGCCTTCGAGGTGTTCCCAAGTCCGAGCGATGTCTCGGCGTTCGGCTTCCTCGTCGGAACTGAGGTCAGCATCGGCGATAGTCGCTCGAAGTTCGTTCGGAGAGGAGACATCGTACATTGATTTCCACTCCTGGATCCGGGTTGTTATCTCGCCGAGGCGGTCGGTCAATTCCTCGACGGAGCCTGCGTCGTCACAGAGCGCCATCGCCTCGCGCATTGCCTGATGACGATAGTCGGGGCGGTAGGTCGTATGCTGACCGTCGTCATCACGGCGAATGACGCCATTATCGACGAGGCGTTCAAGGACGCGTTTTGTAGGTTCGTAGGACCAATCGGCTTCGGAGGCGATCCAGTTCGCAGTACGCGGTTCGGTTAGCTGACGGGCGACCATCCGGACGCGATCTTCGCCTGTTGTCCGCTGGGTCACGAGCGGTGGGTGCTGGTCTCCGTCACTGGAGCTGTCGTCGTGGGTCATACCTGCAGATTCGTGTCGTAGCTTGATATAGGTTGAGGGTGGTTCGTCCTATATCAAAGGATATTACACTGGTACTCGGAGGCCATTCCTTTCGAAGGGTGTGGACGCACCCAATCAATTCCGGGAACGGCGAGGAATTTTATCGAGCAGCGATGTCTGGAGAAAGGACTTGCGTCAATACCCGGGGGGGTGCACCCGGTCAGTGTTCGCCCGCGTTCGTCAGGTAGTTGATAAGCGTGAACGGGCGGGATTCTGGGGGGATACGTCCGGAGAGAGAATTGTGCTACGAACTGGGTGGCCGGTAGCCGATACGATTATATCTATACCCAGAGTAGGTAGGAGTGAGCCTTGAACGGCTCAACATGACAACTTAGGAAAGGCGACCATCGTCTTTCCACTTCCACACCTCCTGAGCGATAGCGCCGCCGGATAACGGTCTGCGAATGCGGACTGTAAGTCGATGCACACCGTGAGCGACTGTTTCACGCTGCGGGGCGCATGCAGCCTAGTCGGTTGCTCTGTTGGAGAGGGGCGGTGTTTTGGGGGTTTTCCGCAGAGAACCGCATTACTGCGCGGGGATCAGCGCGATACAGTTATACGCGGATCTACCGTCTATGCGAGTGGAAAGCACGGTTGCTTTCCTAAGTTGTCATGAGTGGAAACACCGACAGTGTCCACCTCTCTGAGGCTGGTCACGAGAAGAACGGTAGAACCGAAATCGAATATGAGGACCCGACCCACATCGCCCGTCAATACGACGGGTGGTTCGACGATCTCCGCTCCCTCGATCGCGAGGAACGCCGTCGCCTGGACGGTAACGTGGAATCGCCGACTATCCGCAGGCACGCCGGCCTCGATGAGCCCGAGCGTCGCCCCACCGTGGACATCGTGGCGTCGAAACACTCACCCACCGAGTTCACAGCTGGCCCCGAACACGAGTTCGAGGCTGACGAGCGCGAGAGCGAGAGTACCGATGGTTGCTACGGCTGGTACGATGGCCAACCGATGGTCCCATCGCGTAGTGACGAGCGGAGGGCTGAGATGAATGCGAAAGGCCGTCCGGCTGACGCGATATCTGAACCCGATGCTCTCTCGACTGGGGAGTACATCTACATGGGCCACGACCGTCTGACCGACCCAACTGGCGATCAGTTGACTGGCACGGCCTCTGGTCTTGAAGAGTACATCCCGACGAGTGCGTCTGCTGTCCCCGTGCGGTTGGGACGGAAGCTCGAACCTGTCGAGACCCTCGACCCGGACACCCAACGGCTTCGTGAGCTGAAGATCATCCCCGAGGATGAACAGACGCCTCGCGACTCTGAAGGTGTCACGACGCCCGATCTGGAGGTGCTGCTTCCCTACGGCGAAGTCGCCTTCCTTCGGAGCGTCGTGCCGAACCCCGAGGACTACTCTCGGTCGTCGATAGCCGGAATCGAATTCCGCCTAGCGTTGGATGAAGAACTCAAGCGGAGCTCTCATGGTATCGACGAAAACGGTCACATGACGGGTGTGGCTGCGCTCTTGGATCAACACACAGACATCCTTGCTCGTTTCCGTACGGAACACGATCGCACGCTTCCTGAGCGACGGGATCGGAACCGGCGGAGCTTCGAACAACGCTTCAAACAGCAGGTCTACGACCGAGCTGCTCCGTTGCGCGAGCTGGGTAAGGAAGATCCCGATCTTCGTGAAGAAATTCTCGCCGAGACACGCAGGCTGCTTGACGGGAATACACTGCACGAAATTCGGAAACCACCGGTCACTGTCGCTTCCCAACTTGCACGCCGTGTGCAGGCTGGGACGGACATCACGACCGCGTTCCTTTCGCTTGTCGAAGAGGAGCAGACTGACCCGAGAAACGTCATCAGGATCAACGCGATTTTGAAGGCGAATCTCGCGTCCTCGAAAGGCTATGTCACGACACAGGGCGTCGTGAAGAAAATCTACTATCCACCAGTTCCTAGCCTGAAGTTTGCTATGATCCTAAAGGATGGTAACCGCCGCGAGGATGAGGTCCGCGTTTCCGTCTGGAAGTCCAGCGAATACGAAGAGACTGCGTCAACGGCTGACCCCGGTGATGTCGATGGCGAAGTCCTAATCTCGAAGAAAACCTTCATCGAACCGAACGAGGGCGACACTGTGCGTCTGGTGGATTTCAAGCTTCCACGCGAGAGATCCAAGCAGACGTATCAAGGTCAACCGAAGCTCGATTCACGATGGGCATCTGAAATCGAGATTGTCGAACGCGCTCCTGTCAAGTCATCCGATCAGACGTCGACGACTGCCAGACCGCAACATGTTGGTCGTTCGTTGAGTCCGTCTGATGATGGTGAACCAGTTCCCCGGAGTGAGGCTGCGAATTTCGACGGTGAAGTCTGTGTCTCCTGGCCCGAGCCAGTGATGATTGCTGACTTTATCGCCGATGAGCTCACCCGCATTGCCCAGACTGGTGATACTGCATGAGTACACGCGTAGTGCGTACTCCTCGGTATGGATTCGATGACGGAATACCGTCTCCGTACTGTCACCCCGAAATGTAACGAACCCTAACAACAACCCGAGTTCCCAGACGAACTCAGAAAACTAAATCTTCCTTTTGCCAAACCACAGAGCAAGTGGTCTTGCTGCCGGTCGCAACCTCACAATCATCCATGTTCGGAGTCCCGAAGCGACGTGGAATAATGTGGAGGATGTGACGAGTGTGACGGATGTGACGCTACATTGAATGTGAACGGCAAATCGATTTATACTGCTACAGCGTTGGGTGCGGTACGGTTGCAAGCCGGGATGCTCAGATATCCCGCCTGCTGACGCGACCGGCCATAACACTCTCCAACAGCACGGAATTGGCTCGATTCTGCCCCCGTTGCGGCATTGACGTGGGCGGATTGAGCGGATTCTGTCTCCACCGATGACACCGAAATCTCCATTGATAGCGAATGGCAGACGGCGATACACAGTTGATACTCACGTAACTGGTCGGCGATCGCGATGACGAGTTGGCGCAGCGACGACGAGACAGGTGACGATGAGCAGTGGTACGAAGTTCAGTTGTCGGTCCCGTGGGTCGTCCCCGGCGTGAAGAGCGTTCAGGATGCAATCAATATTGCAGTTGCACAAGTCGGTGAGCGGACGAAGTCAACAGAAGCACGGTCGTCGGAGATCCTTGTTCAAGATGTTGGCTGTCCCTCCTGTGGGTATGAAATGGAGGCGGCGCTCTGTACGACGGATTTTGCGCTGGTCGTACTGACTGTTATCGTCGAGATGTTGGCAGAGTCTCACGAGGAGAGCGAGCGTGTCGCGAAGCGCGAGTTGGGCGTCCGCATGAAGGACATCCCGCTCACGGTGTTGGAGACGCGACCGGTTGACGAAGCGGATGAAAAGCCAGAAATGAACTTCGCGGATCTTGGTCGCGACGTCCAATCCAGAAGCGAAACAAAGCAAACGCAAGGATAATTGCTACAAGAACACCCCCCGGAGTGTGAATGGAATCCTTGATCGACACCCCTCGGTGTGAATGGGTGAATAGATGACGAATTGATATAACCACACCCCCACACCCCTCAGTGTGAATGGTGTACCACCGCTCATACCAGGTTTAATCTCTCGTGATCAACGTCAGTACGGTCACGACTGGTAGTCTCCCTTCGCTTCGCTCAGCCATCGGCTGCGGCGTAACCGCCTCGCCTTGTAGAACTACTCTACTTGGAGGACTGTTTATGCCGGAATATAATAAAATTAACTACTAGTGCGGTAGCGGTGCGGTTGTCGGTGCAGTTGAACACACTGGACAGACAACACAGCAACAAATACCGCCCGGTGGTAAGGATATCTTTAGGTACAGATGGTCTAGAGGGCGTTCGCGACATTACTGCCGTGTGTTCTCTTTCCGGTTAGACTGAGGAACGAGTGTTAATTTAGTATCACTGTGTCCTATGGTGGACCATTCACACCGAGGGGTGTGGGAGGTATCACCCCATCAGCTCTTGGAGTTCTGGTGTCGAATTAATCAGCCCTCTCCGGGTGCTTTCTACTTCACCCTGTAACGAGTATGATCTGAACTTCCCGTCATCTCCGCCCTCTTTCTTCTTCGACTCGAGAACACCCGTTGTCACGTGTTTATTTAACAGCTCGAGAGCACGATTGTATCCTTTCGGCTCAACACGGACATCTTTCGCGACTGTTTCGTACACTTGATGTATTTCTGAAGTTCGAAACCATTCTTTCTCCGGGTTGTTCCGATCAAGTCGAGTAAGTGCAAACAGGAGTAGCTTCCCTGATAATGGTGTTCCCTTGACCATTTCCATGAATAGTTCTACTTCAACGAGCTCGTCAGCTTCAGAGACGTGGTCCGCCGTGACGATCTCGCCACCCTCTTCGTCGGCAACCTCACCAGCGTTTCGTAACAACCGAACTGCACGGCGGGCGTCACCGTGTTCATCGGCCGCGAGCTCGGCCACTTTCGAGATCACATCATCTTCCAGTACTTTTTGGTAAAATGCGTCACGGCGATTATCCAGAATAGAGACAAGCTGATCCTCCTCGTAGGGTGTGAATGTCCAGTGCTTGGGCTGAAGCGTTGATTGAGCCCTTGAATCAATATCCCCTTTGAATTCAATATCGTTTGAAATGCCGATCGTCACCACAGGGAAGTTAACATCATCTTTCGATTTGGCCCTCGACAGTGTGTAGAGAATCTCGTTGATTTCGCCGTGTTTATCGATCTCGTCGATTATAACAACAAGCCCACCCGGAAACTCTCTTTCAACAATAGGCCATAGTTTCTTGTCACGATAATGTTCCGCTGATAGACCCAGAGATGGGACGTCGACTGGATCGTTGGCTTTGGCATTCACTTGTTCTGCTATCTTACGAAAAGTAGAGGTGTATGTCGATATTGGATCTGGATTAACATACGCCGTAACAATAGACCCATCAGTCCCTTC
Organism: Halorubrum sp. 48-1-W; assembly: GCF_003287355.1. GTDB lineage: Archaea > Halobacteriota > Halobacteria > Halobacteriales > Haloferacaceae > Halorubrum. The sequence goes on from NZ_QMIM01000003.1 coordinate 93,833, forward strand.
TGTCGTTGCCTCGAGGCGCTCACAGACGTGCCTAGCGACCAGTGTCTTCCCGGTCCCTGTCTCCCCCCACATCACGATGTTGTCCGGAACATCGTCCGTCCTCATCTTACGGAGATTCTTCGCCAAGGATTTTATTTTATCATCACGTCCGACGATCCGATTCGCATCTGGGACATTATCTATTTCGAGCAGCCACGGTTTCTCAAAGATTTTTGATTTATATTCGTCGCTCTGATCGTCGACACTCAAAATCTCGTCAACAGTTGTCTGGGTTGTATTGTTATCCGTCATATTGAGGACATCCGACCCCATTCACATAAAGGTAACCGACCCTCGATGTGATAGGCCAATCCATATTCACGTTTTAGAAGAACTGAGAGTACGGTTCCGTATGTATATAAATTCCGGAAAGTAAAGGATCCCATTCACACTCCGGGGGGCAAACTGGGGATTCCATTCACACCGAGGGGGGTCAAATCGAGGACCCCATTCACACTCCGGGGTCAAACTGGATATCCCATTCACACCGAGGGGGGTCAAATCGAGGACCCCATTCACACTGAGGGGTGCTGGATAGCGATTAAAGAGAAGAGAAATTTTAGTGTAGAGGATATCATCGACGTTAGTCTCGGAATTCCTCATCGAGGAGGTTGCGCTCGGCGGGATCGCCGTCGTACGTGAACGAGACGAGTTCGTGGAAGTCTTGATTCGTCCGATCCTCAAGATACACGCTGTAGTCCGTGTCCGCGTCGGGTTCGTCATCTTCGCCGTAGCCGAGGACGAGATACTCGGTCTCCGTCTCGTCGACGACGAAGTGAGACCGATCGACAAACCACTTATTCTCGACTCTGTACCAGCCCTCGTCCTTATTGATATGGAAGATGCGGCCGTACTCTGGGTTTCCACCGTTTTTCGAGACTCTGATGGGATACATCGTCGGAACGGTGTACTCGTCGGAACTCTTCCAGTCACCGATATCGACGGCCAGATCGAAGGTAAGGTCGACAAGCCAGACAGGGCCGTGATATTCGGTGTCATCCTCGTATTCGTTAATGATACGGTAGAAATGGTACGGGTCGGAAACCGAGGCGGTGAGCGGGAAGACAGGCTCATCCGAGTCAGGCGTCGGGCTCGAACTCTCCCCACCATCATTCGTCCCGCCACTAGCGCTGGAGCTGGAGCAGCCGGCGATCGCGGTGATTGCTCCAGCGCCGGCGAGCGCACCGGTCTCCTGGAGGAATGACCGGCGACCGAGAGTACTGTTCGAGTGCTGTGCGTCCGCAGAGGTATTGTTGGAGTTCATGATTGGAATGAACGAAATCGACCGAGAACAGCGGTTACGCCGCCTCTCCGATCTCCATCACTCCTCTTCAGGGCCCAATACTCACACGATGCCGAGGAAGGAGCTTGGTGGGTGTTCATAGTCAGAACTAGCAGTGAAACGCAGGCATAACTCTTCGCGAACCACATTCAATGTAGCCGCCACATTTCACGGTGTGCGGCGGGTGCTCTGACCGCAATTGGTGACGTTGACGGTATCTCCAGACTGAGATGGAGTCGTATGTAAGGCTGAAATCCTACGTTACAGTACGAACGTAGGTGCCGTTTGTTGTTGCGTAGGACAAGAACGGAGCGCCGGAACTGACACCCGTCTAAAACTACTGGCGGATGGTCGAATGGGTACAGAAAGTGACGATGCGAGAGCCAGGTGCGTCGTCAGACGTGGGATTGGCAATACTGGCCGACGTCCAAGGACCACGCTCTCAAGCGTATGGTCGGGTCGGCTGTGACTCTCGACGGGGACTCTGCGATGAGTTCGGTGGCGTTGCCAGATTGCTTTCCAGTGTTGATATGAGTGGACACGGGCAGGACTCGTGCCAAGACTCCGGGAACGGAACCGATGGAAACAGAGTCGAACGGTCGGTGAGGGCTAGCGATTGATCGTCGTGAGGCCCGCGATCTTCAACGAAGGCAGTGATAAGCCGACCTCATCGATGGGGCGAGCACTAATAGATGGTCGAATCGCCCCCTCACCTCCTTCGGGGGGCAAAAACTGGAGAAAAGAAGCGCCAGAGGGAACCAGAACTGGGTAGAAGCTAGTCAAGAGTCAAGAGCCGATGTAACAGCATACCGCTTGAGACCAGCGAAACCGCAGTCGTGCCGGAGGCACTCGGCAGATTTTCGATGTACAGTGACGCCGTGCCGGAGGGCGACGTTCACCCTAGCCGGACGGGAATATCCCGCGCCGCCCTTACTGGGCGGGAGCTGGCTCCGACTCGATGTCGCTGCCGGCAGGCGCGAGGTCCTCGGCTGTCGCCTGGACTGCCGCTTCGATGGCCGAGGTATCGCTGTTGTAGACGCTGAGAACGGCGTCCGCTGCATCCGATTCACCGCTCTCGAGCGCGCCGAGTCGCGCCCGGGTCGCGTTAATGGTTTCAGCCATCCACGAGTCGCGAATCTCCCCGCCCACCGTCGAGATGTGCTCGGGCTGGATGGAGACGTTCACGCCGGCGTCCGTCTCGTACTGGTGGACCTTGCCGACCACTGCGACGAACGACGGGGTCTCGGCCGAGCGGAGCACAGCCATCGGCTCCTGCTGGTACTGCCCCGCGTAGATGTTCACAACTTCACCACCTGCCATGACGCGCCCCTTCCAGAACTCGGAGTCATCGCCGACATCCGAGGTTTCGATGAGAGCACCGACCACGAGCACGCGGTTGACCGCCTCACCCGAGGGGAGTAGCGTGAACTTTGGCGCACGATCGTCGCCCTCGTCCTCTGGGCGGGTGAACGAGTGGGTCGCCATGTTCAGCTCTTCAGCGAACACGCGCTTGGCGGGTTGGCGCTGCGTGGCGACGTCTTCGAGGGCTGCGTTACTGAGGCCGGCATTCTCTCCCGAGTATGAGATCTCCTCGACCTCGTCGACGAGGAAGTACTCGCCGATGACCGGGCCCCGGATGTCGTATGTCCTGCCGATGAGCAACTCACGGAGCTCCGTTTCGACGACGCTGGGATCGAGGGCCTCGGAAGCCATCTCTATGGCGTCATCGAGACTCACTCCGGAGACTGCCTCAGTCATCTCAGCGTTGAACAGCGTGCGGACAGCACGGTTGCCATCGTCAAGGATGGCCTTCAGGCGAAGATCAAACACGCCATCGACATCACCGTGTTCGGAGCAGCGACCGTTCTGAACGACACGCGTGCAGTCCTTGCTGGGGCAGCGCTTGATGAGACCCGAACCCTCATCGAGGCCAACGAGCGTCCCAGTGGCACGAATCGACCCGTCCGTGGGTTCGACGGCCTCCTCGGACTCCGTGACGCTACTCGCCTTGTTGAGCGAGATGGAGTACTTGCTCTCGTACTCGTTCGTGACCGCCGAGGTGATGTCGTAGGTGACACCCTCCTCGAGGGTCGGGAGCGAGTCGGTGTTCTTCGCCCAGACAACGAACTTCATTTGGGCCGTTTCGTCGGCGATGAGGCCGACCTGCCGCATGGAATCGGAGTGCGGCTCCCAGAGGTCGACGATCTGCGCCCGGACGTCCACCCATTCCTCGTCACCGAGGTCCGAGATATCCTCGAGAGCTATCCGGTCGAAGCCTCGGGAACTGCTGTTACCGGTGCCGACGAAGCCGGCAACCGCCTTGACCCCGTCCGAGAGGTCGCTGGATTCGAGGTCGTGGTCGTCGATGACGTTACGAACTGTCGTCTCGACCGCCGTCTCGATCGGAACGGAGAACTCCTGCATGGCCGCAATCCGCTCTTCAATGCTTGACACGGGGATCTCCACGCCCATCTCGCCGAACTCGCCGCTGATGTCTTCCGCGCGCTGTGCTACGTCTGTGGTAATGTTTGTACACATGTTTGTCACTCTCTGAGGGGGTTTCTGAGAAACGGCTTCGGGACTGGGCACTCGACCGTCGCGCCCCACCCCACCCGCTCTCCCTCACCCCCTTTGGGGGCTAATACTCACGGGAGACGCAAGCAGGATAACCGGAAAGCGACGATTGGGACATCCCGACCGCCGCCGTATGGACTGATTCGCTCCGAGGTTGAACCCCGGATCTCGGCGAGAATGAACGCAGTCACCGCTGCGCCCCTCTCTGACTTCCCTCACCCCTCTTTGGGGACCAAAACTCACGCTGCGAGGAGCTGGGGAAACCGAGAGAACAGAGGCACTTTGCCCGTCCGAGCCGTCTAGTCGGAAAGCAGTACGTACAGAATCGCGTTCACATCCTCGACGACTAGAAGGTGTAGTCGTCGCGATCGCGAGCTTCGGCACACGCCTCGCAGAGGATGTCGAATGGCGGCCACCCGGTCAGTCCGTCGGCATCTTCGAGGAGCGTGGTCGGGACCAGGCCCGACATCCCACACCCACCGTCACACGACGCCCAGGAATGGCTGACCGCGGCGAACGTCTCGCCATGTGGGTCATGGTCGGGCTTCCTGAACTCGGGGCCATCGCCGGTCTTGAACTGAACGCTCACGGGTTCTCGCGGCTCAATTTTGGCTTCGGTCGCTGATCTGCTGAAATCGCTGTCGATACGCCGCTCATCGGGGTTGATGTTGTCGTACATCTCACTTCCCTCACCCCCATTTGGGGTCCAATACTCACGCTGCGAGGAGCGGGGGTACACACGGAACGAACGGCGCGATCAGCCCGCCGGCCGAACAGTTCGGAACAGCGCCGTTACCTGAAGAGACGCGAGAGGAAGCCCTGTTTCTTGCGTCGTTCGCGTTCTTCGGCCTTGATACGTTCGTTCGCCTCTTCGTACTCCTGGAGGACGGCGTCGATTCCTGTGAGTGTCTCTTTTGCTGTCTGTGCGTCTTCGCGCCGAATCTTCGGACGCATAATCTGCTTGACTCGCTTCACGGGGTCGTCTGGGAGCTCGGCAGCGTCTCTCGAGAGCTCCCCGAGGTGCTTGAGTTGCGTACGATACTGAGCGCGTTCCTCCATCAGCTCATCCATCGTTTCGAGGTAGACCCTGAGGACAAACCGGAGGCGTTCGTTCTCCTCGCCCTGCTCGCTGAGTTCGGCGAGTTCCCTTGATTGCCGGTCGAGTTTCCGAGCGAGAATTCGCTGGTCTTCACGAGCGAGACGCATTGCCTGGTCGGTCGCGGAGTAGCCCCGGATCTCACCGATGGTCCAATCCGCTGGGTACTTCTCGTCATCATTGAGCGTCGGGTCGGTGCGTTCCCATCCCGGCCCGGCGTCGCGAGCGGACGCTTCCATCATTCGCTGGGTGCTCTCGTCGAGGTCGGAATCGGTGTCCACCCCACGCGGGTCAGCGGGTTCGCGACCATCCGTCGTCGGCGGCGCGGCCCCTGGCCCGGCCGTTCTCTGCCCTGAGACAGGACTATCATCAGCACTTGTCCCAGCTGTCGTGGAACCTTTGGGTGTGGTCGTCGACGAAGCGGCGTCATGACTATGGGCCCGGGCGTGGCTGTTCCCCTGTTCCGGTTCCTGCCTAGTTGCGTAGGCGTCAGCGACTGCTGCCGGGTCGCCATCTTTGTCGGGGTTGACGGGAATGAACTCTTCGTCGTCCTCGAGGTTAGGATGGACATCGGTATTGACGGCGGGGGATCCCCCGTTCGCCCCTTCGCTGTGCAGTGGGTTTGTCTCGTCCGTAGCGGCGTTGACAGTCTCGGACTGCTCGGAATCGGAGCCAATCTTGAAATCCATCGGCGGGAGATCGTGGTCGTCCGCCCCCGAGGATGACGATGAATCCGAGCCGTTGGAATCGGCCTTCGAGAACTTCACACCATCTTTGCTCGGGACTTCGTAGTAATCGTCCACCCGGAGGAGTGCACGGGCGAGCGTGACATCGCCGTAGGTTGCGCCACTCGCGTAGTGACGTCGCTCCCACTTATCGCGGTGCAGGCCGGATTCCTCGAACAGTGCGTTCATCCGTTTGGGGTCTTTCGCCGTCCAGAACGCGAGGTTGTGAGCGAGCGCCATATCTGCCTCGGACTGGCTTGGATAATCGGCGTCATGGGACCCCCACATCGAGGCGTCGCCTTCGTAGAGACGCTGCCTGCGGTCACCTCCCTGAGAGTCGAACATCCGCGTGAGTATCTCTTGATCTGATAGGTCCACACCGGGTCCCGCGAGGTCGGCGAACGTACTCGGACACTTGGAGGGAAGGTACTTCGTCGCGACCCGCTCGAGGGCCTCCTTGATTGCGGGGTCGTGGATGCTCTTGAAGGCGTCTCCATAACGCTCAATGAGCGAACTCGCACTCTGCTGCGCCCGGGCCTCGATGCCGCGGCGACCATCCGCGTCACCTCTGCTTTCTGAATCTTCAACTTCTGTCCCTCTGGTGAGAGTCGTCTGTCCATCTGGTCTCACGCCATCCTCGATGAACTCGCGGTGAACGGTCTCTATCTCATCCTGACGCTTCCGGATTTCTGTGGGGGTTCCCTCGACGTGAGCACCAGTCGTAGCGAAGTACCGTCCGGAGTCATACATCTCAATAGGGCCCTTCCGGTTTCCGCCGGGCGGAAGTTTCCCACTTGCGAGGATATGCACACCAGTCCCGGAAGCGGAAACCTCCGTATATGAGTCGACCTTGTCGATGATTGTTTGCGTCCATTCCTTGATTTCACCAGTATCAGAATCACGACAGTTATCGAGGTCGATACCGACGATGGTGACGTCGTCACTGAAGACGAACCCCAGACCATCGGCGTTCACGCGAGAGTCGTTGAGTGAATCCCAGGCGGTGTCGAAGTCTCGGCGATGTTCGGGGTTGGTAACGTCGGCATTAATGTCACCACTCGTCCGATATGGTTTAGTCGGAATCTTGGTAGATTTTCCGTCACGCATACCTTCACGCCAGCAAATCCAATTCCTGATAGTGCGGATTTTGTCCGGGATCCCGTCTTTAGCTACGTCTACTTTTGGCATGGATATTACCTATTGTCAGTCCGCCTCGTCGCCTCGTTTCGTCGGGCGAGACAAACCGATTTCGTCGATTTTCCCCGACTCAGGGCGAAAACCAACAGACAGCACACGAATTGTGAGGGAATGATCCCCCTCCCGTATCCAATACTATGTAAAATCACTCCGGAGGTGTCGAATGGAGCGATCTGGTTGGTTGATAGCCTGTCTAAAGCGCTTTGCGCACGTGCGCTAAGTGCTGACGCTGAAGGGGTGTTAGAAAAGGCGGATTCTGACGATAGAGCTCCCATACTGCCGATGCGCGTCACACGCGAATTTTGCGCGAAGTTGCGAGCATTCGAAACCCCCGCAAACCCGGTGATTTCGCTTTGACCCTCGAAATACCGTTTTAGAGCCTCTAAAGTGCCTTGAACGCGCGCGCTAAGTGCTGACACTGAATAGGTGTTAGAAAAGGCGGATTTGCGGGGTACAGCGTCCGTACTACTCGTGCGCGCCGTGGGCGGACTTTTTTCGAATGCATGGATGGGACTAGTCGAGATCATCGAGGAGATTTGGAGCGCCGACGAACGTCCACTCACCATCTTCACCCCAAATGGCTTCGGTGAGCTTCTCGTAGGTCCGCTTACTTCTCTTGGGGGGCAGTTCGTCGATCCGGCCAGCATTTGCGAGGGCTCGAGTGATATCCCATGCGACTGATAGATTAGGCACAATCCAGATTTTCTTCTCGACGTCGAACCTGTTGAAGTCGTCATAGTGCTTGACCATCAGCGAGGGATGGACGTTTGAGATGACCTCTCCAATAATGACGGGATCTTTGCCATCGTAGCCGACCACGTCTGGCTTCACATCAGTCCCGTGAAGTGGTGTATATTTTTTAACAAAATAGTGCTTGTTCGGGTCACGGGCGAGTGAGCGAGCGAACGCCTCTACCATCACCTTGTGGTAGGTCTTCTCGTTCACATCGCCCTGGTCTTCGCCCGTCGCAACCTTCGCTCCACACGCTCGCTGGCCGTCGCGAGTCACAGTGTAGTAGACCCGCAGATTTTCGGTCTGCTTCTCGAGGTAGCCGAGTTCGATGAGTTTCTCTTTGTCTACCTCATCAAACTGATTTTTTATCCTCTCCATCGAGTTCACAACGTCGTAGGCAGGGTGGTTGCCGTTGACTGTGGTGACAATCGCGGTCAGGAAATGGCGTTCTTCAACTGTCAGACTCTTATCTATACCTGATCGAGTCTCTCTATCCTCTTTGTCGGGACTCTCAGCGGCGTTCTCGTTGGGTGCATCAGACGCACTCTGATCGTCTGTATTGTTGGCACTTGTTCCTCTCTCCTCGTCGGTGTCTGTATCGTCGGTTTTGGACGGATCTTCGGAGCTAGGGTCAACTCCACCGTAGAGAAAGCCGTCAACTCGATCTCCCAGATTACTGTCTCCTTCATCAGCTGATCGTGGAGCCCCGCCATCGGTCTCGTTTTCATCGCTCGTCTCTCGCGGCGGGCGGCGTGAACCGAGATCGTCTGTGAGGTCGTCTGCGGGAACTCGACTAGCCCCTGATTCGGCCTGTTCGCCGTGCTCGTTCGATCGGGGTTGTCCCTCTGTGTTGGGGGTGTTCGGACTCCCCGTGCCGAGTTGCGTCTGAGGGTTGGACCCAGTCTTCTTGCCTTCGCCGTTTGCGTCTCGGTTCTCGCCGGACACGCCAATCTCGAAGTCACGATTCTGGCTATTTTCACTACCGTTGATGCCGTGTCTGTGTTCGGCTGAGAGCTGCTCGTCGGAAGCGTCGGTGTTGCTTCCGGGTAGCAGGCAGTGGTCACGCCGCGTAGTACGGGTAATTTCTGCGTTGATGTCGCTGAAGACATGACCCTGCGTCGACACGGTCTTGTTGATGACGGGGTTGTCGGAATCGCTGTGACCGTCGGGGATATCGACGGGGAGCATCGTCACGATTTCGGGGATATCGGTCATGAACCCGGTGTCAGGGAGTTGAGCGACCCATTCTCCACGCGGGAGCGACGTGATCCGGTCGACGAGTTCCTCATCCTCGATGCCTTCGTGGAACAGCGTCATCACGAGTTCGTCGTCGACGGCGAGTTTCCCGATGAGTTTCGTATTAATGTTCCGCAGAATTTCCTTGTACGAGGAGACGTCGAGGGCATCGGCCTTGACCTGCTCTGCGAAGTGGACGATGACTTCGAGGGAGAGACCGAATTCACGCCCGTCAGGAATCATGTCGTCGCGTACCAGTTCGGACTGGAGCATCGCCGCAGCTTCGTCGATGATGAGGTTGATAACGTATCCATCCTCGACCGGCGGGGTGTTCCTGAGTCGATGACGGAGACGAGCGCCCGACCAGATGTAGTCGAGCAGCATGAAGGTAAACAGATTGCTCGAGGCGGGCCGGAGGTCACCCGTATCGACGAGGACGACCTTCTTCGAGGCGAGGACGTCCTGGATGTCGAACATCGGCGATTGGTTGGCGTAGCAGCCCTTCTCGCCGTTCCACTCGGGAACGAAATTGAGGACACGCCAGACAAAGCTCCGCTCAGCGAGCTTCGTGATGCGGTTCATCACAGCATCGATCGACGTTTGGAACCGCTGCTCGTCGGCGTGGAGATGCCGCGTGAGAGCGAGGCGAAGCGTCCGGTCGCTCACTTCGGGGAGTTGGCCCTGCTGCATCTCGTAGGCAACCTGGAACAGGTCTTGGATGGGCCATGCGTCCCGGCCGTACACGGGGTCGAACATCGCCTTGATGAGGTTGTTGAGGATCTCTTGGGCGACGAACGCCTGCTGGGTCATTTCTCGGCCCAGCACGTACACGAGGAGTTCGTTGTAGCGGTCAACTTTCTCTTGGACGGCGACCGTGCGTGAGACGCCGGCAGCGAGTTGCGGTCGAATGTCGAAGTACGGGAAAGCAAGTACCTCGTCGTTCGGCCCCGGAACGGGGACGTGGAGAACGTCATCGAGGTTGCCGAACTTCTTGAAGTGTGCTTTCTTGTACTCGTCGGCCATTGTCCCACCTTTCCGGTCGAAGACGAAGATGGGGCCGTCAAACGATTGGTAGGCCGACAGCGCATCGTTGACCATTGCGGTTGTCTTCCCGCCGCCCGTCGTCGCTGCGCGGAGGATGTGGTGCGTCAGCTGCTCTGCACTGAGACGGATGGGAATGTCTCGCCGGTTGTCGACGGCGGTCTCGGCGTATCCGATGTGCATTCCATAATCGTACTGCGAGAGCAGGTCCTCATCTGTCGCCGTGAGTGGCGAGCGAGCGTCGGGTGACCCGCCCGAGGACCCACGCGAGGCTCGCGGGAGGGCGTCCGTGTGTGGGACGACGACGAAGTTCGCGAGTTCGTCGGGAGAGGCACAGATGAGTGGGTCACCTTTACTGAAGCGCCCCGTAAAACCGCTGATGCTGGCCTGACGGGCGTGGCACAGGCGGGCGAACTCTTTGCTGTTGAACCCGAGGAGTTCCCCCTCGATGCCATAATATGGCCCCGAGAGCGACGTGAACGCGTTTGAGATACTCTGGACAGTCTGTTCGTCGCAAGCAGCCCGGAGTGTGAGGTCGAACGTTGTGGTGGGTTGTTTGCGGTCGATCTGTTCCATCCGCGACCCCGTGATCTTGTCATCATCGCCGGCGCTGACGGACCCTCCGACCTGCTCGGAAATGTCTCCACGGTGGATGTTTCGGCGTTCCTGGTCGGATGTTCCAAACATCTGCCGGGCAAACTCGTTTTTAAACGCGGAGAGCGTCCCGTGGTTACCCATTTTGAGGTTCCGCTTGTGGGTTTCAGCCTCACTAGTCCAGTTAGAGCGTGGCCTGAAGGTGGCCTGGAAGATGAACGGATCGTCGGTGTGGACGGCCTGCTCAAGGAGCACACTGAGCGGCGAGCGATACTGATCGTCGCTGTCGATAGCCAAATCGCTGAACGGCCGAAGCAGCGTCATCCAGTCGTCTTTTTTTGAGGCAATGCCTTTCCACCGGACGAGCGAGGGACGCTTCTCTTCACGGATTTCCTCGGGACGGAGCGGAACGCCTTCCCTGACGAGCTGTTCTTCAGCCTGCTCAGAAGAAAGATTGTGCCCGCTTCCAATACTATGGTCCACAAAAACCTCGGGGTCCTCGAAGCCAGCGAGGTTCTCGAGGTCGATAATGTCGTCGAGCGTAGCGATACGTCGCCCGCCAACGCGGGCGTTCCCGTCTTCTGAGGCAAACGCCGCGACGGGGTTGAACGGGACGATCTCGAACTCGAAGGACTCGGGATACATCGCGGCGACGTTTGCGGCGAGCGTCTTGAACGCAGTCGCCTCGTAGGGCGTCACGGAGATATAGAAGTCGAAGCGCTTCGTGTTCCGCGGCTTGTGGATGATAAACTCAAACGTCTTCTTGTAGTCCTTGATGCCGAGGCTGGCTTTGAGATTGAACCGCGAAGTGCTCGTCACGCCCGCCCGGTACAAGCCAAAAAGCCCCGCGATGACGTTCCCGGGCGTGACCTGCTCACGGGCGGGTGAGATGTGGATATACGGCCGGGCTTCGATCGGGTCACTGAGTTTCTTTCCCGGCCCAGTCGTGCCCTTGACCTCGTAGGATGTGAGTTGCTCCTCACGCTCTTCGTTCTCCTGATCGACCCCGTTCTCGGTCGGAGGGATGCGGTCAAAGTTGGTCGGTTCTTCCTGATTCTGAGTGGGGTGGTCCCGTCCCGATTCGGTCGAGTCTTCTCCGCGCGTTGACGACAAAGAGTTGATGCGATCGTGGAGGGTGTCCTGTTCATGATCGTCCCGATTGGGGTCCGTGGATGGGGGAGTCATTGGCCCACCATCTTCTTGCGAGTAGACACACCCCTCCGCCGACACTGTACAACGGTCGAGTGCGTCCCAACCCATCGGGCGATTCGGTTAGATAGGCACACTATTGGACTGTTTGTTGTCATTTTGGATTGTGTTGTGTCGTTTGATTCAGCCGCTACTGGATTGTGACCTAATTCTCCCCACAATTGGAAATTCGGACACGAGCGGCGAGCGGGGAAGGCGTCCGTACCGTCTAGCCCGTCTAGACGGTTTACGGGGTGGCGATCCACTCCAAGACAGCCACGAAGATCGTGACGCCGAAGTAGAAAATCGTCATGCTCATTCCACCAATCATGAGCCACATCCCGTTCTCAGCGCGGTCGGAGTTTTTCCGGGCAGTGAACCACACGATCGCGCCAAAGGCGAGAGCCACGAGGCCAGCGTACTTCAGAACGAGCAGGACGGTGTCGTATAGATTGGTCATGATACCCTCGAAATCGGCTGGGGGCCCACTCTGCGCGGCGACTGGATCCACGAAAACGACTAGGACGAGGATTCCCAAGACGAGGGATGTGCTGTGCTTTCTCAGGAGTTTCTTTGTTCGGAGGGTGCTCATGTTACCCACCGGGAAGAGGTGAGAATCTATTATAAAGAAGAGTAGACTACATCTAATGTGGCAGATGTAGAACGGCGGTTTCAGGGTGTCAACGGGCGGGATTACGGGGGTTTTCACCGGAACAGTTATGTGGTTACCAATAGCACACCTAATTGTTGGACTTGGAACACCCTCCAGTGCCTCCTTGTCCATAGGTGATTGCAGTGCCAACAAACAGCTCCAAGCCCACCTCGAGTGATAACACCGACCGCGACCCCGAGACGACGATCAACATCTGCCTCCACCGGGATACGCATACGCGGTTGACCGCCTACAAGAACGACAACCCCCTGATAGAGAAGTCGTACGACGAAGCGATCAACGAAATCCTTGAAAAAATCGACTTCCCACAGGCTGAAATGATCGAGAACAAGTACCTTCCGTCAATGTCCGACGCACATCCTAGCGACTCAGACTGAGACGAACGACCCACCTACAACATGTTCTTTTTCACGCTGGTTTCCTTTCCCCACTGACGTAGCACGGTATTACGGAGAGCTGGCCGTCGGGCGGCGTTTCGAATTGATCGGGACATCGTTGTGAGGGCCGCTACTGGAGGCTATCGATATCCCACCTGTTTCGGTGCGCGGGGGGCCCCACCGGAACTCGACGGTATCACCGACGTCGATGCCGTTCTCGGTGGTCCAGTAGTAGGGGACTTCGAGGACGTATTTCGACTGGCCCCGGTACTCTGTGAGGGGATCCCTGTTTTTGAGTTCAGCGTGGTGGATCACGGTGATCCGCCCCTCCTTGTCGATAAAGATGATATCGATGGGGAAGGCCATGTCCCGCATCACGTAGGTGCGTTCTCGTTCTGTGTCGTGGAGAAAAATCATCCCGTGACCATCTTCGAGGGAGTCAGTATTCGAGAGGCCGGTGTATTGTTCTCGCCATGTGGCGGCGACATTTCCCTCGACGGACGCGAGGTAGTCGCCGCTCTCATCGTAGATGGTCGCAGTCCCGTAATCGGGAGAAGTCAGGTCTGCGTGAACAGTATAGCCGACCCATACGACCATCGGTACGAAAACGACGATGAGGATAGCGATGACCCAGGGGTTCTTGAGACGGTCAACAATTCGCCGAGCGATTGTGTCTTCAGGGAGCAACGGTTGGTTCGTGGGGCCGTACTCTTCTTGCTCCTGATCAAATCCCTGTTCTTGCCTGCGGTCGAGATTTCCATCACAATCTCTTCCGGCGTCCGGGCGTTGGCCGTTGCCGGTCATAGCAAAATCCACGCGAAAACGCTGAACACGTTGCCTCCGATGCTTCCACCGATGAGAGTAAGCCCCATTACGATCCCACGACGGCCGCGAGACTCGGCACGCGAATCGCGGCTGCCGAACGCCCACCACGTCACACCGATGATGAATAAGACGAGGCCAAGGCTGTGGAGGACGATGCTGAGAGCGGTGGCGAGCTGGGAGAGGTTGCTTTCGTGAACGCCGGTCACGGCGCCGTAGGGCCACCCATCCGGGAGGAACTTGCTTCCGAGGATGAACACGAGAACCTCGTAGATGACGTCGATAGCGACGATCGCTATGTAGCCGGCTCCGCCACCGACGGCCATCCCCCGGAAGCGGGCCATCGCTCGAGGACTTTTCGCGTAACCCCACCAGCCGATGATACCGATGACGAGCGCAATGAGGGTTCCGTAGCGCCCGATAATGGTCGCGATTTCGAGGAGTTCGATTGCGGGCTCAGTAAATTCACTAACCTTGCTCATCCTGATTTCCCCTTGCTGGTGCGACGACGCATCCGCACCCACCACACGGCGAAGATCCCGAGGGCGAGCCACTCGACGAAGATGAGAACATTGCTGATTGATGCCGAGATGTATTCCCCGACTGCGCCAACGGCCTCGAAATCGAGGGGTGAGGGCGGCAGGATATAGAGGAGTCGGTCACCCTTGTAGTAGGGGTCGCCGGGTGACCAAAACACGTCGCCGTCGTAGCGAGCGCGGAGAACCGATCCGTCCCACGCGATCTTGGCACGGCCATTATTGTCAGTCGTAACCGTCGATGTCGTTCCGTCATCTTGGGTGACAGTGATTTCCTTATTTTTGATGGAGTTGCCGTCAGTGTCCGTGAGAACGAGGACGCCATCGTGATCCGCGCCGGTAGACGAGACATTAACCTCTGTCATCTGGAGGACGGTTGACTCGTATGGTTGGCTATAGACTTCGAGCTGGTCTTCGCCGGAGACTGTCTTCCCGTCGAGTGGAGCACCGAACGGATTCGAGGCGTCGACGGTGACAGCTTCACCTGTGTCGAGATCACTCGATCTGACGTCGATGACGTGATGTCTGTAGAGGTCGGTCGGCTGATCGTTATCGGGATCGTTGACGTTGGCAGGAAGTGGTGCTCCTGGGAGCGTCGTCGAAACTTGGCTATCGACGGTCTTCGTGTATCCCCATACCTGGTTGTCTTCACCCTTCTGTGGGAAAGCGGCGGTGACGTTGGCGACGCCTGTCTCGTAGCGGTAGATGGCAGGCCAGCGGTCGTTGTGGGTGTGCGTCGCGTTGTGGGAGGTTGACCCGCCTCCGGTGAGGACTTCTACCTCGTCGTTGCGAGAGATACCGTAGAACCGCCACGGAGAGGTGAGGTGGATGGTTTTGTTGTCGATATTGACACTGATTCTTCTCCAAGGGTCGCTCGGGAAGTCTTGATTGCCCTTCCACCTCACGGCGAGGCGGTCGTGACCAGCGCCGTCGATGTGAGCGACATCGATCTCGAGATTCGGGGAATCCCAGTCCGTGATGGTGACGGGGACGCTGTATTTCGTCGTGTGTGTGTTTGTGCTCACACTCGTTCGCGACCATTCACTGCATTTCGAGCTGGTGACACCCCACCGAGTTTCGACTTCGCTGGTGACTTCGAGGGTCGCCGTCAGGGTGTAGTCCCCTCGAGGATATTCGAGATTTTTACTCGATATAGATTCAATCGCGATCCAAGTTACCTTACCGAATCGGTTCCATTCGGACTCGCCCGTGAATCCGGGACGATCGAGTCGGACGGATGTGACGTTCGCCGTCGAATCGAGGAGATCGTATTCGGCCCACTCGGTCTTCGGGTATGTGTGGGTGTGGGTACTGCCACCGTGGGTGTGCGATCTCGTACACGTGGCACTTCGACTAAAATCCGCTGGGGCAACCGCCCGGTGGTCGTAGGGAACGTACGCACCCCGGGTCGGGGTTGACCCGGAAACGTATCTATCACGATACCAGGCACCGCCAAAGAGGTCGTTGATGCCGACCCATGCCTTGCGGACTGTGTTGAAGTCGCTCTGTCCCCATTTTCGGGACATACTCGCGCCGCTCGAGGTGGGGTAAAGCTCCCTGCCGTTCATTCTCGGGATGGCGATCCGATCTGAGTCCTGCGCGTACTTCGTGTATTGTTCGGCCGCGTGGAGGTTCCGTGAGATGATGCTCTCGTGTTTGGCCTGGTGAACGAGGGCGTCATCAGGGTTTGAGACGTAGAGTTCTTCGGTGTCTGGATCCCATTTCACGTCGGCGTTGTAGACGGGTCGCCACTCACCGTACTGGTTGGTGGCACGCACGAACCACTCACCATCGTTGCTCCTAGGCCCGTCGTAGGTGTTGTTGGCATGTACGTTGATAAACTGCGTTTCTGTGTAGAACGGCATGCTGGAGTAGGGTTTCCACTCATCCTGGATGGGAATCGCGTTGTAATCGGAGAGGTCCGTGATGTAGACATCGCTTGTTGTGGAATACCGAAGCGATTGCGAGGGTGACAGTGTAGCCCGCCCGAGGTCGACTGGGTAGGCCGGGTAGTCGTTCTCGAAATAGCCGGTGTAACTGACATCTGCGGGATCGACATCCGCGTCGTTGTTCGCGAGAACACGATAGGTTTCGTCGTAGGTCTTATCGACGCCAGTCTCGGGACTCGGAATGTCATAGATTGGGCCGATACCTGCGGCGTAGACAACGGTGACGGGTGCGATCACGAGGCTGGTCGCTAAAAGGACCATCACGAGGATGCGGAATCCGTGTGACCAGTCCCGGAAAGCGTTCGCGGTGGCCTTCATCCCCACACTAGTTGTGGTAGTGAGTTTCGCTACACACGCGGCGTAGATAGCGTATATACGTCGTCTAAGCCTATCGGCCCAACTGTCCTCGTGTGCCGATCCAGTCTCTCCGTCTCGACGTGAATCAGCCTGAGAGGACATAGTGGATCAGGCTGATGAAGATCGGGAAGGCGAACCCAATGATTGTGAGGACGAGCCCGGTTGTTGCCATCGCGAACCCTCGACGGCGGTTGTTGACGGACGGGCTGATGAAGTACGCAATTATGCCGATGACAAGCGTGATAAGACCCGTCCACTTGAGTGCGCTCCCGACCCAACCAGGGAGTGTAACAGCGGCCTTTAGATCGGAAATAAGCGTGCTGAGGTCGGGGCCACTCTGGAGTGGGATAACCGATGCCTGCTGTGTGTGGGTGTCGGTATGCAGGAGTGCGCTCGCCGCAGTATCAACGACAGGATGTAGGAGAGGACCGTAGCTGTACCCGACGAGTTCTGCTAGTATACGCGTGAACGTGGAGATGGCCCGATACCATCCGAGTGGTACGAATGGGCTGGTGATTCCTCGAATGTATGTTCCTGTAAGATGGGAAACATTGGTACTTACCGACAGTACTCCACCGACGGGAATGAGCCAGTCGATAAACAGTTCAAGCGCCTCTAGTTGGAGGGGGTTCATGAGATGGTGTTCTGTCGTCGCCAGCGGTGTCGACGACGCTTGGAGTGGCTAATCTGAGGCTATCTGCGACTAAATATTCTCTTTACCTACACCCTCCACATGCGCTACATTCGCCACAGTTGTTGTAGATTTGAAAAGTCCTTAACTGCCTGCTGCTTATGAAGGCCGATGGCAAGTCCTGCTAAAATTCAGTCGCTCACCGATACGTCGAGTGACGGCTCGCCCCTCCAGGACGAGCGCGAGTCGCCTGCACGTGACGATACGTGCGAGGGTGACTGCGTCTGTCCGGTGAGCTCCAAACAGGGCACGTCCTCTAGCCCGGAAATGCGAGCACCCTCCCATGCCTGAAATTCAAGTCGACTGGTACTCTCGGGAAGAAGCTGACCGCCTACGCGACCTCCGTGATCGGCACGGGATGATATGGCGCGGCGTCCTCCTTGAGGGAGCCAAACACGCAGAAAGTATAGACCTCCTCAAAGCCCTCGTTGAGTTACACCCAGAACTTGCATACTCTCGACCGGGTGACCACGCTGGCGTTTCTACCGAGCGAACAAATGTCACCGAGCAACTGCACGAGCAGATTCGCGAACGGCAACGTGCCCGCTCAACGACCGAAATCCCACTGTCTGGCTTCACAGATACGGATGTGGACGCTAACGCGAACGGCAGTAGTGACGTCGATAGCAAGGGTGATAGTGATCATAAGGATGCCGAGCACTTTGACGTGAGTGCTGCCGTCGCTCAGGTGCAGGAGAATCGCACCCCCGCTCCCAACCATATGCAGCGGTCGGTTGCGGCCGAACGTACCCGGGAAAGAGAATACGAGCGTTGGGATGCTCAAGCGGCACAGACCGCCGAAGATGGTGGACCATTTCACCCCGCGGACGCACACGAGGATGTCGAAGATGTGCTTCGACACCACGGCGACCACGACGAGTGGGATATGGTCGACCCGCGCTATGATTACGAGGGCTATGCTGACGAATACGACGGTGATTTCCGATGAGTCGGTCGTCGAGTCCCTCGGACTACAATACGCGAATCAATATCCCATCTCAAGAGGAGTATGAATGGTTAAATTCGGTTCGGAAAGGTCTCGGACTGACCTGGCGTGGGATGATGCTGAAAGCCGAACAGCGGCTTCTCGCTGCTGAACGAACGTGGCCGCCGGCACTCCGAACCCAGCATGTGGTTTCGGCCCCTGATCAATCGGACGCCGATCTCGAAGTGGAACCCGAGACTGAGGCCGACACTAAGACCGAAGCAGAGAGTGACAGTGACTCCGAGATTGACGAGGTGGCGAAATGAGCCAGGACGTTCCGGTGGCATCTAATCTTCTCGCCTCGAAGATGTTCGGTGTCTCGGCCCGCAAATTGGCCGAATCGATGGGGCCGCCTCTTATTCTCCCGCTTATACTCTACACTATCGGTCTCCCGCTGCTGGTGACGCTCCCGTTGGTGTTCGTCGGATTCCTCGTGGGACTGTTCATCTATAGCCGCACTCCGCCGGGACAGCGCCCTCTGCAATATGCAGCAGCGATGGCACGGCACCTGCGTGGGCGAACGGATTACGTCTGGAAGCCTCCGGAGCCTAACAAGGACGATCTCGCGTATCACGAACCCTTTGAGGCGTGGATCACGGGACGCCCAAAGCCAGTTGTCGCCGATGCTGACGGAGCTCGTGATGACGCTGACGAGACAGGCGCGGAGACGGACGAACCAACGGACTCGGACGACGGCCTTGACGCGGATTGGCCGATCGCGACGTATGGAGGACAAACAAATGACTGAATACGAAGACGCCGGTTCGACGCTGGACCTCATGGATTTCAAGAATGTCCGTGATGGCGGCGTCGTGGAAACGCCTACCACCTATGCGATGGTGATGCAGATACAGCCTCGAGACTGGCTAATCCTCTCTGAAGAACGCAAAGAAAGCCTCTATCTATCGTTCTTGACGTTCCTGCGCGGGGTTCAGTTCCCAACACAGATCCTCTCGATGACGACGACATACGATCCCGAACCCTACCTCAAGCAGTTTGAGGGAGCCGAAAATATGCTCATCAACTCGGGCGACGACGAGGAAGACGTTGACCCGTTGGATGAGTCGCCGCTGCTCGACTACGGCCGAAAGTACCACACTGAGTGGCTCCGGGGCGTCGTCGATGTCGCGGAGATTCGTGACCGCGACTTCTACTTCGCGGTTGCAGTCGCTAAAGATGAGGAGGCTGACGATGGCCTCAAGGCCCAGATCCAGTCGTTGATGCCTAGCGGGAACGACGTTGAGGTCGATGACGAAGCTAAGTATATCGAGGAAGTGAAAGCCCGCGCCCAGCGTGTGGCGTCGAAGCTCCCCCAGACGCAGGTGGAAGCCGAGATTCTGGACACTCGCCCGGCTGTTCTTGAGGTCCTCTACGAAGTCTATCACGGAGAGAAGCCACCTATCTCGTTCGAACAAGGTAGCTTCTCACTCCCGGCCGATAAGGCACAGGAGGTCGCCAACGCAGCCTATACTCCCGAAGAAGCGGCACAGGCCGAGGCGAATGAGGATGGTGACTACGAGTTCGATCGCGCTTCCGACGAACATCCCGAAATCGAACCCGAACCAGATTCCGAATTTGATTCCGACCCGCTGGCGGCGGTTGGTGATGGTGGGTACGCACACCCAGACTCCGTTGAGCGTGTCGCAGAATCGCGTATCCTGAGCTGGTACGCTCGTAATATCGGGCCTATTGGACATGGATCACTCCCAGTCGTCCCGCGAGCGGTCTATGCGGGTGTGTTTCTGGGCCTCCTAAGCCTCATACTCAGTGTAGGGGCGCTCGGAACGTTCATCTGGTCGATGAATATCGCTGAACGCGGTACGGACATCTACTGGCTGGCTCGGACCGTGTCGTTCGCGACGGCTGCGGCGAGTCTGCCTGGATTCGTGCTGAGTCTTGTCGTATTGTTCCCTTCGGAGCGAAGAACGAAGGGACTCGCAGTGGCTGGCCTCGCGGCGGCAGGCTATGCACTCACTCTGTTCCTTGGAGCGTATCCCCAAGACTGGGACTCGAATCCCGCCGTGACCACGTTCACGCTTGAGGTGTACGCGATGGGCATCTTCGCGCTGCTCATCGCTGTCGTCCTCGCGGTACGTTCGCGACAAAAGGTGGACCTCTCGAACCTGGTAGTCGCCTCTGACCCTGACGCGTCTGATGTGGCGACCGACGGTGGGGGCGCAGGCATTCCTTCCATCCCCGTCGATGACACTGACGATGAAGACGCTGGCGTTGACCTCGATGAGTGTCGTGACACTGATACCGGTGTTGTCGAGGTCGACACCGACGGCGTCGATATAGAGGGCCCCGATGCTGATATTGGCGCTGACACCACGGACCCCGAGACGACTGAAAATGAATCTGAGGTTACAAAATGAACCCTCTCGAGAAACTCCTCGGAAAGAACGGACCCGAGAAAGACGAGCCTGAACGTATTCCGATCGACGATCTCTCCGGCAAGGAAACCCAGGTCGCACTCGAATATCTAGAACTCCTCGATCGGGAAGCCACCCGAAAGAACATCGAGTGGGCGGCCTACCAGCTCCAAGCCGAAGAAGTTCCGCTCATCTCCCCTACCGAATCCCTCGAAGAGCGAGAGACGCTTGACAAGAAACTGGTCGCGCCGCGAGCAATGGAGCGCCACCCTGAGTTCCAAGTCCGTGAAGAGAAGGTCACGCAAATCATGACCGTCACGGCCTTCCCTCGGAAAGTCAACCTTGGGTGGCTCGTACCGCTTACTATTGCGGACGTAAACCTCCGCCTCTCGCTGCACATTACACCACGAGACCCGGCAAAGACACGCAAGCAACTCCAGCGCCGCTACACGCAGACCACGACGGCACTCACGCTCAAGTCCCGAAAGGGTCGGACGGACACACATCAAGAGGAATTGGAGCGCGAGGACCTCCTACGGATTCTCCAAGACGTGATTCGCGGGACAACGAAGGTCTTTGACATCGCCATCTACATGGAACTTGCCGCGGACTCGCATGAGGAACTCGACGAGATGCGCGAGCGCGTTGACACCATTCTCGCGGAACAGGACGTCGAGACGACGGTACTGCACCACCAACAGATCGAGGGTAATGGGACTATTGTCCCTCTCGCGACGGACACAATCAAGAACGTCCACCCCATCCAGCTTGAGGCACTCGGGACGCTGTTCAACCTTGTTGAGCCGCCGATCTACGACGAAGACGGCATCATGATGGGCTTCGACGACACATCGCGCCCAGTAATCCTCGACCGCTACGCCCACTCCGGATTCGGGATGACTATTTCGGGGAAAACTGGCTCTGGGAAGTCCTACGCTAGAAAACTCGAAATCTACCGCCGACTGCTGACTGACCCCACGGTGCAGTGCATCCTGTTCGACCCGGCGGGTGATGACTATCCACAGTTCGCGAAGAAACTGGGTGGTGAGGTCATCCGCTTTGGTGGGTCGCAGAAAGTCAATCCGATGGACATCTCAGCACCCACGGGTGAGATTGGAGCGTCCGAGGACACCTACCCGCTCACGGTGCGTTCCGTGGTAGAGATGCTGAACACCCACTACGAAGACCGTGGCGGGCTCCCTGCTGCGGAAGAGGGTATGCTCATCCAAGCGACGCACTACGCATACCTCTCGAAGGGGATCATCCTTGGCGAGTACGACACCTACGCGAACGAATCACCCATCATCGACGATCTCATCCAGGGTGTGAAAATCATCACAGAAGGTGGTTTCATGCAGGCGCTCGAATCGGACCTCGTCGACGGGGCGGTGCTCGAGCACTTCCAAGAGTTGGACATTCTCGACGAGGACGGCAACCCAGTCACGGAGACGCACATTTCTGTGCCGATGGCAGTAATCACGCCCTCGAAGAAGCACCAGGAGGTCGCGAAGGCGCTGGAACCAAAGTTCGAGTCGTTCAAGCCAGGTGGTATCAACGCGAACCTGAACGGTCAAACAAACCTCGAACTGAACTCGCGTCTCGTCGTGATGGACATGAGTTCGTTTGCCGATACAGGCGAGATGCCGCTGATCCTCCATGCGATGCTCCAGTGGGCGTACCTCGAGGCCAAACGGTCGCCAGATCGCTTCGACGTGACCTTCGATGAGGCCCACTACCTACTGGGGCGTGAATCGACGCGGGATCTCATCAATCTCTTCATCAGGCACGCACGCCACTACGACGCGGGCCTCACCCTGATGAGTCAGACGGCTCACGAGTTTATGCGGACGGACGCTCGCCGCGAAATCTATGAGAACTGCGACATCAAACTCCTGTTCTATGCACAGTCTGTGTCGGACGCGACGAAGGAGTACTTCGATCTTTCTCCGGCTGAGGTGAAGTACCTCCAATCGGCTCCACGTGGACAGGAGTCCGGATACTCCGGATGTTTGCTGTCGACGACAAAGCACGGGCGCCGCCGTCTCGAGATCCATTCCGGTGACTTCGAGCACTACATGATCGACGACAATCTCGACCCGTGGGACTACATTGAGGAAATCGAGGGACCGATGCGCCCCGGTGAAGTTGATCCCAATGCGGAGCCCGATTTCGAGACGTCCGAAATGCCTCCGGTGTCGAATCGGGAGCTGGACATGGAACTGTCGAGTGCGTTCGCAGAAGACAGAACGACGCAGGAACAGCCCGAGAGTATCGCTGACGACGACACGACGAACTCCTTGACATCCGGCTCTGGTGACCGTTAATGGCGATGGCGATACCGGTCGAGCCGCTCCTGCTGATGACGTTCGTCCCTCTCCAACTCGGGCTGGGTGACATCCCCGAGGCGATAGCGGAGGCGATTTTCGGGTTCTTTGCGGACTTGGCCGAAGCGATTGCGATCGAAGTGTCGACCGCACTGACGGACGAACTCATCAAGGGTCTGTTGAAGATCCCGAACCCATATGAATCAGCGACGGCGGCCAACGCGTGGACTGGAATATTCGAGATATCGCTTGTCTTGCTTCCGATAATGATCGCGCTCGCGCTCATCGCGTGGCCGTTCAGCGAAGATCGTGAATCCGGGTTGTTGGACCTCGTCGTCCGTGTCGTGATGATCTTGCTGTTTATTGGCATCTCCCAGCCGGCATGGGGGTTCGCGATTGATGCAACAAACGCTGTAACGGTCGCCATCCTAGATCTTGACCCAAGTGCTCCGGGTGTGAACTACGGATACGGGAACGGGCTTCTTGGAGGCTCCACTACAGCCGGCGTGTGGGCGCTGAAGTTCATTGTCTCGGTAGTCGCTGCGATTCTCGCAGTCCTGGCGCTAATACTGTCGATATTCTTTCTGCTCCTGCGCTGGTTCATGGTTTGGATGGCCTACATCGGGACGCCGTTCTTCGCGGTTGTCTGGTTTGCAGGACGAGGCCCGCTGAAGTCCGTCGGCAGCGTCGGCGCGACGTTCATGCGGATGGGTGTGTTTTCTCTGTTGGCTGGACCTGTAATCGCCATTATTGTGCTGACGTTCCAGGTCATCGAGGCCGGCGCGATTCTCCAGACCGCAAAGACTGGCCTTATTGGGAATGCCGGCCTTCTTTTTGCCGAACTTGCGCTAATGCTGATCTTCCCGGTCCTGCTCATCGTGACAATCTGGAAGCTCATTTCGTGGGCAGGCCAGCCCATCGGGGCTGGTGAAGCCGCTGCGGTCACGACGATGGCTGTCACGTCGGCTGTCGGTGGCGCCGTTGTCGGTGCAGCAGGCGGCGGTGCGTCCGCGGCCGGCAGTGCAGCAGGCGGTAGCGGCGGTAGTGGCGCGGCGGCCGGTGGAACTGCTGGAGGTGCATCGGGCGGTAGCGCGTCTGCGTCTGCCTCGAGTGTAGGTGCCGGAGGCGCCGGAAGTGCGAACGTGGGTGCAGGTGGGTCAGGCTTAGCAAGTCGGATGACGACCCGAGCGAAGGGTATGGTAGGGCAAGCGAAGAAGACCGCTGGTAAGAAGCCAGCCCAGAAATTCGATCACGTCGGGACGACACAGAAGCTTAGCGAGGCCAGATCCTCTCTGGACGAGGCGCAACAGGATGAACAGGCGGCCGCTTCGCAGGCCAAGTTCCTCCAGAACTCAATGGCGTCGCGCGACATGGATATGGCCGAGGCGAAAGAGCAGGGGATCCTCGACGCCGAGCCCGTCGAAGGACAAACGCCGAAGTTCAAGACCGACCCCCTCACGAATGACGTGAAGATGAGCTATATGGGAACGGACGGGGTTTCCCGCTCTGCCAACCTCACACAGAAGTTCAAGTCCGTGAAGACCGAGCAGCATGATGCCGGCCAAGAGGTCGAAGCGGCGCAGTCCCAGATCGACAGCATTCAGAAAAAGAAGGGACGCGTGGATACAGCCAGAAGCGTAGGCCGAGCTGGAAAGGCTGGGACTCGCCCCGTCTATAAGGGCGCGAAGTTCGCGACGAAGACCGGTGGAGCCGCAATGGTCGGTGGTGTCGGTGGGAACTCGTATCTCGCACACTCTATGGGTCGCCGGGCATCGCAGCCGATGATCGGCTCGGGCGGCCCCAATCAGAACCCGAACCACACACTCTCAGAGTTCGGCCGTGTAGCTGGTGGGCAGGCGTCCAAAACCGGCGAGATAGGTAAGACAGGCACAGGCAACAGCGACAACAGCGGAGGGATGTAGCGTTAGCACCCCCCTGGTCGTCGATCGGTCGTCCCTAGGCCCTGTGAGCGGCTCACTCGTACGCAGGCTTATATAGCAACACGGAATATACTACCTAACTCACTCTGAACGACTGCGGATTTCGCGCGGTTCACAGGTATCTTCTCACGAAAAACGCTGAATCGACAATCGATCGCCTCATCTCAACAAATCAAGACAATACCGGAATCGACACATGTCCCTACTCGCTGCGACAATCGCCTACCTCGCTGCCGACCTTGTCTACGGATTCGTCCGAATGGACGACCGGTTCCCTACGTACGGTCGGCGTGGCCGCCTCATCGAAGCCTCGCTCGTCGCAGCTGTCGTGATGGCAGGGGGGTGGATGGTCGCACCAGCCGTCCTCGACCCTTTCTGGACGGGCCTCGGGGGACTCGCGGTGTACGGGCCGCTGTCCATCCCTATATTCGCAGCGTTCTGGTTCCTCGGGCGACCGCTGCTCCCCTCGATCGGGGTGAGTGGACTGCTGTTCATCATCACGGTATTCTTGCTCGGGGGTGTGAACGTTTTCCTCCTGAACATGCCGGTTTCTGACTTTTCGGACGCGCTCAATATTCCGTTTGCCGTGGGGAACGCACTCGCTATCTTCGTCGGGACGTACATTGTGATCACGGTGACAGACAAAGGGCGAAACAACCAAGAGAAAGAGCGTGAGCGAGAACGAATCCCCTCCGGCCCAACTACCTACTCCCCGACCCGGAACACGACCGTGAACGCGAATGGGGATCGGAGCCCGAGCAGTCACAACGCCAACGATGCTGTCGTCGCCGAGGACGTATCCATCGATGGGCCGCCGGGAACTCATTCCTCGACCGGGAGTAGCCTGTCCAAGGCCAAATTGCGGAACCTGACGTACGACTGGCAGCACCCGCCGCAGCGATTCACCGACATCGGCGGCTACGATGACGTGAAGGCCGATCTCGAACGCCGTGTCCTCGAACCCCTCCTGGCGCATCGCGATGGGGATGACCGCTTCTCGCGGTTCAGTGTCGAGCCTGAGAGCGGCATCATGCTGTATGGTCCGCCGGGAACGGGAAAGACGATGTTCGCGAGAGCGCTTGCTGGCGAACTCACTGTCCCGTTCGTCGAGCTCTCTCCAGCGGACGTGACGTCGATGTGGATCAACGAGAGCAGTGACCGGGTCAAGACGCTGTTTGACGAGGCAAAACAGATTGGGCCGTGTGTCATCTTCCTCGACGAAGCCGAACATCTGTTCGGAGCGCGCGAATACTCAGGGAAGGGTTCGCATGCTGAGGACCGGAAGGTGACCAGCGAATTTCTCGCGCAGCTCACTCACGAGGACCGTGAGGCTATCGTGGTTGCGGCGACGAACCGACCGGGTGATATCGACCGGGCGATCCTTCGACCGGGACGGTTGGCTGCACACTTTGAGATTGGCCTCCCGGACGAGGAAGCCCGTACCGCCATCCTCCGGACGCATTTGACCGATGTGCCGTCGTCGCTCTCGGATGCCGAGTACGCGAATCTCGCGACGCATACGGTTGGGATGACGGGAGCGGATCTCGCTGACCTCGTCGATGAGGCCCGACGGAACGCGGCTGACCGCGATGCTCGCGTTTTGACTCGTGACGACTTCCCATCGACTGAGGACCTCCAAGTAATAGCGACAGAGCTGGAACCCGAGACGGACGACCTCCCGACCGTCGACGACGGAGATAACGACGAGGACGACCCTCGAGATCGGGATGCCGCCGTCCGTTCGAAGGCAGATGATGACGGCGGGTCCGACGACTCGGCCATCGGCTACCAGTAGAAGCGCTTCTTACCCATCGGTCCTCTCCACTTCATCCCGTACTGCCCGGACCTCACAGCGTGAACGTGACATCGCGAACTCCCCTACGTTACGCTTCGTATTGTAGCCGTACTGATTGTTACGTAGGACAGCAGTGACGCACTCATTCCCCCTCGCGGTGCTGTGCATCGAGCGGTTGCGGTAGAGGGTTGACCTGTTCTCGACTGCGAGACGGCAGTCGAAGGTGGGACACCCCGCTATCGAAGTGTATTCTGCATCTACATTCACACCTCCACCCGTGTCTGGACGTTGTTTCAGTTGGTGGCGACACGCCGGTAAGGTGACGTGTTGAAGAGTGGCGGGATTCCGGGGGTATCGGCCCAAAAAACAGCGCTGACACCCAAATTTGCTGGATTTCTTTATACTACCAGAAAGCGTAGTTCAGGCCGTAGATCATATGAGCACCCTCCGAGAAGACGCGCAGTCACTCCATGAGCAGTTGGCTCCCCATCTGCCGGATGACTGCGCTGATGAGTATGACGTCGACGCGCTCGCGACGCTCTTCGACTCCTACGTCAACACGTATCGAGTGCCGAGGACCCAGGCGTTCGAGAGTGTTCGAGGCCACGTTCTCAAAGAGGTGGGCATCGACACTGACGCGTTCTGGGCGGCTCAACGCGATAGTGAACGGGGAACGACCGACGATCCTCTCCCTCTTGCTGAGTGTACCACCGATAACGAGTGGGTCACAATTCGCGCGAAGGTCGTCGAAATCTGGGAACCGAAGCACGAGTCTATCCACCAGGTCGGCCTCATCGGCGATGAGAGCGGACGGCTCAAGTTTACCGCGTGGGCAAAGTCGGACCCACCAGACATCGAGGAAGACACGACCTACACGTTCAAAGACGTCGTCGTTGAGGAGTACGAAGGCTCCTACTCGGTGAAAATCAACTCGCGTAGCGAGATTATCGAGCACGCGAATGATAGCGAGGAAGCCGTGACAGATGTCGGGACGATGACCACGACACACGAAGGATTCTTCGTCGCGATCCAAGGTCAGTCCGGACTCATCAAGCGGTGCTCGGCTTCCGATTGCACTCGCCTCGTCACGGGCGGTGAGTGCAGCGAACACGGGGCCGTCGACGGCGAGTTCGACCTGCGTATCAAAGCAGTCATCGACGATGGGCGCACTGCCCAGGAATGCCTGTTCACTCGTGGCGTCACCGAGGAGGTCACGGGGATCGACTTGGAGGAGGCTAAGCAGCTGGCGGCCGACGCCCTGGATTTCACCGTCGTCTCCGACCGCTTCACCGACCTTCTGATCGGGCGGCGGTTCATCGTCGAAGGCCCCCTACTTGGGCGGTATCTCCTCGTCGAGGAAGTCGAAGAGACTCCGGAGAGAGCGTTCTCGGATGGGTACGAAGAAGCAGTCGTGGAACTGCTCGCAGAACACAACTACGATGGGCCGGGGCTCACGGCTGCGTCCATCGAGGATCTCCCGCGCTCGTATGATGCACACGCGGGCGGCGTTGGAGGCGACTGAAACCATGGCAACAAGCGACTCTCAATCACAGCAGGGGGCAACAGTCCCAGATCGTGAGGTTGCGAAGCTTGTCTTCGCGGCCGAGGTGAACGAAGCGACATACACGTTCAAGACCTCGCAAGACGAGCGTGCCCCGGTTTACGTTGCGCTCCCTACCGGAGTGCGAGCGAACCGAGTGTGTGTCATGGGAACGGTCACGGACGTCGAGGATGTCGGAGCCGACGACCAGGAGTACCTTCGAGTGCGTGTCGTCGACCCGACTGGGACGTTCTGGGTGTACGCCGGGCAGTACCAGCATGAGGCACTCAAGAAGTTAAAGAAGATTCAGCCACCCGAGTTCCTCGCGGTCATCGGCAAGCCCCGGACGTACAAGACCGACGACGGAGCGATTAATGTCTCACTTGTCCCCGAGGACGTCGGTGTCGTCGACATCAGTACGCGCGATATCTGGGTATTCGAGGCAGCGCGGCGAACACTCGAGCGTGTCGAGTCGGCGCGGGAGACCTCCCCGAAGGTAGCCGCACTCGCTCGCGAACAGTACGGCCATGATGGGTCGTACTTCGCGCATGTCGCGGCGTTCGCGCTCCAGAACCTCCTCGATGGTGACGAATCTGCGACGGAGCTCGACGCGAAGACGATCGAGGAGCGTCTCGAGGAAGCCGAAGCCAAGGGTGACGACGTCGACGGCGAAAAACCCGAAGAGGAATCGAGATGACGTCCGGGGAGAGAGACTTTCGCTCCACGAACGAGGACTCGATCGCCGACACGTCGAACGAGGACTAACGAGCGATGTTCGGGCGTAGTTCTGGAATCAACTCGAAATACGACGATCCCAGCACCTACGACAGAAAGTATCCACCGGACTGGGACGCCCGTCGGAAAGCCGTCTACGAACGCGATAACTACACGTGCCAGGATTGTGGATTGCGGAGTGGGCCCCATGCCGGCGACGGCGGGGCGATTCTCCACGCACACCACCTCATCTCACTCCGCGACGGTGGGTGGAACCACCTGGGGAACCTTGTGACGGTCTGCCAGTACTGTCACGACGGTATCCACGGCCACCCGACCGGGAGTCAGTACGATGGGGGCGAACACAATGCCCTACGGGTCCTTCGAGTGGTTGGCCGGGCAATCGTGCGCGGTATCAAATGGGTGATTCGGTAGTCATGAAAACGACGATCCTGTTTTGGTTCACCCACCCCACCAGATCGGACTAGACGTGTGTGGTCGCGCCGGGAATCGGCGCGGAGTATGGACCTGGTTCTTCCATCACGAGATCGTCGTGGGGCGCTGCACGGATGGCGAGTGTCGGACTGGAGACAGAGTCAATCGCATCCATGAATCCGGGTTCACTGCTGTAAATGCTGAACGCGTCGATGACGACTCTGACGAGTTCAGCGCGAACGGCATCGGTGTCGATGCCAGCGATGAGCTTCTCCTCGGGCCTGGGTTCGGAGCCGGTGGGGACGACCTCGATTCGGATGTCTTCCATTGGCGGTTGCGACGGTTCGGCCCATGGCGTGAGTGTGTAACGGTCGACTGGGCCGACAAATTCGGGGACGGCGTATCCCAGTGCATCCTCGAGGAGCGTTCGCACGTACGGTCCGCTCAGGAAGAGAATGTCGTCGAAGTGGGCGGGGCCGCGACTGGCTGATGGATTGCCCACGTCGGCGTTGTCAATCGCGTCGAGTTCGGAGCCGACCGGTTCGTCATCGTCGCCATCACTCGGACTGTAGCGTTGCACATCGAGGTACTTCGAGCGGTCTGCCTGTCCGATGAGCTGGCGTGTGAGGAAGTTCCCGTTGTGCGCGGCTGAGAGCGCGAGCTGGAGTTCGTCAAGGGCACGGACAGAGAGCGGAAGGTATTCGGGCGGGAGGCCTCGCTGCCCGACTGCGGCGTGGAGCGCGGAGACGGAGACCGGCGAGTACTTCGGTTCGCTGGAGGGTGCGTCTGGGGCGGTGTCGAATGGAGACCCGTTCCCATTGGAGGGTGCAGTCATTTTCGTTCTACACGCATCCCTTCCTTCGTCTTGGTATATAAACCAGAGCACGGGTTCGATCACTCGCCGTCAGGGCCCATCGCAATGATAGAGAATTCCCAGTCCGGACTGTCACCCAGGGCAGTCAAGCGACTCTGTCCCGGGCGATGAAGAGAAGATTGACCCCAACCGAGCGATTCGGGAGTGGCCACAAAACTACCGTGACTGGTCATCCAGAACTACTAATCCGGGGCTGAACGATATTCGCGTATGTCTACCCGACGGCTCATCGCCATTTTTGGGGTTCTAGGGATAGTGCTCCTTGCCGGCTGTTCTGGTGGGATTAGCGACGGAGGGCCGGATCCGACCACCACTGTCGACGAGCAAGAAACGACAGCGCCTGGTACGACCGGGGCGACAGCGGTTGAAGGCGAACTGTCTGTTCACCTGTTGAACGTTGGCCAAGGGTCGAGTACCCTTGTAGTCGGCCCAGATGGGGAAACGATTCTCATTGACACTGGCGATTGGACTGATGATGGTGAGGGCGTTATTGCGTATCTCGAATCGCAAGGCGTGACGCGAATCGATCATCTCGTGACCTCCCATCCTGATGCGGATCATATTGGCGGGCACGCCGCCGTGATCAAGCACTTCGAGGCCACCGGCGACGGCGTCGGTGCGGTGTATGATCCAGGCATTGTGTCAAGTTCGGCAACCTATGAGGAGTACCTCGACGCGGTCGACGCACACAACGTGACGCTCTACCGGACGCAGGCAGGGGACTCGATCCAGATGAGTGGGGTTGAGGCCCGAATTCTCGCCCCACCAGCGGGGTATCTTGCGAATGAGGACCGAAACGAGAACAGTATGGTGCTCCACCTCCAGTTCGGCGCATCGAGCTTCTTGCTCCCCGGTGATGGGGAAACCGCGAGCGAGGAGTATCTCGTGGAGACCTACGGGGACAGTCTCAATTCGACAGTACTCGCTGTCGGACACCACGGAAGTCAATCCAGCACGAGTGAGGCGTTCCTTGCTGCGGTATCACCGCAAGCAGCCGTTATCTCGAGTGCGTACGATTCCCAGTACGGCCATCCGCATGAAGAGGTGCTAGCACGGTTGGAATCCCGCTCTATTCCGACGTATTGGACCGCAACACAGGGGACGATTACGTTCACGAGTACTGGGTCGGCGGTGACGGTCGCCACACAGCAGGACGCACCAACGACGGCGACTGCGCTCAGATCTGGAGACCCGATTGAACCAGGTACCGGTGGCACTGTTACGGACCGACTCGTGATCCACGCGGATGGCTCCGAGACGGCTCCAGTTGCTAACCCCGATGAGACACCACCTGAATCGGAGGATACCACCACGACAGAGACGAGTGAGCCCGATCGCCTCACTGTCGTTGAAATCAATGCTGACGCGGACGGCGATGACGCCGAGAATCTGAATGGCGAGTACGTTACCTTCGAGAATACGGGGTCGTCGTCGCTCGGTCTCTCTGGGTGGGTACTCGCCGATGCGGCCGATCACTCCTATACGATCCCTGAGGGGACCATACTTGACCCTGGAGACCGAATCACCATCTATACGGGCAGCGGCACCGATACAAAGAACGAACTGTACTGGGGCCAGCCAACCCCGGTCTGGAACAATGGCGGTGACACTGTCATCCTTCGCGATGGCGCCGGCACGATCGTGATTGAGGAGACCTACTGACGATGTCCACCCAACAGTTTACTGGCGTGATCGACCGGTTTGAGGACGACCTCGCAGTTATTCTGCTCGAAGCAGATGGCGAGGTCGTTGATGAAGTCGTCCTTGATCGTGAGGATCTCCCCGCTGAAGCTGCACATTCGGATGCCGTGCTTGAGGTAACGCTCACCGATGGGGAGGTAACTGACCTGTCGTATGATGCCACCGAGACTGCGGATCGAAAGGAGCGGGCGAAGTCTCGCTTCGATCGACTTGCTGAACGGCCACCCAGTGACGACGAGTCCTCGTAGGGCTGTAGTGCCACTACTTGTCTTGTTGCAGGGGATGATAACACCGTTCTCACGTTGAGAGGCGGTTGTTCTTCGTGAGACTTGTGATGATCCACAACCCCGACTGAGAGCTAGGCGAACGACAGGAGTGATCGTAACAGACAGTAGTTAGCCATGTGGAATCAGGATTTATGAGACGATTTGAGGTTGGCGATCAGGTCCGTATCGATATTCCCGATCAGACCGACCCCGATCACGACCGACTCCACGGACGACGTGGAAGAGTTGTTGGCATTCTCGAAGATGACGCTGGACAGGAGACGGCTGATCAGCGTGACTCGCACCTATTCAGTGTGGAATTGGAGGATGGCACTGTCGAGGACCTTCGGTGGCGGGACCTTCGACCAGTTCCCGAATCGGACTCATAGTCGTCGAGTATCGATCGGATGGGAACAACTCGGCCCCACGCCAGTAGAAGAACCACAACCAGGCTGTATACGAGACGGATGTGAGTAGCCTCACTCCTCCACCGGAATCGTCGGCTCAGTACTCTTGCTTTCTCGCTCTTCACCTAGGGTATCACTATTACGGAGGTCGCTCAACGTCCGTCCATCAAACTCCGGGTGGCACCAGTATTTGTATCCATTTAGGGCTTCGTCACGGTCACGCTCGACGAGCTCATACAGGAGTTCCCTGGTTAGGCCGGTAAACGAGTATAGGTTCTTGTCGTGGTCCCATCGGACGTTATCGCTCTGACCCGTGTCACCGGTAATGGTTGCCCACCAGAACTTGTCGTCCTCTGACCACTCGCGCTCTGCTTCGGCGGGCACACGGTGGGAGTCGAAATACATCTTCTCGCCTGGCTCCAGAACCCCCCGCTCAAGTAGGACGTTGATCGCCGCCGGACGCCGCGATGTCTCCCGTTGTTTCTCCTGCTTCTCACGACGCTTAGTCATGTACTCCTCGGCCTCGGCGACTGGGATGACCTGTTGGCTGTTGAGGAGCACCCGTCCCTGATGTTCGTAGGCTTCGACCTTCGTGCAGGTGATATCCATCCCGTACTCCTCGATTAGCCACATCACGGGGGCCGTAATCTCGGTACCGAAGCTCCCCGCTGCGAGCAGGATGCGGGGCTTCTGGTCGAGTTCAAATTCAGCCCAGCCGTCGCCCGTCAGCGGGATCTCCTCTTCGATCCCTTCCAGAAAGTCCGCAAAGGTCTGACCGACGTCTTCCGGCGTCAACTCCGTGTCGTCACGTTCGTTCCAAAACTCACGATAATCCCTCTGTATGTCTTCGGCGGTCAGCGTCGCGCAGTAACTGGCGTACTTGATGGCTTGGAGGTCTGTCGTCCGATCAGCCTGGTCGCGCTTGAGTTCGATAACGACCAACTTTCCCGTCGGATCGAGAGCGAGGAGGTCTAGGCGGTCTCGCGTGTCCTGGAAGTTAGCGTACTCCGACGTGATGATCTGCAAGTCCTCACCGAGGATACGCGGCTGTTCGATCGTCCACTCTTGGAGGTCCTGGCGCTCCAACACTCCTAACTCGGAGAGATCCTGCTCTTCCAGAGCTTCAAGTGCCGCATTATCCTCATCTACGCTGAAGATCATATGACGTAGTCTCTGCGTGGGACTAAACAGCTTTCTCCGATCACCGAACTCATAACCTATGCATAGCCATTTGGGGTACCTCCTACCGATGATTGTGCGTGGCGATGCGACGCACATTTGATATCTCCCCCTGATTCGATCGTTATCACGGTCACAGAGGTCAATACACGGCCCGAACATCCGCGTGATGCCGAACTAACTGCTACCGACGAAAACGGGGACGAACTACACGTCATCATTTGGACAACGCACAACGTCGATCAGAAGTGGTCGAAGGGCAAGACTACGAGGTCGACGGTGCTCGCGGCAAGCGGAACTCGGGCCGAACTGTATAGTACGAGTGCGTCCCAAGTACGAGAAGTCAACCAGCCGGAATCGACGCAATTACTCGTTATGGGGGGACCCCCCATGTCGGCTATCGACACAGACCTCGGTCGAGAAGTCCAGTTAGGCACAGAGGGTGAAGGGGATATGATCCGGCCGTTCACCCAGGGGACATCTTCGATCATCACAACATCAAGGATGTTCGGAAACGGTTCGGTCAAGAATTCAATCGTACAATCGAGTCAGACATCCCGTTCTACTACGTCTACGGCAATCATTTGACATCTGAAGAACCCGATGATACTCATTTAAGTTTACTCTATTCCAGGGAGCGTCGATTGTTTCGTCTCACCGAATTCCTCCG
The DNA here is from genome assembly GCF_003287355.1 of Halorubrum sp. 48-1-W. Lineage (GTDB taxonomy): Archaea > Halobacteriota > Halobacteria > Halobacteriales > Haloferacaceae > Halorubrum. The sequence continues at coordinate 128,144 of NZ_QMIM01000003.1, forward strand.
GCACTGGGAGTTTCTTCAGTACGGTTGATTGCATGCGGAGGAATCCATTTGCTGCACGCTGGCAGTTCGCCTCTAACCATGCCTGTGCCATCGGACCGTTTAAGTATTCCAGTAACTCGCTCATGTCTACATTGTTTTCCGGTATTAGATAGTAGACACTATGCCGAGGAACCACAGCACCCGTATTGTCTTTCCAAAAATGTGGTTCTTCAGTAATGTCTTTGCAGAGGAGTTTCGGCTGGAGGATGTCCTGCATCGGGGGATTCTCGTGCCACGCATACCAAACTCGATTTCCTTTCTTGTAACACGAACGGTCTTCGAGTCGTCCCCGGTGTAGTTCTGCCCACTCACCGAATTCTCCGAGTTCGTCTTCTGGGATGAGACGGCCATCCTTTCGATATGGTGAAATGAACACTTCTCCGCTATCGGGACCATCATTGATACGTAGTTGTTTGCCCGACGTTGTGGGGAAGGTCCATTCCTCTAACTGCGGTGGGACCTCGTTTTCTTCCATCACGAAGATGTTGTCAGCTCCGGTTGCGACACCGCAGCTGATTCGTTTACATACGTCTCCGAGGGCTACACCCGACTCTAGTTCGGGTACTCCTCCGCGAATAGTCGATGCCCAACTTGATCCATCTGTAGGTAGTGAGACTTGACGTTCAGCACCGTCTCGCGTTAGTATCCGTGTTTCCCCACCGTCACTGTTCTCAACAACAGTGATCGTCGGGAAAGTGACTCGGCCCTCGAAAGCGTTCTCATCTACATGCTCGATTTCTTTAACATAGTTGGACGCGAGGACACGACGGAGTGCCGCAGTTGTCTGGGTATACTCGAACTTCTCAGGCGTAATGAATACTAGCCGGCCGTTCGGAGAGAGAAGGTTCAGTGCCTGTTCAAAGAATAAGACGAACAAATCGAATCGTCCTTCTGCTGTCTCGAATCTGGTCTTATAGTCTGTTTTTTCTTCTTCATCAAGTCCTTCAATAGGGATGTAGGGCGGGTTCCCAACGATATACTCGAACTCAGAGAGAGAGGTGAGAATATCCTCATCAAGAAAATCTCGTTGCTGGAACTCTACGTTCCTATCGGAGTAGTTCTCACGAGCCTTATCAAGATGCTCTGGATTAAGTTCAATCCCGACACCTTTCGGTACAGGAAGATTGTTGACGTCACAGTATCGATGAACGGCGCCAATAAACGGTCCAGTCCCACATCCGGGATAAAGAATACAGTCGCCTTTTGTTGGGGGGTTGTTACGGAAGAGTTTCGTAACTATGTGATCTGCAAGCTCCTCCGGTGTCGGAACGTGCCCTTTCATTATCGCAACGAACCGGCCGATCGAAGTTAAAAGTATTTATTACTCGAGGTCACTCAGTGACTGCTGCTGATCCTTTGTTACACCCCATGACTCTAATTGCTTGATGAAGTCCTCTCTCTCGTCGTGGAAGAACACCGCATCAATTTCCGATGTCTCCTGTTTAGTGATCTCGCCTCTCACGGTTTCTCTCCCATGATCTTCTAGATACTGACGCCCGAGATTCGCAACTACAACGAAATGTATATTGTCGAAGTTTTGATGTGCTTCGTGTGCTTCGGTCCTAAACTCCTTGAACCGTTTTTGTTTGTCTTTCTGCTGAATAACTCGGATTTCTCCGATGATTTCCTTCGGTTCCGATTCTGGAATTACGATATCCGGTTCACCAGGTAGACTATTGCCTTTTGTCGCATTGTATCCTTCCTCGTTGAGAAATTCAAGGAATTCTGATTCGTATCGCATCCGGTAGAATCTGCGCTGATCTCCTTCCCAGGCCTTATAGAATGAATATAGAGTGGCTTCGAGGCTAAGGGATTCAGGCATGAGTTCTGCGAGTGCGTCTGCGAACTTTTTGGCATCTTCGACATCTTTCAGTGACGTTTTTCGGTCTCTAAATCGACTTCCGATTCCACGAACTCCATATTGTCTTTCGAATTCACGATCGGGGAGCCCTGCAACTTTTTGAAAAAGAGCAATCATGGATCCGTGATCGGCATCTATTGCTGCTAAGAAATCTTCACTAGACGCCTTACCGAACTGGATGCGTTCGTCTTTCCCATCCGCAATCTCAAAATGGTCCCGCAGAGTGATTTCCGCAGTCTGAACCATCTCATCGATATCTTCATACATGTCCGGAAGTTCGTCTTCGGACGGACGCGGCCAGTCGTCGATATCCATATACCGACAAATGCCGCTCCCAACAAACTAATTGTATCGATTATACTGGAAGTCTGGACTCATTGTGGGTAAAACCGCAAGACAGCGGAGTTCGATTCCCACAATTACTCTCGGCGGTCAGTATAGTCAAACGCCCTCTCTCAGGTGGATGCTAATATTGATTGAAGCAGGCTCTGAACGTTTTGTTCTAGATTTTGAATGAATTCTTCATACGACCCGACGTCCACAGCTGTGGGTAATTCAGCCACCGTAAGCGTGTATTGATCTGCAACCTGAGCTTGAGTTTCATTATCTCCCTGACAATCTGGATAAAACAGCATCCCGGGTGAATCACGAGCGAGCATATATGACGTCATTTGGTAGAAATCCGCATTCGATGGCGTGCTAGTTTTCCACTTCGCGTCGCCAGTGAGACGAACGGTTTCAGCCTCATCATACACAGTTACGTCTGGCTTGAGTGTCATCTTGTGCTTCCCAGCGGTGAGAAGTGATTGTGTTTTTTCTTGGGGTTCCACTCGCCATCCTTCATATTCAGACAAAGTCGTACGAATAGCACGTTCAACGGCATTCTCGAAAACCGTGTTCATGTTTACGAGCATTGCGAACGACGCACTGGAGCCTGCCTCGAGTTCACCGATGAATGAGTTCTCAATAACTAGTCGAGCCAGCCGAAGGACGTCCTCGTAGTGCTCGGACAAGCGATTGAGCTGAATTGATTTCACCTCTTCCAACGTGACGGGTGTCAACGTTATTCGGCGACGGAGCAATTGCTGATGCTGCCGGAGCGAGCGGGATATTGTAGAATCTGATACAATACCTAATAAAATAGATGTTGCGTAGAGGATAGAACGATTAACAATTGTATCGTGAGTGAGCTCATCGTACGTACATTCGAACGCTGTTGGAGTAGGGGGTTGACGTTGGATTTGTCGCTGGATATTTATCCGACCACGCAGTCGTTGTTCAGATCCACTCATACGGCGATAATCTGTTTGCAGGCCTCGACTCAGAACACGCCGCAGCTCAGCTTCATACAACGCACCGAGCGCATCAAGGAATGTTTGACCTTGCCGGAATGGTGTTTGTGACTCAAATGTTGTTGCCGTCGTATTGTGGGCGTATCGAAGCAAATAAAGTAGATTTGTCCCTGCAGCTTTGGGACGTATCTGAATCGTTGGGCCGTCGCGCAATGATACGACACCAACATATTGAGTCGCAGTTAGAATGGCGTCCCCTTCACGATTATAACGTAGCCTGATACGCTCTCCTTGGCGGTCATCTCCACCGTTTACCTCTTGTTTGAGCATCCGGTCAGCGGCCTCACTCAACTCAAACGGATCTGAAGCTTCGTACTCGCCAAGCTCGATATCCGCCTCAAACACATCGTCTTCAGTGATCGGAACGGAACTAGCCATTAGTCGGAGTCATTGACAGAGGCGAGATCGAAGGATTCGACGAATGTCTCTAATGCCGTCGATAACGTCTCGGCATTGAATGATCTGATCTCTTGCCGATCCCAATCGAATAACTCCTCTCCATCACCAGTAAATAGACTCTCTCGTATCCGGTCATACTGGCCGAAGAGGTACTCTTCGAGCAGGGGGAGAATTTCGAATCGCCACGTATCGACAATTTCCTCGTCTGAAGCGATTTCGAACAGGAACGAATGACCGATTTGTTTTCCTCGTCCAAGATCTGGTTCGGATCGGATTCGGGCGTTGAGCTCGTGGATTGCGATTAGAGATTTACAGAGGAGGTGATCTTCTGCCCCTGGTGTACTTGCATTAGTTAACACATCTGCCCACGATCCAAGGCCATACTCTTCCCGGAGTAATCGGAGATTGGGTGGAAACCCGAGGAAGCGGAATCGTCGCCGAATCGCCGCATCAACGAGTGCAATCGAACGATCAGCGGTGTTCATCGTTCCGATTAGAAAGAGGTTCGGTGGAATCAAGAACCGATCTCCAGAATGGGCAAGTGAAACCGTAGTCTGGTTCGACCCATCCAACCGTTTATCCGCCTCTAGAGCAGTGATCATTTCTCCGAATATCTGGGCGAGATTTCCTCTGTTGATCTCGTCAATAATCAAAACGTATCGAGGCGGTGTATCGTCATCATCGGTGGCATAATACTCTTGACGCGCTCGCTCAGCAAATTCTAGGAAGACTCCGGGTTCCTCATCGTACACCACTGTCCCATCTGCGTTCGTGTCAACACTTAATCCCTCTATAAAGTCCTCGTACGTAAACGACGGGTGGAACGTCACTGTCTCTAGCTGGCCGTTATGAGGATCGACGTCGTCCTGATCGTTAATCCACCAATGGGCGAACTGCTTTGCTTTATATGTCTTTCCCGTACCTGGGGGCCCATAGAAAACCATTTGGCCGATATCCGTGAGCTGCCGAGCAATCTCTTCACCTCGTTCTGGGCGATCTTTGGCTTCTAATGGACCCATCTCATCATCGAATGAGAGCGTCTGTGTCGGAGCCTCTATTTCGTAGTTCTCGTTTAGGATAGTGCGGATCTTTACTCGGCTCATGTTTGGCGAAACACCGCTACGGCTCTGGAGTTCACGAAATAGAACGAAGAATAGCGTTTCCGCTGGCCCGATGTGATTAGTTCGCCCGATCGTGAGTCGCTCTGCCACCCTCGAAAACTTTTCTTCTCGATCAGTATAGACGCGCTCGATAAGTTTGCAGTGTGTAGCTTCTGTTTCAGTCAGTTCCGCGTTGGGTTGGACACTCGAGAGTGAAGTGGTGAACGCTTCGATGATTGACTCGGCAAATATATTGAGAAACCAAGAACGGTCGCGATCTGCAAAGGGTAGTCGAGTCCGGACATCTACGACTGCCTCGGTTACCGAGTCATATTGATCGACAGCAGGTGGCTGGTCAATGCTCCAATAATGTCGTTTGGCGTCGTCCAGTAGCTCAGGCAGCTCCGCGAGACAGATGTAGAGCAAATCGAGAGGACATTCTGTAAAATAGGCCCCCTGAGCGAGCTCGAAATTTTTGTCGTACACAAGTCCGTCGTGATCATCGTAAACCGTCTGAAGACGCTCGCGATAGTCTTCATTTTGGAGGAGGTCTTCATCGATATCAATCGGGTCATCGAATTCCCGAAACTGTCCAAGCGGTAGGAAGTACCCCTGACCACGGGCCTCCGGCTCCCAAGAATCGTCTGGCGGCCCTTCAAAATCCGTCTGGAGTGTTGATGTGACGGTTGACACTCCCTGCAGCTCACGAGTATCTTTTAAAATATGTAGGACGAGATCACCAACCTCGGGCTCACGGAGAGTTTCATAGATCTTGTCGCCGCTTTTAGATTCGCTTCGTGAGAAGACTGCAGTACCCAGTGCGAATTTTTCTCCAGGTTGTTTGTACGGTTTATCCTCAATCGATGTGAGTTCGATGAAGACTGAAGGGTCCTCCCGTGTGGTCTGCAGCATCTCCTCAACAGACCCATATTCGTCGTGAACTTTCTGAACTGCTTCTGGTTGTGGGATAATGGTCCGTGTTAGGGCTTCTTGATCCAGATTGAGTAGATCGTGAAGACGATAGCTTTCCAATTCGATTGGAACCGGAATATTGAGCCAGAGTATGGTTTCGCTGAATTCTTGGCTGGACTCGGTGTCAGTTGATGTCCGCTCAGCGACCTGGGACATCAGCTGCTCGGTGAGTTCCCGTGATGGGTCTATTCGATGTATTTGAGCGGCCCATGTGTACCGGTTACTCCCGCGATAGAACAACACAAAATCGCCTTTATTAATGGATGCCGGATCGACGTGATCTGCTTCCGGAACTGGCCATGCGTGAACCATGGAATCGTCCATTGGCAGCACTGGCGATGAAATTTCTTCCTGCTCGACACCTCGATGGACGAGTTCGTCAAATACCGCCTGTTCAGTAGGACTCGTAGCAGATGCGAGAACGATACCCGATGACATATTCTACTCCGGCGTCCCCCATCTACATAATTCGTGGGTTCACTGAAACGTTCTCAACGAGATACTTTCTCAGCGCCCAGATAGTTATTATATTCGTGGAGCATAGCGTACGTGAATACGAAGAACGCGAGTAAGAGTGTCTCTGCGTTTGTTTCTGGATCATTGAGAAGCCGCCCGTGAGCAATCTCGTTACGTTTCTTCCGAACATCCTGCATCACCTCCCATAGGTCTCCACTGAAGAATTCGTCAATGAGGAGCTTCAATCTCAAGGGCTTCCAGTCTCCTCGGTATCTAAATTTGAGCACGGAATTTCCTTCTTCATTCTCACGGTACGCAACATCACCACCTGTATTCTCGACGTAGTCTTGGAGGATCCCCTCAAATTGAGAGGCGGTTCCACCCATAAATGACCAATAGCGGTCTTCAGAATAGACAAGGAGAAGTTCCTCAATGAGTTGTTCGCGAGTCTCAAAGAGATCAGCTGTACGAAATGTCTTCTCAAGTTGCCGAATCATATTTTCGTCAACTAGTTCGAAGATAGTGCCGTCTCCAGCAAGTACAGAGCGAAGTCGTTCAACTTCATCTGAATATCCCTCTAGCTTCGAGAGGGGTGAAACAGCCTCATACGTTGCTGACACTGTGCTTCGATCTGATTCCTCGAGCCCCTGTAAAATTGCTGCTCGGGCTGTTGTGCGTGACTCATGTGTGTCGTACGGACTAAGAGACGATAACCGATCAAATGTCTCATCAGATAATCGCGGTAGAATAATTGGCAATCTTTCTAACGGTCGAATCTGTACTCTGACATATTCTGCATCCAAGTTCGGGAATTGATTATCGCTAAGACGTTGGTAGAGCGGTGTATTAAGAAGAATTTGAAGAGCATTCGGGGAATATTGGGCTTCACATTTGATGCCAACTACTGAATTATTATAAAGAACTTCATCAGCATCTACATTAACGGAATGCCACTTGACCGGACTGGTTATTGCTCCTGTTACGAGATCTGGATTCACCATCGGGATTGACCGTGGTAAAACTCCTCTCCTTCTTGACTGGTTTTCCACAGCCGGAGCAAGGGTTTCCGATACATATGATGCGGCTGCGGTATCTATCGAGGAAAGAGCCTCGCTCACCTCCCCAAAATTCTCTTCATCAAGCCCATTTTCATCGACAAATTCACGCAGGTCGAATAGGTACCAACCGATATCCCTGTCCGTTATTTCGCTCTTATCAGCCGGCAGATCTTTTATTACTGGTGTGAAGAATCTCTCCGAAATATTTGATTCGGTTTGCTCTGACTCCTCAAAATAGAAAATTCGATTTTGACCAGTAACCATACCGGTGGCGATATTCTGAGTGACGTCTTCGAGTGTCGGGTACTGCTGGGTGAAAAGCGGAGCAGCACCTGGTGCTGAGAGGAGGGTCTGAATGGTAGTACTTGGTAGTTGCCGGTCAACAGTCGTGCCCTCAGCGAAATCGTGACGTTCAGCGGACGAGGGGGCATGAACTGCTCCACACATCTCATTCACCCCTCCGAATCTACTGAGATTCACTATTCCAAGGTCATCGTCCTCCTCTGTGCGTTCAACACAGATCATCATTGGCTCAACTCCGATGACAGAGAATGCCGATTCTGGAAGCTTAACCAACCGTTGTAGCTGAACGCCTTCTGGAAGAACGTTTTTCCGAAGATTGCGAAGTCCATGTGAAGGCAGAATAAAACATCCTCTACCGGATTCACTCAAGGTTCTGCATCCACCGCGTACAAACTGATGCTCGAGTCGTCTGATCTCGGAAATACGCTGATTCGATTGATCAGCGGATGACTGGCCGTCCATCCTCCCGATTGGGGGGTGGCCAAGTACACAATCAAACCCCTCTTCTGGAAACTGTGAGATGTCGGTCTCTGGGGTACGCTGGTCAAAGGTTTGTTGTGGATCGGTATATGCACTTTCAACTATTTCGAAGAAATCTGAACAAAGGATGTGGCTCGCAGGAACTCCCATTTCACCAGAACGCGACTGAGTAATGCCACATGCAAGTCCATTATTGTCTACTCCCCATACCTGGGAAGCTTCTTCAATTTCATCTACACCGGCAATAAGGAGTTCACCACTGCCTGTTGTAATGTCGATCAAGGAGGCTCGTTCCCCGGCACTGACCCAATTTGCAGCGATCTGTGCAACATTTTTGGGAGTATAGTAGGTTGTTAGATTAGCGGAGTAAGCGCTTTTGAGAAGCTCAATTGCATCATTTCTCTCGATTTCTGAAAGATATGTCTCGGGGAGAGGTTCAGTACGAAGCGTATCGTGGTAGATGCTCCGGACAATAGGTGCAAATTCTGGGAGTTGAATCCCTCCCACGTACTCAGGGAGATATGAGATATCGAAGTTTGACCGTGTACCTTGGATGGCGAGTACGGTGCCCTCAATTGAAACAAGAACATAATCGACAGCACTGAATTCGTTCCTAATTTCGTGTAACTGGGAGTCATATCCTCTTTGATCGGCTGGACCTGTCGATGACCAAGAATGGACGATGAGGAGAGTGTATTCCCCATCAATCAATAACACTCCATCGGTGAGTTCGGAGATACGTGCCTCCTCTGTTACTTCTTGAAGGGATTCTTTGAGGTTGAGTAGTGCCATACTATCCGAGAGCTAACACTCCCCAATGAAACTTCCTCTGGTTGGGCTTCAGTCGTGAATTGCTAGATACCCGTTATAGAGCATGAGAGCATATCTAGGTCGAATGTAGTGGTTCAGCGCTGAAGGGGCATTAGACGCCACCAAACGTAGCTCGATGAGGATCCTCTTTAGAACAATTATTAAGTGTCCTCCATCGGGGGTTATTATTATCGCGTGCCAGATGTCCGACGATCCACTTTCAGAATCCTCCTATGAGTATTGACACAACCCAACTTCTACCGGGAACAGTTATTCGCAATCGCAACCGACTTTGGCGGGTTGATGCGGTTGATGGCGACGAAATCACGGCAACCGCTCTTGATGGACCGACAGCAACACATCGGTTCTACGCGCCGGTAGAGAATATCACCGAAGGGAGCCTCCCTGCGCCCGATACTTCGAAGATGGGGAATCCCCAATTTCAGGACCTTCTGACTCAGTCAAATCGGCTTTCCATGCTGCATGGCACAGCCCCACTAATGAGCCTTCAACGTTCACGGGTGATCCCGACTGAGTACCAGTTGACACCCGTCGTGATGGGACTTGATATGCCTGCAGTACGGCTTTTATTGGCTGACGACGTCGGTCTCGGGAAAACGATTGAGGCAGGGTTAATTACGAGTGAGCTCCTCGCTCGTAATCGCGCAGAGCAAATTTTGGTAGTTACGCCGGCCAATCTCCGAGACCAATGGCGAGAGGCGTTCAAGTACTTCTTCCACATTGATGCCGAAATAACAAGCCGCCGTAACCGGAAGTCGATGGAAAAGGACGTTCCACCAGGAACCAGTGTCTGGGAGTACTATTCGAAACATATCGTCTCTATTGATTACGCGAAGCAGGCCCACATTCGCGGTCAAATCCTAAGTCAAGATTGGGATCTAGTGATTATCGACGAAGCCCATCAGGCAGCCCGTCCTCACACTTCGTCAGCTAGTCAAACGCCATCGAAACAACGCTGGGAATTTGCCCAGGACATCACCGACGCAACGACACATACACTACTACTTACAGCGACGCCGCATAACGGCTACACCGATAGTTATGCGAGCCTTCTGCGGATGGTGAATTCTGAAATCGTCTCTGGGGATGAACATAATCCGTCGATAGATCGCGATATCGCGAAGCGTCACGTCGTCCAGCGACGTCGTGAAGATGTCGAACAGTGGTTTGGTGATGAAGCACAGAATCCCTTCCCGGAGCGAGATCAGGATACTGTCGAGGTGACACCGACTGATTACGAGAAAAAAGCGTATGACGCAGTTCGGGAATACGGGGATACACTCGTCGAAGCTGCAAAGAAATCCGATAATCGGACACTCGCCCAGTGGACCGTCGTTCACTTCCTCAAGCGTGCCCTGTCCAGCCCAGAGGCACTGCGGCGTTCTCTCAAGAATCGACAAGATAAGATTGAGACGCGCTTGGAAGAGCTAGGCACGGACGACGATGATATCACTGAGAATGCTGGCATTTCAGAAGGATTAGCTCAGGCGAACGCACTTGATAATGATCCTGGTGAAGACTACTCCGAATCGGAACTGGGCGATCGAGTTGAACGAGCTGTTTCTGGCGACCGTGCGGCTATCGAGATGGAACTCGAAACGTTAGAGAAGACCCTAGCAGCTGCCGAAAAAGTGACCAAGAGTCGCGACAGTAAACTCCAACAGTTGTTGACACAGACCCTGCCTGCGAGATTTACGAGTGGTGGGACGATCATCTTCACAAAGTACGTTGATACGTTGGAGTATCTAGAAACCCGAATTGGGGAGATGCTCGAATCGGACTATCCTGATGTTGAGCTCTATACTCTGTATGGGGAGCTCAATGAAGCGGAGCGCCACGAGCGTTTCCAGCAGTTTGCTGACGCAGATCGTGGCGTTCTGGTTGCGACGGACGTTATCAGTGAAGGGATGAACCTCCAGTACGCGGCTAATCAAGTTATCCACTACGAACTCCCGTGGAATCCTAATCGGCTTGAACAGCGGAACGGGCGTGTCGACCGCTACGGCCAGCATGAGGATATCGTCTATATTCGAACGATGGTGGTGGACGATCCGATGGATCGTACCGTCCTCACAAAGCTCATCACAAAGGCCGAGGAAATCCGCTCGGAATACGGCTTCTCACCACCGTATCTGGGGGATGATGACGGCATTTTGCAATTGCTCGATCCCGATGAGTTGGATACGATTATGCCACAACAGCGGTTAGGGGACTTCACCTCGGAGAGTACAGAAGAGAGCCAAGAGGGGGCCTTCGATGATGAGGTTCTCGAGCGAATCAAGGATGAATCGTTCTATAATCATAGTGAAGTCGATCTCTCCGAAGTCCGTCGTCGGCAGGAAGAAACGCAGGAGATGCTGGGTGGGCCAGATGCAGTCGAGGAGTTTGTGAAGAGCGGACTCAATCTATTCGGCTGTTCGATCGAAATGAAGTCGGACGCTACCTACGCGATCAAGGTTACCAGTGATGAACTCCGGGGCCCTGACATTGAAGACGAATACGAGCGCGTATCCTTTGATCCGGAGCGGACGGCCGAAGAAGGCGACTTGGAAATGCTGGATATTGCCCATCCGCTGGTCCAGCAGCTTATCGATGCTGTCAAAGAGGTCGCGTTGACCAGTGATGATCGATATGGTCGGACAGCAATGCGTGGAACAGACGTCGTCGACGAACCGGTTGCCCTCTACACGGTAAAGGTTCGATATTTCGCCCACACGGGCGAAGACCCGACGGTGATGGAAGAACTGCTCCAGCTCGCACTACCGTTGTACGGAGAGGATCCGCTTTCGGAGCAACAGCTTGAAAAACTGATTCACACGGATTCGACTGCTGCAACCCGGACCAAACAAGAGTGGCAGCGTGATCTCAGAAATGCGATCGAGCATGACCAGCGCGAAATGGCGGTCACGCGTCGTGCTGACGAACGTCGGCAGGAAATAGAAGAAGAACGCGGTCAGATGCGCGAAAAATTAGAAGATGCCGGATACGGAGCTTCCATGACTGGTATTGATAACCTCTCGGTTGCGAGTACTGACCTGTTGACCATCGGTCTCTACTACCCTACACAATGAGTTCACAAACCTCTACTTCGAGTTCGGCGACCCGAGGACATCGCGAGACATCGTTCATCGAACCCAGCGGCGGCCTTCTCACGGAGCAACTCATCTACAAGCTACGCGATGAATCGTGTAGTGAGGATGCTGTACAACCGCAGACCTTCGCACATCCTGGTGAGTCTACCCCGACTACTGAAGCTGAACTCGAAGGCCGTATTGGGGAAATCTGGGAAGACCTCCAGGAGCGCTGGGACGAGGTCACCCGAGGGTACGAACTCTATGCGATGGATGTCTCAGAGGCACGTACTCAATGGATGCTCAAGCTCTTCGAGGCACTTGGCTTCGAGCCAGCATACCAACACTCGAATTTGGTAGCTGGTAAAATTGAGGCTAATCTCTCACATCTTGGATGGGAACCTCGCGAATCAGTTACTGCTGATGCTGAAGGGCCGAATGCGACGCCGCCTGTTCTGCATACCGTTCGCCCGGACGAAGACAATCCACTTGATGATGGGAATCACCGCGGTGCGGAAGGACGAAAGCAGAGTCCTCATGATGAACTGCAGCGGTATCTCAATTCAAATGACGATATCCAGTGGAGTATTGTCACCGATGGACTGAAATTGCGACTGGTTCGAGATTATTACCATACGTATACTCGTGGGTATGTTGAATACGACCTCGAGAACATCTTTACTGAACGAAACTACGACGACTTTCGCGCACTATACCGGCTTTGTCACGCTTCACGATTTACCCCTCCTGAGGACGAAGACGAGGACGACCCACCGATTGAGCAGCTATATCAGGTTGCGCTATCGACGGGTGTAAAAATCGGCCAGGATCTCCAGTCCAATGTTATCAGTGCCATCGAAACGCTCGGCACTGGATTGCTAACTTCTGAGATTCGAGAAGCTCTGAGAGAGGGTGGAGAAGAAGAGGCCAAAGAATACTACCAAGAAGTCCTGCTAATTGTGTACCGCCTCCTGTTCCTCCTCTATGCAGAACAGCGAGGAATGATGGCCTCTCGTGAAAGCATATATACTGAAGAATATGCAGTTACGAATCTGCGTGAGAAGGCCGAAACGCGCCGTAGCACCAAGGACGACAACACCGACCTTTGGCACGGATTGCAGATCACTTTCCGTCTAGTTGAGGAGGGGAATGACGAGCTTGATGTCCCCTGCTACGATGGGATGCTCTTTGATTCGGAACGGCTCGAATGGATATCAGAAAGCGAGTGTCCAAACGACGCTCTACTAGATGCAATCGAGGATTTAACTCTCATCGAACAAGAGGGAACTCGGCAGCGGATCTCGTACGCTGACCTCGGGGTCGAAGAGATCGGGTCCGTCTATGAGAGTCTTCTCGAATTCACACCGAGGCTTGCGACTGAAATCACCGAACTGGAAGATCGGACTGTTTCCCGTGGGGAATTCTATCTATACGACCGAGGAACCGAGCGAAGAGAGACTGGGAGCTACTATACCGATCCTGGGCTGGTTCGAGAACTCGTTCAGAGCTCGCTCAAGCCTGTTGTCGAAGACCGTCTTGAAGACGCTAACACCGCTACCGAACAAGAAAACGCTCTTTTCGATATTACGGTCTGTGACCCCGCGAGTGGAAGTGGTGCGTTTCTGATCGCTGCAAACAATTTCTTGGCACAGCGACTTGCACGCATTCGATCTGACAGCGAATATCCGCCTGAAGATGAGGTTCGTGAGGCACGTAGAGATGTCCTTCAGCATTGTATCTATGCGGTCGACCTCAATCCGATGGCTGTTGAACTGGCGAAAGTCAGTCTCTGGATTAATTCGGCCGTAGAGGACAAGCCTCTGAATTTTCTTGACCACCACATCAAATGTGGGAACTCTCTGATTGGAACTAATTCCGAGCTCCTCGAAGGCGAGTTTCCCGTGGATGCATACGAAACATCTGGCGGGCGTGACTGGCACGTTGGTAATGAGATACGGAAACGGGTCCGGAAAGAAAACAAAGAGCGGTCAAAGGATTCCTCCGAATGCTCGCTTCAGGAGTGGGGTGCGAGTAAGGAACAATACGTAGACTTGGCTGAACGGCTTGATGCGATTGAAGAAGATGACACGACAGACGTAGAAAAAAAGAAGCAGTTGTACGATGAACTCCGGCAGTCTGAGGCATTCCAGAAAGAGAAACTAGCGTATGATATCTGGACAGCAGCGTTTTACTGGCCGATGGATGACTCTGCGAGTGAGTACCCATCTCCTTCAACTATAGAAAAACTACGCAGAAACCCCCATCCGGATAGCGAGACGCTCCAAGATCTCAAAGAGCGGGCGACTCAAATTGCGGATCAGCAGAAGTTCTTCCATTGGGAACTGGAATTCCCTGAGATATTTCATAACAGCGATGGCGGTTTTGATTGTATCCTTGGCAATCCGCCATGGGAAAAAATCAAAGCTGAGCAAAAGGAGTGGTTTGCTGGCAAACGTGAGGATATTGCCACATCAACATCAAAGAGTCATCGCACGAAATTAATCAATCAACTTCAAGAGGAAGATCCAGATCTCTATCAGGCTTGGAAACAGGAAAAAGAAAATTCAGAGAATGCTTCTAAGTTCATTAGAGAGTCGGGTCGGTTCCCGCTGTCTGGTACTGGTGATACGAACACATATCCCGTATTTACAGAGCTCTGTGGGATTGAAATATTAGGTGATACAGGACGATCTGGTATTGTGGTGAAAACAGGCGTTGCTACCGACTATTATACACAGGACCTGTTTTCCAAATTGGTGAACGAGAATAGACTTGTGTCATTATATGACTTTGTCAATAAGCGGAATTTATTCCCTGATGTAGCCACTCGTGAAAGATTCTGTTTACTTACTATGACTGGAATCGAGAATACGGTTCCTGAGTTCGAATTCTCATTCTTCAATTGGACTCTTGATGAATTGCACGAAGAGAAGAGCAAATATCGATTAACTGCCTCAGATATCCGGACAATCAATCCTAATACAAATAACTGTCCTGTACTCCAAACAAAAAAAGACAGAGATGTTACGGTATCTCTCTATTCTGAACATCCGATATTGGTTAATGATGTTCAGGATGAGAACACGTGGGGAATCTCTTATCACCGAATGGTGGATATGACGAACGACTCTAATTTATTCTCTGATAATACTCTAGAAAACCTCAAATCAGAAGGGTTTGAACTTGACAGATTGAACAGATTTGTGAGCGGTGGCGATCGATATTATCCACTTTTAGAAGCCAAGCTGTTTAATCAATATGACCACAGGTTTTCAACATTTGAGGGGATTCCAGAAGAAAAGAAATTCGGTAGGAGGGCTGGGACAAACAAGCCTTCAGCTGATCGAAAGTCAGATACTAATTTTGAATCTCTACCCCGTTACTGGATGAGTGATTCTGATTTCCAGAATATACTATCTGAGATTGACTGGAATAAAGATTGGTTATTTGCATTCCGCAATATTGGTGGAGCGGCTAGCAATAGCCGGACAGCAATTGGAACTATTCTCCCACGTTATCCTTGTGGTAATAGTGCACCAATATTGACATTTGATGGGGGTGATTTAGCTGAGAAACCTGTCTTGTTCACAACTGTATTCACCTCATTTGTTTTTGATTTTGCTCTTCAGCAGTCTCTTGGTGGTGCTAACTTCAATTATTACATTCTCAAACAACTCCCGATGCCCACACCAAAAACTCTAGAACAGACAGATATTGAATTAGAAGGAGAAAAAACATCTCTTCGAGAATTCCTTCTGACACGGGGCGGGGAATTGATCTGGACCTCTCATTCACTGGACTCCTTAGGTGAGGAAATTTCATCTACTGTTGGAAACGGGCCGTTCGAATGGAATGAAGAACGTCGGAGTACACTCCGGGCAGAAATCGATGCAGCTGTTGCTAAAGCCTACGATCTTTCTCGTGAAGAATTCGAATATATCCTTGATTCATTCGAGATTCTGGAGGAGATCGAGCAAGAGGAATATGGAGAATACAAGCGAAAAAAGGAGTGTCTCAACGCTTTCGGCAAGTTGGAGATCCAGTTCTGAACTCATCTTTACTACCATAGAATTTTCCCTTATCGGTTTCATCCTGAGATAATGGCATCACGTCTCAATCCCTTTGACGCCCTCGACAGCGTTCAATCCTCCTACCGCTCCTACGTCGAGACCTTCCAGAACGTCGACGATGAGATCATCAACGCTTGGATCGAGAACCGAATCGAGACGGGTAAGGTACTGTGGAAGGAGCCGTTCGTCCAACTGAATCAGCGGTTCCAGTACGGCGACACCCTCGAAGAGTTCGTTGTAGACGGCAAACTCCACGAAGGTATTTTGGATGTATTCACCGACGTTGGCGGTGACCCCATCGAGCCATACAAACACCAGACTGAGGCGATTCAGTCCATCGAAAGTAGGAATAACACGATCGTCTCTACTGGCACGGGGTCGGGGAAGAGCTTCGCTTTCGGGATACCCATCGTCAGCCACTGTCTAGAAGCCAAAGAGCAGGGTGAGGATGGAATAAAGGCAGTCATCATCTACCCGATGAACGCCCTGGCGAACTCACAGTATGAGGAATTCGCTGAACGCCTCGACGATTCTGGCCTCCGTCTCGGCCTCTATACTGGCGACACACCCACAAATCCGGATAGTGAAGCCGAGTTCCTTCAGCAGTTTGGTCGGAAAGAGCCCTACGATTGTGAGGTTGTCTCTCGAGAAGAGCTTCGCGACGATCCGCCGGACATCCTTATGACGAACTACGTTATGCTGGATTACATTCTGACACGGCACCAGGATAAGGAATTGTTCCCATCGCAGCACGAAGGTGTGTTAGAATATCTGGTTTTAGACGAGATCCATACCTATACTGGCCAACAAGGAGCTGACGTCGCTGCACTCATCCGGCGCCTTCGTGAGCACACCGACGCGGGGGATGATCTCACCTGTATCGGCACCTCTGCGACGGTCCAGAGTGAGGAAGGGATCGACGCCGAACAAGAAATTGCAGACTTCTCGGAGCGGATCTTCGGTATGTCTGTCGACGCGGATCACGTCATCGGTGAAACCCACTATGCGTTAGAATTCACCGGTGGGACACAGTTACCGGATTCAGTCGAAGTTACCGAGGCAGACATCCAACGATTTGACGGTTCGGCAGACGAAGCGACCAAACTCGCGGAAAAACTCACCGAGCGTTCGCTGAGTAAAGAAGAAACAAAGACAGCTGCGTCGCTGGGTGATGTACTGCTTGCTCATCCAACGGTCGCGTTTCTTGACGAAGAATTGAGTGAGCAGAGTCAACAGGTCGCGCCTGCTGATTCAACAGAGGATGAAGACGATTCGCTCGTCGCTCAGTATCGTGAGGAATACCGACCGAGTGCAACGCCACAAGAAGCACGACGAGAACTGGAGGCAGCGCTGCTCGCAGGCACAGTTGGGACGACTGATGTCCAGGGAGAACAACAGCCGATTTTCGTCCCAAAGCTCCACTCCTTCTTTAGCCAAGGATCGGGATTAGTGGCCTGCCTCACACCGGAAACGCTTGAAGACGACGACCCCCACCTAAGTGACGCCGGCGACATCCAGTGTCGTCACTGCGCTAATAAGTATGAACGCAATCGGAACGCGTTCCCGCTCTCGTTCTGCCGAGCTTGCGGACAGGATTACTATACGATCGTTCGGACAGATGATGGGCACCTGGCACCGCGGGAGGTCAGTGATCTCAGTGTTGAGGACAACGAGACGGCTGGATACGTCATGCGTGGAGAGTGGAATCGCGACGAAGTAACACTCCCTGCTGGTTGGTTCGATGATGATGG
Source organism: Halorubrum sp. 48-1-W (assembly GCF_003287355.1). Lineage (GTDB taxonomy): Archaea > Halobacteriota > Halobacteria > Halobacteriales > Haloferacaceae > Halorubrum. Next base: position 145,887 of record NZ_QMIM01000003.1, read on the forward strand.
CACTCTTCGCGATACTTGGGTTGACGCGGTGCCCGAGCCTGCAACTTACTGTCCCCAACACAACCGTCTAACAGACGGGCATCAAGATAGCGGTCAACTCCGCTGTGGATGCTTCGCGACTCAAGGGATCAAGATCATGTGGACCGAAGCGGAGTTCCTCTTCTGTGCGAACTGCGGTGTGAGTCACACACGTATGGGCCGTGCTATGGAGCTATCAAAGATGTTCAAGTTCGGCACTGTCGGTAGATCCACGGCGACGGACGTTCTCATCGGGTCGACGATGCAGGAACTGCCTGACACCCAGCAGAAAACGATCGCGTTCAGTGACAATCGACAGGATACTGCGCTTCAGGCGGCTCACTTGAATAATCTCTATCAGCGGGTCAAGTTCCGCCGAGCACTATATGAAGCTCTCAAATCTCATGACCGTGTTAGCCTTGCAGATATTGGAAATCGCACGTTTGATGCGCTGGAAGAGAATGACGCGCTCCCCAATAAACTCCAGACCACTCGCTTCGGCGTACCTGACGACGAGAAGGCACGATTTAGCGAATATCTACAGTTCCATGTGCTACTTGAACTTCGGAAAAGCCAGCAAAGAGGCCAACAGAGTCTTGAGGACGTTGGCCTCCTCGATGTTGAATATGAGCACCTTGACGATCTGGCTGAAATTGATGAGGTCTGGGAGGGCATCCCCGAATTAGAAACTGCTGATCCTGAAGTTCGACATGAGTACTGCAAAGCATTCCTCGACCTGTTCCGACGAACCGCTGCAGTCAATCATAGTATCTTCACTAACTTCGGCGACTTCCGACGAAACACAATCAACAATCTCCATGAAGAGACAAAGTTCCACAAACAGCAGTACTTCAGGTTCCCCGAAGGATTCAGCGATACTGCAGACACGAGCGGGACAGAGCAGATCCATCGGCTAACGGACTGGCGGTCCCGGCACGTAAAGTGGACGACGCGAGCCTTCGATGTTGACACGGACCGTGCTGCCGAAGTAATTAATGGGGTCGTTGATCTTCTGAGTGATGAAAACGAGTTGCCCCTGCTGGTCGAAGATTCTGTGTATCGTGGACGGGCAGCCTATATGCTCAACCCGGGCTTCGTCAAGCTCGTTGCCCATGATCCGAGCGATGTCTCTGTCTGTCCGAAATGTAAAACGGTGGTGACCCGTGACCGACTGCGCCTCTGCCTCAACAGTAGTTGTGGGAACGTCGTTCCCGAACCAACAGATCTCCGGGATTCGTACTTCTATGATCTCTATTCACTTCCTTTCGACAAGGCCGTGGATATCCTTGCTGCCGAACATAGTGGTCAGATCGAAGGCGAACTCCGCAAGGAACTCGAGACGCGTTTCCGCGAAGACGACGATCTCAACACCATCGTCTGTACACCGACGATGGAGCTCGGAATCGACATCGGTGACCTGTCGAACGTGTTTATGAGGAACGTCCCACCGAATCCTAGTAACTACGCTCAGCGATCCGGGCGAGCTGGCCGGCAAAGTCAACCCTCTTTGGTTACCACGTTCTGTGGGAGTGGCTTCGGTCGTGCTTCCCACGACCAGTATTTTTACCAGCGACCTGAACGAATTATTGCCGGAGAAATCTCGCCGCCAACGTTCCTGCTGAACAACCAGGAGCTCATCAAGGCTCATATCAACGCTCTCGTGCTTGAAGTGATTGATTTCAAGCTTCAGGGAGATATTAGTGATATACTTGACATTCAACCCGGGGATGGCTATGAGATCTACGACAGTTATCGAGATGAACTCGAGACCGCTATCGCTCGCAACAGGACAGCAATCATCGAGGCAGTAAAAAATGCATTCTATAGGGAACGACAGCACACTGAGTTCAGTGATTGGTTTTCTGAATCATATATCGAGCAACAGGTCGATGACTTCGTCGAAAACCTTGACGCCGCTTTCGACCCGTGGCGGATCGAATATACGCGATTAACTCGTGAGCGCCGCCGCCTAAATAAGAAACTGGGCGCTGAACGTGGAGAATATCTCGAACGTCAGGAACGGGATGCGATCGAGCGCCGACTTGAAGATATGCGAAATGGTGGAAAGCGATTCTACTCGTACCAGTACCTCAGATCTCAGGGCTTCCTGCCTAATTACGGGTTCCCACGCTCGAACTGTACACTTGGATTCACGACCAAGGAGGATGACATCCAGCGGGACGAAGCTCAAGCAATCCGTGAGTTTGCACCCGGTAATCACGTCTACTACCGTGGAGAGCGCCACGCAGTTCGGTACGCCCGTCCGAAAACCCGCGACGCTGAACCCGTCACCCGACATAAAATCGTGTGCCCAGAGTGTGAGACGATACTGATGGGCGATGATGCTCAAGAGGCCGCCGGGTGTCCAGCCTGTGGCTACTCATTTGCTGGCGTTCACACGAATCCGAATACGATGGAGCTCCCCGACCAGCGGGCATATCCAGAGGAGAACATTACGAGCGACGATGAAGAACGCCAGCGAGAAGGATACGATATCACACAGTACTACGAGCGTCGGGATCCGACGGAGTATGCGCTAAATGGAGATGGCGTCTCGGCGCATGTCACGTATGAGTCGAACGCCCGCATTGTCACGGTAAACAGCGGCATTCGTGGCCGAGATGATGACGAGCTACAGGGTTTTGCACTTTGTACTGAATGTAACCGCTGGCTCACAAGTTATAGCCAGATCGACAGACACGTCGATGATGGCTGTTATGCCAACGCCGATGAGGAAGCGATTCGACAGGAGATCGAACTTTACACAGAAGGGGGCCATGACACGATTACCGTCACCACGCCGCTCCCCGGCCATGTTGACCCTGATAACGCAGAATCCTTCTATCGCACTCTCAAGGAGGCTCTCTATCAGGGGGTTCTGGTTGAGTTCGATCTGGATGAGCAGGAGCTTTCAACATTCCTCAAACCCTCACCAGGTGAACACGGTGATCTTACCGTCGTAATCCATGAGACAAGTGAGGGCGGTGCTGGTGCGCTTCACGACCTTACGAATCCGGCTAAGCACCGATTTAATCGAGCGATACAGGAAGCGCTTGATGTGCTCCATGTCAACGACCCAGATGGTTGCGAGCGGGCCTGCTACGATTGCCTCATGTCTTATTACAATCAGCGCGAACATCCTCTGTTCGATCGGAATCTCGTCATTCCGTGGCTTCGTGCAGCACAGTCGATGTCATTGGATTCGATAGCAAGTGACTCCGATTCAGATCACTTTGAGGAGCTCCTCGATGCCTGCGAATCCCAGCTTGAACGCAACGTTTTGGAAACAGTTCAGGATGAAGGTTTCCAGCTCCCTGACGATGCTCAAAAAACGGTCTATGATGGGGATGAACCAATCGTCGAAGCGGACTTCTATTTCGAGGCAGATGGTCGGGCACAACCGGTGATCGTGTTCGTTGACGGTCCAGTTCACGAGAAAGAACATGTGCGTCAGGCTGACGAGGAGAAACGGCAACGGCTTCTCAAAATGAATTATCGTTATCTTAGTATCTCTGACCCTGCTGAGGTTCCTGAAGTCTGGGAAGGAATATAGAGTGATTTGGACATACGATTACTCCTGAAGATGGTATGACTGCCCCTTTCCCCCACCCAAACATCCTCCTGTCCTGGAACAATATTATGTCACAGGGATTTGTTTGCCTGTTGTATGGCTAATGGCCACAATTTTTTAACTAGTCCTTCGCCCGATGCTCTTCAATCAGCAGTTTTCGAACGGGTATCCGAAAGAGCCGGAGATCAGCCGGCTAGTATTCTCTACATCGAGAATAACGAACACCGAATGGACAATGTCGCGGATACGTGGGCTGCAAACTACAGACCCCTTCGTCTGCGAGTGACAAATTTCAATACCGTCGTAGGTGAGTGCCACGATCAGATCGCGGATCCAAGCGCCTTACTGGATGTATTAACGCGGCGCCGGCTAATTGACCGAGCGCTCCGAACTATAACTGATCGAGGCCTGTTAGAAGATGCGCATCTGTATCGGGAACACTTCACGGACCTCATCACAGAACTTGAGGGCGAGGGCTATCACTCGCCGGAGGCTGTCCGCGACCTCGTCGAAAATTCCGAACTACCGCCTGAGAAAGCCGATATCCTGTCGAACGTATACGAGGTCTTCTACAACCTTCGACAAGATGGCGTTGGAGATGACGTCTACACCCTTAGTGAGGCGTACCGAACAGTCCTGGAGAGCGACGCTCCGTTGACCGAGGTTTTTCCCCACGTCGACGTCGTCGTGATCTCCGGTTTCTACGAACTATCCCACCACGAGAAAGTCTTTCTCCAGAGGCTAGCTGGAGCGTTCCCTGTCTACATCTCGCTCCCACTAGCCGACACGGCTACCCCGACCGACGGTGCGAACCAGATCACGGCCGACGCTATGGAAACATATCTGGATATTGCTGGCCCTCCGACCACTATTGTCCCTGACTCCTCGAACCCGTTGGTCAATGTTGCTGGGGAGCTCTATACACCGACACCGGGGGTCGATGAAGATACGACTTCTCCCGACCAAATCCACTGGTACAGTGCCCCTACGCCGGACCGAGAGGTCAGACAAGTCGCTCGACGAATTCGGAAACAGCTTGCGGACGGCGCAGACCCTGACGACATCCTGGTTGTAATTCCGGGATTGATCTCGTATCAGGAGCAGGTCGCAGATATCTTCGAGGCCGCCAACATCGAGTCGGTCGGGTTTTCGAACAAACTGCTGTATCAGACGTACGCCGGCCGGGCGATGCTCGATCTGGCTGACCTCTGTGTCGATGACACACGGACGGATACGATTGCCCGCCTCGCGACGAACCCGGTTGTGACTATCGGTAGAGACAACGCCGACGTGGACCGGTCCGCTATTGCAGACCTCGCTCGCCGGCTTCCGACAGTCGATACAGACCGGCTCCTCGAGGAACTCGACGAAGACTCCGCTGAGGCTCTGGAACACCTCTTCCAAGTCACCAGCGATGCCGAGGCCGCGGGGGCTGACGACATCGTTGAGGCCGTGCGAACTGTCTTCGAAACAGTCGATCTCTCGGAAAATGTCGACACGATCGAAGCAGGTGCAACGTCATTCGACGCTCGAATGGAAGTTGCGTCGTACAATCGGGTCGAGAAAGTGCTCGACGCCGTCGAATTCGTGGCTGAGCGCTTTGGGATGGACGATCCCATCGAAGAGGTGTACGATGCGCTTGAGAAGGTTAGGGTCCCCCCACCGAGCCAACCCACACTGGATGTTGTCGAGATCGTCGGGCCGCGCGACGCCTACATGCAGTCCTACTCGCACCTGTACTTCGTCGGGCTGACCGAACAGGATTTCCCGGTCGAACAGGACCGCCCGATCTTTTTCGAGCGAATGTTCGACGACATCCCCGAAATCTCTCTCACCGACAACCGAGCAGAGGCCCGCTACCAGTTTGCGACCTTGCTCTCGGGCGCGGAGAGCGTCTACATCACGACGCCCGAGACCTCATTTGATGACGATGACCTTCTAGAGTCGTCGATACTCGACGAACTCGCTCGTGTAACCGGCCTTGAGCCGTCGCCCGATGAGCTTGGAAACGCCGTTCCCGAAGACGTCCAGCGGGCACTTCGGCATCATCAAGGGAGGGCGTCTCGGGAGGAAGCGGTTACGCACGCTGCTGACTCTGGAGCGTTCTCTCGACAGCAAGCAGAGCGCGTTGTGGCGGGTGCGAGATGCGCTGAAAGTCGAGCCGACGCCGAACTATCCCCACACGATGCACAGCTTGATTCCGAGTTGGTCGCGGAACTCCACGGGGAACGTGGGCCGTACAGCCCGACACAGCTGAAAGACTACGCTCAGTGTGGCTACGCCTACTACATGAACCGGATCCTGGGCATCGAAGCGCCCGACGAGTTCCATCTCGAGCCTCAGAAAGTCGATCTCGGGAGTCTTGTCCACGATATCTTCGAGGAGTTCTATCAGGGGCTTCAGGATGACCACGGTGAGCCGGTTCACCTCACTGAGTACGATCGGGGCGACCTGGAGGAACGGCTATTAGAACAGACGCGGGCTAGCCTTGCTGACGCCGATATCGAATTCGACGACGTGTTCTACGAACGGTGGTTGGAACAACTCCTCGCTGGGCTGGCGACGCCTGACGCGAACGAGTACTTCGGCGATGGGCAACCTCATCAGGGAACCGATCGGGGGCTCTTCGTCCGGTTCCTCGATGCCGAGTACGACGACAACGACGACGTTCCGGCGTGGTTCGAAGTACCGATGGACTTCGACGATTCGGAAGGGGGGGAAATTACAGTGACGACACCCGATGGAAGACAGATACCCGTCGGTGGATTCATCGACAGAGTGAGCCTTCGCGAACAGGACGATGGTACCATCGAGGGACTGGTGCACGACTACAAGACGAGCGATCCGGAGACCATTCAGACAATCGACGGTATCGAATTTCAGCTCCCGCTCTATACACTTGCTACACGGGCTGAACTGACAGCACAACACGGGGATGCACTCGGCACCGTCGACGGCCAATTCTATGTTACGGAACCACCGACCGATGTTACGCGTAAGTGGAGTCTTCAGTATTACATCGAACGGAACGATGGAACTGACGAGGACTACGAGCGGTTTCTCACCGAAACTGTCCCTTCGCGAGTTGGCGCGATAGCTGACGGTATTGAGAACGGTGCCTTCCAGACGACTACACTCCCGCCGAAAGAGGCCGGGTGCCACTACTGCGACTATCGCGATGTCTGTGATGTTCGTCATCACCAACGCCAGGAGATCATTCAACAGATGGACCAGTCCGGTGCGCCGGGGTACGTCCCACAGCGGGCGCGGGATGGGTCGTTCCTCGATACGATTGGGGTTGAGGACGAATGACCGGACTCGACAACACGCCGTCGGACGATGAAGACGAAGAAGGGTTCTCTCCGACAACAGAACAGGAGGAGGCTCTGGAACTCGATCACAATATCGCGATCACCGCCGGGGCGGGGACCGGAAAGACGACGACGCTGACTCTCCGCTACCTCGAGATGCTGGAGTCCGACCCCGACATCGGACCTGAGAACATCGCGACGATCACCTTCACGAACGATGCCGCGAATGAGATGCAGGAGCGTATCCGGGAGGAAGTAGCCGAGCGCCTCAGTGAAGCCCCCGAATCTGACGAGTACGACTACGGCCGGTGGCGCAATATCAAGGACGACTTGGAAGACGGCTATATCCACACCATCCACGGGTTCTGTTCGCGATTGCTCCGCGAGTACGTCGTTGAAGCCCCCGTCCAACCCGAGTTCGACACGCTGGACGAGGCTGATGCCAAGGTGTTGATGCAGGAGGTGGTCCGAGAGACGATCGACGCTCGATGGGAGACGAACGAAGACATTCGCCGTCTCGCTCGTCTCTGGAATCGGGATTCTCTCGAGCAAGTTCTCGTCGGTTTGCTTAATAGCCGACCAATGAGTACCGAGTGGGCCACTCGTTGGGAAGACGCGTCTGTCGACGAGTATTTAGACCACATCTGGGCCACGTTCTATCCCACGGATCAGGAGATAGCTGAAGCACTCCTCAGTGACTCGTCAGTACAGACCGCCCTGCACACCATTTGCGATCTCTATGACCAGGGATTCGATATCGATTCCAGCGACAACGGAATGGAGCTCATTGAGACTGTCTCCGCGATTGCACACGATACCGGGATTCACACTGGCGAGGCGGAAGGCAGAGAGTGGCAACGGGCCTTCGATGTCATCTGTGACCGACTGACGACGGGTAGTGGTGGCCGATACAGCCGGCGTCACTGGTACCGAGGATCCAAGTCGAGTTGGAGTGCTCGCGAGGATGAACAGGAGCAATTAGACGCAGCGGCGGATGCGCTTCTGGAAGGTCTCGAACCTGAAGAGAGGGAGTTCATCGGCGGACTCGACACTGAGTGGAACAGTAGTCATTACGTCCTGAGCCTCGCTCGTCTCTACTGTACCGTTCTGGAGGAGTACACGCAGACGAAATCGGATCAGAATACACTCGACTATCACGATCTCATCCATACCTGTATCGAGTTCCTGAACGCGAACGACCGCGTCTGTGAGCAGGTTCAGTCGCAGTTCGAGTACGTGATGGTCGACGAAATGCAGGACACCGACCTGCTCCAGTGGAAGCTCATCAAACTCCTGACCGCCGGTGATACCGACGACTTTGACGCTCAGAACGTCTTCCTCGTCGGCGACGAGAAACAGAGCATCTACCGATTCCGTGGGGCTGACGTGACCACCTTCGGTTCGGCTCGTGAAGACCTTGCCGCGGCTAATCCAGACGACATCGAGACAACCAAGCAACTCAAAGGTAACTTCCGAACGATCGAGGAGACGCGGGAGTTTCTGAACGCGCTCTTCGACGAGGTATTCGAGCCGATGGACGACGAGTACCGCGACTACGAAGCCGAGCCGCAGGCGCTTACCGACGAACGCCGAAAGGGTCGCGATGTCACCGGTTCGGTCGAGTACCTCCTCGTTCCCGACGAGGACATCCCGGCACTCCACGGTGACGACTACCTGAATCAGACACCTCGATTCGCTGGCCACGGAGAGCGTGAGGCCCACGCGCTCGCCAGCCGCCTCACCTCGTTGCTAGACGATTCGCCCGAGATCTACGATGAAGACGAAGGGTGCCTTCGACCTGCGAAACCTGAGGACATCACTATCCTGCTGCGCGCTCGCACCCGTCTCAAGGAGCACGAACGAGCGCTGGATGCATACGAGATCCCGTATACTGTTGTGTCGGGGACCGGGTTCTGGGATGCCCCCGAGATCACAGCCCTGGTCAATCTGCTCACGTTCTTCGAGAACCCGGACGACGACATCGCGCTCTACGGTGTCCTCCGGTCGCCGCTGTTTGGCTTCCCTGACGAGGACCTCGCCCGACTCCACTCCGAGGGTCAATCACTCTGGACTGCTCTCCAGACGACTGAGGACGACCTCGAGGACGCAGCACGCCTCTTGAGCGAATGGCGACAACTCGCTGCCGTCAGCGACGAGGTCTCGGCTGACACGACGGTTCCGTGGGGGACGTTGCTCTCCCAGATCATCGACGACACCGGGTATATCGCTAGTGTCGGCGCCGACGAACGGCCACGGCAGGCGGCAGTGAACATCAACAAATTCCGCGAACAGCTCCGCGCGTGGGAGGAAGGTGGCGTCAAGACGGTCTCGGAACTTCTTACGCGAATCGAGCGTCGGAAGGAGATCGAGTCCCACGCCGACGAGGCGACTATTCCCGAAGATGCTGACGGCGTCCAGATCCGGACCATCCATTCAGCGAAGGGACTTGAGTTCCCTATCGTTGCGATACCCGAAGTTGGCACCGAGTTCAACTTCCAAGGGGACGTCGACGACTATGGGAAAGTCTACCTCGACGAACTCGATGTCGCCGACGGCGGGTCAGAACCAGTCCTTGGTCTGAAAGCTCCGTCAGCTGACGATCCCTACGAGCACCAGAACACGCTCGCTCGGACGAGGCTTCAGGACGAGGTCAGGATGCAGGAACGAGCCGAGCTGAAACGTCTCCTCTATGTCGCAGCGACGCGGACCCGAGACCACCTACTCTTCAGTGGCGTTCACTCCATCGAGGCTGATGAGGGGGAAGAGTTGGGGTTAGGTGATGCGAATGACGCCGCAGATGCTCGGTACTGGCGTGACTGGCTCCAACCAATTCTGTTAGAAGACGAGGATGGCGACGCGGGGCATATTATTGGCCCACTCTCCGTCGGGGCAGAGCATACGACCACCATCCGTGGGAGTGAATACACGGTTCGAGTACCAACAGCCCCCGTCCACGACTGGGACGCGTCGGCATCGACTGAGCGCGACTATCCCCAGATCGACATTCCTGCTCCAGAGGTATCCACTCCCCCGACGTCGATTACAGCGACAAACTTCGCAAAGGCACTCTCTCCCGATGATGTAGCCGTCTACACCGACGAACTCGAAGAGGATGCCGCGGGTCTCGAAACCGACGGTCTACAGGCCAACCATCTGGGAACGATCGTCCACAAACTCTGTGAGCTACGACCTGATCGAGATCGGTGGCGCTCTATCGCGTCCCGGCTGGGTTCTGTTCTAGATGATACGGTGACCGATGGAGATTTGGACCGGATCGAAGAGTACACTGAGCGCTGTTTGCAGTTCCGTGACGGTGTCGTCGACGATGAATCGCCGATGACTATCCACGAGGAACTCGCGGTTGTAGCACGGTTAGAGGCTGGTCGAATCGTCGGTGATATCGATCTGCTTCTGGTCACCCCGGACAGCTACCACGTCATCGATTACAAGACGAACGATACCTCTCAACGGTCGGTCGACGACCTCGCAGGGAAGTACTGGCCACAACTCGAGGTGTATGCTGCTGCTCTCCACCAGAATGACGACTCCCGAACCGTTCACACGACGTTGTACTTTGCTGACGCCGATGAGCACCGGACCACGACCCACGATATGCTCTCCCTGGATATTCTCGGTGATGACCTGAACACGCAACTCGAGGAGTTAACTCAGTCCGCCGGCGCGGCAGTCCCGGGAAGTCCGGGCGCTCACTGAGGAATCCACGTATTCTCGGGCTCTATTTCCTATTTCTGTTCTCAGCACTCGAAATTTAAAGCGAAAAGTTATATGACTCGACAAGGCGTACACACATACTAGCCTATGACTCGATGGCGAGCGAAGCGCCGGTACGAGGCCAACCGGCGGTTCGGCGAGCGTGCTGACGAGGCGCTCGTAGCCATCTCTATCCTCAAAGCGAAGCGTGACGGCATCGACCTTGAGCAGAGTGAGGAAGATCTGCAAGCGAAACTCGAGTCGGGCCGACACCTGCTTGAGAGAATTCGTGACGCGCTCGATGAAGATCCCGACGCCGATCCGTACGAGTTAGCAATTGCGGAGCAGATCCAGAAGAACGCGATTACTGCAAGCTCTCGACTGGTCGGCGATTTCGACGATCTGATTGAAGTTATGGAGACTGCCGAAGAAACTCTCACTTATCAAGAAGGTCTCGACGATGTCCGTCAACAATTAAAGGAAATCTCGGAGACTGCGAGTCGCACTTCTCGAGATAGTATCAACCGTATGCGGGGGACTCTTGCCGACGGAACTCGCTGAGTCCCAAGTTGCGTTTCTTCAGGGCAAGTTCGAGGCTGCACGCGAGGTTCTGGATACCCTCGACACGACTGTTCCTGCGACGAATTCAATTTACAGCTCCGTTGAGGACGGATTCGATAATATCGAGGAAACCCGTCTCCTCTACGAACGAGCATATGATCAGGAACCAGACGCTGAAGCGACTCACGAACTGTACGAAGAGTACCTCCGAGCTATCGATGCCGTTGCTTCGGAACTCCAGGTACTGGAGATAGAACTTGTCTACCTAGATCTACATCAGTATCAACGCAACTCGACTACGTCTAGTCGGCTCGACCACGCGTCATCCCTCTCGTCGGAACTTGAGGAGGCATTTGGAATCGATATTACAGTCCTCCCAGTGATCTGGGATGGATTCGCAATCGATCCCCTCGATCAGAATATCCCTGCTACCGGTGACTTGAGCCAGATTTACGTCCTCATTCTCCCCAGAACTCAGAGTGACCCGGAGTTCTATGCCCCAATTGTGGCTCACGAACTAGCTCACGCGGTCTTGGACCGGCAGGACGAACTAAAGACGGACTTCTATAATGCCGTGAGAGAAGTGCAACGACGAACTCGCCAAGAGATTGATGATGAGGCTCATTTCGCACGCTCATGGCGGACGTGGTTCGAGGAGCTGTTCTGTGACGCCTGTGGGGTGTTGACCTTCGGACCGGCCTATCTCTCCTCGCTTGCCAGGCACCTTCACCACTCAAACCCGTATTATATCGAGAAGGATGCCGATAGAGACCTTCATCCACCACCCGCACTTCGATTCGATCTCGTGATGGACCTCTCTGATGACTTCTTCCCCGAGCTAATGGACGGAATTCGCGATGACCGCATCGCATTCGAGCGCCATCTCGATGCTCTTGAACACAGTCGGCCGCGAATCTACGAGACCTACGACTACGGCGACCTCCGGACCTTCATCACGCAGGAAGTCCCGGCAGCGGTTGATCACGATATCGAGGTACTCGTTGACGACATCTCAGCTGGTGTAGCCCCGGAGGACTGCCCAGAGCGGGCACATCGATTAGCAGCGAATCAATACTGGCTGGATACCTATTCTCCCTAGAACGGGGGATAAGTAAGGCGTGAGACGCGGTCGTGACTGAGACGGCGGTTCATTCTCCGTGTGAGATACACGGTCAGCGGATCTTTGATTCCCTTCGAAGGTGCGCCCCAATTCAGTTCGGAGAGATAGAACGCGTCGCGTCCGACTGAGTAAATATCGAAACTACCCTCCTCAACAGCTATCTTACAGAGGATCGGCTGGGGTGTACCCTGTTTCAATTGCGGAGCATCTGTGGTAAGTAGCAGGACAGTTTCGTCGTCCAGCTGCGCATACGAACCCATATCCGGCATTCCATCGTCGTCGTAGATACGATATGTTGGGGAATGTTGGACGTCGACGCCTACCCACTTGAAGGAGTCCGTCACGTACCCATTCGATTTCAGATATTCGACCCCCTCACGGAGTCCAGCGATCTCCTCGTCGCCGAGGTAGCCGTTTCGGTGAATCGTCAGGGAGTCCAATTGCTCGAATCCAGATCGGGGGTTGGTGACTGCTCCCTGGACAGCTCGAATTAGAATCTGCTTCGCTAAGCCCTGATTCGTCACGGTACTCCGACCGGTCGGGTTCGTCTCCTCCGTTTGGTAGAGAATCTGGTTATTGGTTCCCGACACAACGACTCCACTGGCTACCGTCCGGTCGCGACCTGTCACACTGAGTCCGAGGTAGGCGTCTGTGTCGAGTTGATTCTCGATACTAAACGGGACGACGCCCAGCTTCACCCCTAACCCGACTGCCGTATTCGCAATAACATCGTCCTCGTGTCCCGACCGCTGAGCGCTGCGTAGATTCACTGCTGTCAACGATTGCAGCGGCTTCCCCTCCAGTATCTCGATCAATTGGTGGTAGACCTCTTCGTCGTGCTGGGGGAGGTAGCCAAATCCGGCGTCGATATTATCTAAGGACTGCTGCCAGTCTTCGACCTCGTGCGGATCCTCGTAGTTGACTCTCCCTGGTGGATCCGAGAGGATAATTCCAAGGTGATCTTCGACGTATTCCCGAACCTGTTGATATGCCCTGAGAGCGTCGTCTTCCGCACCCTCTGGAAAGAGGACTGCTATATTGAAATCCTCATCAAACGTGCGTCGAGGACCGACCTCCTCGAGATATCCCTGCTTCGCCGGGTTCCAATATTCCTGAGTGAGAGGGCTGCCGTCGAAGCTAATGTTCGGCCGTCCGATGCCCATCTCTGTCGAGGGATCGTCGCCGAACGTCAGTACGGGATATCCATATGCGCTAATCCCATCACGCACCGGCGGTTGGCTAATGTCGGTCTGGATAGTGCCGATATTGATATTGCCGATCAGCTCACGGAAGCCTTCGACTTTCTCCCATCGTTCCCGAGGCGAGAACGTCGCCCGTTGGCTGATGTCGTCCGGGCGATCTTCAGACGGTGCAAACAGGAGCAACGATGGGGCAGCGGGATACCAATCACTGTTTCCGTACCGGATTTTGACGGTCGGTTCAGAGGGGTCGACTTTGTCCGCGACTTCCCGACCGTGTCGGTCCTCTATTTCATCCAGTGTCTCGTTGTCGAATCGGCCGGGCGGGACCTCAGAAACGGTTGTGTTCTCGAAAACCCCCGTCACAGTACAGGAGGTCCGATCCGAGGTCTGGAAGATGAACGTCCGCCCGACGAGTTCCTCGCTGACTCGGTCGATCCCCCAGCTATCGTCGTTCAGGTAGTCCGCTAGCGTGCGCGATCCGATCGCTCCAAGCGTCGGATCCAGAGTGATGAGGGGTCGGTCGTGGTAACTAATTCGCACTTCGACGCCGGGGTGGATATCATATCCTTCGATTTGCGTCTCACGATTTTCCCGATAGAAGGTATTCTTCGTCGAGTCGTACCAGTATCCGTCCGCTTCGAGATCCTGCTTCAACTCCTCGATGAGCGCTTCCTGCAGGATCTTGAAATCGCTCCACTCGGAGAAATCGAGCTCTGTTTCGTGAGCGAATTCTAATTCTGCTCCCTCCGCAGATTGAATCGTGGCGTACTCTTGCTCGGTTCCGATTACCGCGATGTAGTGTCGACTACCTTGGCTGTACCAACGTGCCCTTCCTCCGATGTTTTCTTCGAGGATTGTGGCGTGGGCGTTGAGAAGGGGGTAGTTGTCGTTGGGTTGGGGATCGATATCATAGAGATCTGCAGTCACCGGCGGCACGTCGATCTCAAACGAATTGATGAACCGACCCATTATGTTCTATTCGCTATTGACAGGATATAATACCCCGCGGTTTTCCGGTGAACTGCTGATGTTTGAGCCAAAAGGTTCGCTGAACTCGCGGTACCAAGTACTTATGCCTGCCTTTCGGACGATGTGTATGGGGCTATTTGAGACCTTATTTAGCTCATTCACCGGTGACTCCGTTCCTCAGGCTCAGCAGCCAGGTCAGCACAAGGTCTTCCCCGACGAGAAGTACAACGTCGCTTCCGCTGTAGCTGACCGGCGTGAAGAACTCAGGATCTTAGAACAGCTACTGGAATCCAACCAAACCTCACCGACCCACAACCTCGGAGGGTCGACCGTGCTCACACGTGGGCGTCCACGGACGCGCTCCTTGAAGAGGTACAGGCCGTGTCTGACGGTGACTAAGGGCCAACCATCGGACTTCCAACCAACCCTTCGACCGTCTGAGACTCAAAGGACCGATGATCACCGTTCTCGATACTGCAATTACCGTTTACAGTTATATTTGAGTACAGCGTGTAGAAGCTATGAGTTTCGAGATCGTGGGGTTTGAAACGGAACTTGACACGGATGCGGCGCTGCCGCCCGACTGCGAGAGCGACGACCACACCGTACCGATTAGTTTCGAGGCGTTCTTTCCGAGTTCGTTCATGCGACTCTATACCGACGCAGAGACGTTTGCTGAATTCATGCGGGACAGCCCGTGGCATGTCACGACGCTGGCCGAGTTCGAGATGATCCCGGAGCCGGATCTAGATGTCTATGTCGACGACCGGACGGAGTTCAGGTCATGGACGGAGATGCTAAGAGCAGCGGGTCCGGACTTCATCAAGCGGGTACAGAACCACTAAACTCTCTCACAGACCAAGAGTTTCAGAAACCCGGCTTGATTTTGACCTAAACTCACGGAATCAAGAACGCTCTCGTACAGCGAGCCGAGCGGGCGCTTCACGGCCGAGTTCACTGTCTTGGTTATCGGGTGCTGGTTGTGACACCATGTGTATTCTCACATTGTGTGCCTGATCGGATGGCGCGAAGATACGGTCCTGAACCCACCAACGGCCGGATCGTGAACAAGATTTAGTCCGAATGGCACACAACCACGGCATATGTCGTTCACCGTCAGCTGGCACACACTTCTTGAGGAACTCGATGATCTCCCGGATAGCGCGACGCTCACCACGCCGCTGTCACACGATCGAATCCATGTCTCCGACGTACAGAAGCAACGGGTCGTCATCGAGTTTCTGGACCGCGACATCGACGAGACACGCCCGCTTCAGCGCGACCAGTTCGAGACGCTGTACCGACGGATCACCGATGAGCCGGACGGCTTCGACCTCGATAGACTCCCGCCCGACGCCGATCCGTATCCAGCTGTCCTGTCGCTTCACCCGCGCTTCGAGATCGACGAGGATCAGGGGGTGATTGGTGAGACAGAGGGTCCGACCACCAGCCAGCTACTCGATTCGGGAGACGAAGCTGAGACAATCGAGGAGGAACGGACCGAGCCGGATCTGGACGTGTACGCTGATGCACTGTTGCTCATCGACGCGCTTGAACGCCACGAGGTCGAGGTCCTAGAGGACATAGAGACGGACGCCCTCGTGAACCTTTACACCCTGCTCTCGGACGTTCAGCGCAACGCCAACGACCTCCGTCAGGACGTTGCTGACGTGTTGCTCAACCGGCTCCATTACGACCGTCCCGTCAGTGGCTCGTTCGGTTCGGTCCAGCGCACAACCAGGCGCAACCGCTCGCTGAGAGACGAGAACGAGGTGCTGGAGACGCTCGAAGACGCCGGGGTCGACCCGGAGCGTGTAATGGGTGTAGACCGCCAGAAGGTAGACGATGCCCTCGACGTGACCGAACTCTCGGAGGGCGACGTATACGAGATCGAGGAGTCCGAGTACGTCCGTAAGGCCGAGGTGGACAAAGAACGCAAGGAGACACGCCTCCAGGGACTCAAAGACCAGCTTGCGGCCGCCGAAGGTGACGAACCTGAGGAACTGCGCAGGGAGATCGAGGAACTCGAAGACCGGATCGAGGAACTCACGGAGTTCAAGTCGGGCTCAGAGTTCCACACGCGGGCTGGTGGTGAACCATGACTGAGCGAGACGAGGAGCGAGAAGAGCGCATCAAGATGGAGATCATTGTCGATGCCTACACCCAAGACGAGCAGGCGATGGGGTGGCACATCTATCTGGAGGAGACGATGGACGTTCCCTTCGAGGCACGCTGTATCGAAGAGCAGGAAGTATCACCGCTGGATGAAGGGGAGACGGTTCGTGTGGTCGGCAAACCGTCATCGGAGCCATCGCTCCGCCAGCAGTTCGTGACCATCGAGTGGATGGATCGGGAGTTCGGTGTCCCACTGAGCCAACTGGAGCCGGTTGAAGCCAGTGATGACACTGAGCAGGCCGTTTCGGACTGGCACTACTGGCTCGACCGATAACGTCACCAGCGTCGATACAAAAGAACTCCACAAATATGGCGACCTACCGTTTCCGCGTCAAGTACGAGCACGACCCCCGGTCGCTGTGGCGGGACATCGTCGTCGGGGCGGACCGAACCCTGGACGAGTTCCAGTCGGTACTCAACAGCGCGGTCGGACTGGACCAAGACCACCTCTGGTTCTTCGGAACTGACCAAGACTACTGGGACAGCGACGTCCAGTACAAGCGCCCTGGAGAGATCGAACAATCCCCAGACGGAATGTTGCGCGGTGGCGAGGAGTATGACGCGGGCGAGACGACAGTCGGTCAGATGGCCCGTCAATTGGACTTGGACGAACGCGACCGGATCTGCTACCTCTTCGACTACGGTGACGAATGGCGCTTCTATGCCATCCTCAAGGAGATCAACGAGGGCGGAACCAACGATACAGAGCCGGAAGTCGTGAAAGAGAAAGGCGAGCCTGTCGAGCAGTATCCGCCACCCAGCGAAGGCTGGTAGTCATCCTGAGGAATATTTGCGGCGAAGCGGCCCCGGTCAGTGTTGCTGATCAGGGGCGTGTCCGTCGATGGCGTGCGCCTCTGCCAACTCCACCACATCGTAGACGTGAATCCCTGATTTGAACCAGAGAACACGGTCTCTCGCCCCCTCAAAGTCGTCCGCTGAGCACTCTAACCGCTCCGAGACTGCGACAAGCAAGTGGTCGAGATCGGCCCCCCGAATTTTCGCCAGCTTCTCGTTGAGGTACTCGGGTGTCCAGAAGCCCACAATTTCGAAGATTGCTCGTCGTCCATCCGGATGTTCGATCGCGAAGTCGGGGATCATGACTTCGGCACCGAGATCGAAGACGTCGTCTTCTCGGACAAGTTCCCACTCCGTATTCGCTCGCTCCCACTTCCGGGCGAGCGTCCGCTCGACATCGCTATCGAACTGGTCGCCAGCACTGTAGTGCGAATCGAGGTCCTCCGTGTGGTCGAGCGCGAACTGTCGAGTCTCGCCGGTCGTCTCGTCGACGAGAATCGTCGCGGTCATCTCCCACCGATCACAGAGGGGCAACGCCGGCAGGAAGTTCGCCATGCGAATCCCGTACTTCTGCGATTGGGAGAACAGCGACGCGGGCCCGTCCAGCACGGCCTCGTAGCCGGCGGCCTGGTCGGTACTCGGGACGCGTTCACCGTCGACGTCGATCGGATAGATCCGGTGCATCAACCCGAACAGCTTCACGTAGCTGAACACCGTCCCGAAGTGATCCCAGACGCGAATTCGCATCTCCGTCGCATCGTAGAGCACCGCTTGGGCCAGCGCGAGGTTGTACCGGGTCAACAACCAGTCCACGGTGAGATCCGTGTGTTCGTACTCCGCGTCGCTGCTGCCGGTCAGGTTGGTCGTCGACGTCGATGCATCATCATCACTGGCGTACTGGTCGGCCGTCCGCGTCCCGATTCGGACGAGTCGCTTGTTGTCCTCGAGATCGGCGTACATCCCGCGATAACACTCTTCGAGCGACAGTCCGAGGTCGTCGGCGACCGCGCTGTACACCTCCAGTTTCTGCGTGTCCTCGCCGAGGGTGGGCTGGCGGACGATCGGATAGCGCTCGTTAGCTTTCTCGAAGAGTTGCTGGCGGATCTCGCGCGGTTCGACGGAGGCCACGACCTCGAATTCGCACTCGTCTTTGAGGAGCTTCGCGAGGCCCTGAACGATCTTGTAGTCCGTATCCGCGACGGTCAGCTCACCGATGGCGTCCTCGAGATCACCTTTCGGCTCGCCAAGATGGTCCTCGAACAACTGGATGAGTTCGCGGGCGGTCTCCCGATAGCGCTCCTCGTCAGAGTCGATGAACAGCGGCGTAACCGTCTCGTCACCCGTGTGTGAGCGCGCGAGGTTAGCCGTCAGCACTGGCACTCACCCCTTCGCGGCGACGCTGGGAGACGTAGGTCTCTATCGTCTCCTCGGTGATGATTTCGTAGAGGCGGGCCGGTTGGCGGTCGTCCGTCGGTCGGAGGATCCGGCCAAGCCGCTGGGCGTACTGGCGTTTCGAGGCGCTCCCCGAGAGAATGATCCCGACGTTCGCAGCCGGGACGTCGATCCCCTCGTCGAGGACCTGGGAAGTCACAAGCATCGAGTAGTCGCCCGTGCGAAACCGCTCAAGGATCTCGGTGCGTTCGTCCGTCTTCGTCTGGTGGGTGATGCATGGGACGATGAACTCCTGGGAGATGTCGTAGGCGAAGTCGTTGTTGGCGGTGAAAATGATGGCGCGGTCGTCGTGATGGCGCTTGATGAGATTGTCGAGCGTGTCGAGTTTCTTCTCGGCGGTGCGGGCGATTCGTTCGGCCCGTTGCTTGGCGATGAGTGCCCGCCGGCCTTGTGGGTCGTAGGATGTGCGCTTGAGGAACTCCGCATAACCCTCCTCTTTCCAGAGGTCGAACTCGTGGCTGTCGACGTAGTCGCGATAGATCTGATACTCCTCGTCGTACGTCTCGCGCTCGTCGGCCGTGAGCTCGACCGACATGTGGATCGTTTCGTATTCGCTGAGGTATTCGCCGGCGAGTTCGTCGACGTCCTCACGGTAGACGACCGGGCCGAGGAGGTCCTCGAGGAGTTCGTGCTTGCCGTCGGGCCGCTCATACGTTGCAGTCAACCCGAGGCGATACGGCGCGATCATCATCTCGGGGATCTGCCGGTAGGTCGGGGCTGGCAAGTGGTGTTCCTCGTCGACGACGAGCAACCCAAACTGGTCGCCGTATTCGTTGACGTAGCGATAGGCGCTATCGTAGGTGGTGACGGTGATCGCGGTGACGTCATGGCTACCGCCACCGAGGACGCCGACCGGCTCTGTAAGTTGGTCGCCGAAGGCGTTGGTGAGCGTGGCGTGCCACTGGTTCATCAGGTCGATTGTCGGCGTCACGACGAGCGCACTGACGCCGGCGTCAGCGATAGCCTGCAGCCCGAGGAAGGTTTTCCCGCTGCCCGTGGGGAGCACGACGCTCCCTCGCCGCCCGTGGTCGATCCAGGCGTCGAGGGCGGCCTGCTGGTAGTCACGCGGTTCGATGTGGAGCGCCGGCGTAAGCTCCAGGTCGGGGTAGGCCCGAGCAGCATCCTCGCAGGACCGACCGAATCCATCGCGGAGCGTGGCTTGGTCGTCGCTGCCCGTCCATGTGCCGGCCCATTCGAGGAGGGCTCGATATCGATATGCCTGTGTGCGATGCTCGTCGACGCGGTCGTCCCACTCCGCGTAGGGCACATTCTCGGTCGCGTCACGGAGTAGGAGAGTTCCGTCGTCGAATTCGATCCGCATTCGCTATGTAGATGCATGCGACCGGCCGGATTCAATCTGTGGGTCGCGTTTGAGTGGTTCCTGTGACTCGACGTGGCGGCTTCGGTGCTTCATACTCTTCGTTCGAAACTAGTGCTCTGTCAATCGCCAATTATCGAAGTTGCAAGGCTAAAACTTCGCCTTCACCACGGGGAGGATATCAAGATACTCTCGGATATACGTCCGTGAACGGTTGGGCGAGCAACGTTCACCAAATTGATTTGATGACGACAATCTCTCAGACGGCAGGCTTTAGATCAAGTAACTAAGTCTGCTTCCACTTTCACTTTGGTTCACTGAGGTATATGTGGGCTCGTTCCCTTAGAGAGAAGCAGAGGGCATTGCGTCCCTCAGTCACACGCTTCACACTCATATGAGCACTCAGGACCCGCACCTCGGCGACTGCCCGCATTGCGGTTGTGAGATTCTGTCCCGTCATACTCTGATAGAGTATGCGGGCGGTGTCTGGGCTGAATGTCCCGAGTGCCGGGATGTCGTTGACCCACAGTAAGTCTCTATGTTACGAGTCCTAAAGCGGCTGTCTCCGAGTTCAACTGATACAACAGCACTGTTCGAGTGTCGATCTTGCGGGACCAATTTAGTACGTCCATGATTCATTAGACGATTCGGTGCATCCCGGTCGTCATCCAGTGTAAATCGCCGATGTCTTCGCCGATTCGTTCGCTGTGGTATTCACGGTTGTTTCGTTCGTGGTGCCGATGTTCGGTCTAACGAGCCAGGAACCGGTGACATCGGCGACGTCAGCGCGCATCGCGGAAGGTTCACGAGGTGCAGGTGTGTCGCCACGCTGTGGCCCGTAGGCACCAAACCCGGCGTGGTTTACACCATCTAGTTCGACGATTTCCGCATCTGCGGGGAGCAACGCACGGTGTTTGCGTTCTCGGTCAGTGTTGAGAACGCCATCGTCGGTGCCGAGGACGGATAACACCCGGAGATCGCTGTGACTGATGTCGACGTCGCAGTACGCTGCGTGGAGAACGAGTCCGTCGAGATCCGCCGCGTTGTCCGCGGCGTAGCGACATGCCATGGCACCGCCGAGGGAGTGACCGGCGATATTCCAGGACTCAACTGCGGGCTGGGTTGCCATAGCGTCGGTGGCGCGGTTCGGTGCCAAGACCGCGAGGTTGAGCGGCATGTCGACAATAACGACCACGATATCGCGTTCCGTGACGATCGACGCGGCGGTCGGCACGTAGCTCTCGTGGTTTACCCGCGCTCCGGGATAGTAGACGACACCAACGGTGTTGTTGGTGATTGGTCCGCTCCGGACGGCGGTTCCTCTGTCGAATCGCTCGATCGTTATCGCCTCGTTTCCTTCGACAGTAGTCAGCGCTTCGGCGTTTGGGCCGTAGCCGATAGCGAAGTACGCGACGGTACCAATCGTGACGAGCACGAGTGCCACGAGGAGGATGCCGAGAGCGACGGCAGCGATGCTCTGACGAGTCCAGTCCACGGCCGAGAGACGGCGCGATCCCAATTAAACGATATCCCATGATGAGCAGCACATTCCAACGGGTGATTTATTCTATCCGAGATGAATAACACGAGAGCCACGTACTGAATCTATTCTCTACATCTGGCACAGCAGTTCCTGATAGAAACCGGATAAGATGGTTCCACTATCACCGGTCAGAGCCTTGCCCGAACAGTTGAGGTTCTTCGCGTCCTATTGGTAGTAGAAACCCGTGTCATCTACAACAAACAACTACGATATCGTGGTCTGGGGAGCCACAGGATTCGCTGGCCAACTCGTCGCCGAACATCTCACCAGTCACTACCCCGCTGCTGAACTGTCTGTTGCTCTTGGTGGTCGAAATGCATCCAAGCTCCGCCGACTCGCAGAAGGACTTGCAAATGAGTCTGATCGAGAGGAGATCGCCATTGTCGTCGGTGATGCCACCAAACCGGCGAGCCTCCGTGAGATGGCCGGCCAAACGCAGGTCGTCTGTACGACAGTCGGGCCCTACACAACATACGGGACACCACTCGTCGAAGCCTGCATTGAGGCTGGAACCGACTACTGTGATCTCACCGGGGAGATTAACTGGGTTCGAGAGATGATCGACCGCTATCACGACGATGCTGTGGCTGCCGACGTGAAAATCGTCCACAGCTGTGGGTTCGATTCGATCCCATCCGACCTCGGGGTCAAACTGCTGCAATCGTACGCTACCGAGGAGTTTGGAGACTCTTGTGAGTTCGTTCGTATCTATCTCGAAGATGGAGAGGGTGGGGTGAGTGGCGGCACCTTAGCCAGTGCGGCCGAATTATTCGAAGCCGCCGCAACTGATCCGATTGCCCGAGAAACAGTATCGAATCCGTACTCGTTGGCTCCACCGGGCGAACGCTACGGTGTCGATACAGGCGAACAACGACGACCACAGCGAGATTCCATCCGCTCGATATGGACGGCTCCCTCGCCGATGGCAGCCGTCAACGAACGGGTAATCCGACGGAGCAATGCCCTCTTGGAGTATCCGTGGGGCCGAGAGTTTCGGTGTACAGAGGTCATCCCAACCAGTTCTGGGATCGGCGGTGCCGCAGCAGCTGGCGGGATCGCACTCGGCTTGGGTGTCGGAACCGCTGCGATGAAGAGTCGGCTGCTTCGGCGTGGATTGCGTCGGTTCGTGTTCCCTGAGCCGGGCACAGGGCCCTCGGAAGCGGAGATTAAATCAGGTCACTTCTTGATTCGTGTCATCGGCCGAGGGACAACGACCGATGGGCCGTTCACTGTCGTAAGTGAGATCGGAGCCGAACTGGATCCTGGCTATGGCGCAACCGCCCGGATGCTCGGAGAGGCTGGGATGTGCTTGCTGCGAGGTGAGACGGAGTCACCGCTAGACGGTGGCATTCTGACGCCCGCTTCGGGGATTGGTGATCCACTCGGTGATCGACTTCGGGATGTTGGCTTCACCGTGACCGCTGGTGCGTGGCAATGAGCAACACATCATGGCGATGACTCTCGGGAGCTAATCGTGGTCTTCAACCGCTTGCCGAAAAGCCGTGAGGACTAATTCTGCACACTGGAGCCTGCTGGGTGTCAACTCCATTCTAACACGTTCTTCGATGTATTCGTTATCCCACTCGATGATCTCAGAAACAGCGGTACCAACCATCTGTTCGGACAACAACGAAGCACCAGCTTGAGATAATGTACATCCATCTCCTGTAAAGCGAACGGCCTCGACAATGTTTCCTTCGTCGCTAAGAGCGACCTGAAGGGAGACACGGTCGCCATCGGGATGAGTTGGGCCGACACACTGCGGGTTCGTCATTTCGGCTTCGATATCAGGTGATTGGAGTTCACCGTAATTCCGTGGATTCCGTGAGTGATCCCCGAGCATCTCTTGAACGAGTTTGTCGTCCATGTCTCTCTGCAAGATCTACAAGATCAAGATTGCTCGGGAAATTGTTATCCGTTGAGTGCCCAACGAGATTTCTTCGGTCGCCGGTTGGAACTTGAGGAAGGTGCGTCTCCAGACCGTGAGCGTGTCTGGTTCCGCAAACACGGCGGTAATACTAGTGACCATCTATGATCCTCAACTCTTTGACTCAGAGCCAACAAGCCCAGATATCGGTACTTCCCAACCGGCGTAATCAACTGAATTGAATCGCCGATGTGATCACGGGAAAGTGTCTGGATCTGGATGTGTTCAAGATCCTCGATCCAGACGGGTACCTTTCGGCCTCGGACGTCAAAGACGTAGCGGAAGAAGTCATTGCTCCGCTCCCCTTGCCGGAGGTCAAGGAGAGCCCCCTCGACCCCGGCGACATCTGGCTCGTCGTCATCTTGGCCTGTGTTAACCAGACCTCAATCTGGGAAACGTGCAAAGACACCGACGGAACACCCTGTGACGACACGACTCTCACGTATCTTCACACTCTTGACCGTGACTGGCTCGAAGTCTTTGCCAACCTTCTGCTTGGACGCCTCACCATGACGATTCTCGACCCGCCGGTCGAGAATCGTCTCTATCGACTTCATCGACATACCCCATCACGGCGATCACTACGCCGAGGAAGGCGAACTCTGCTCGATGGTTCCCAAAGACGGTACGACGACTTGCCACCGCTACTGTACCACCTATTTCGTCTCCAACGAGAAGCCGGTGACACTGGCGATGACCGACATCCGCAACGACGAAGAGGAGGCCGACGCGGTCGAGCGCGTGCTCGCCCGCGTCGAGATGCGTTGGCAGTGGAAGATCAAAGCGAACGGGATTGGTGTACCGGCGTCACAGGCTGCGGCCGCGGGCTGACCGGGGTCAGCCCACGGCTTACCTGTTGGGCAGTGAGCGACAGCCTTAGTTCGATACCGCTGAGATTCGGTTGATCTCGTCTGTTCGGAGCGTTGAATTGGAACGCCCTCGATCTTCTCCGCGGTAGCAGGAGAGACTGACCGTCAAATTATACAGAAAGTGACTGTTTTGTGGCGTTCAGGTAACGCTCTCTCGACTCGATTGGGAAGTACTGATATTCAGCACGCGAGATCTGGCAGAATATGAAGATGTGGTGTCAATCACCGATTGATTTTCTCCGTAGGCACCAGTTTGGCTGTACGCGAATCCCGGTGACACCCACTCGTCCAATCGCCAATCGAACGAAAGCAAAATCAGGCCCAATCGACCGATAATCGCCACGCAGTCTGGCGATTATTCTACCTCAAATCTATGGGGCTGCAGGCTCTGGTTCGACTATCGAACGAATCGGCCTTTCAGGCGTGAGGCGGCTGAAATCGGGCATTTGAGAATGGGAAAATATGTCTGATTCTGGATGTGTATTCTAAGCCGTACTGAATAGAGCGCGCGTATCTTGCACTTCAGTACTCAGAATAAACGAGAACCTGTATCTGGCACTCGTTAATATGGGGGGTGATATCCGAGGCAACGTTCATTGGTGTTGAAGGGGAAGTGTCGGAAAATGGGTCTTCTTGATTTTATTCGCGGGGGTGGTCAGACTGCGGAAGTGTATGAGTGTCGAAATTGTGGGACAACTGTTTCCGCAGAGACCGAAGAATGTCCCGCGTGTGGTTCGACGGAGATTGGATGCTACAAGGTGTAACATACAATTCGTCAGGCGGTTAGACTCAGGTCTCTGTGTCATTCCGTGGGAGAGCAATCACTGGCCGGTCGCCTTGTGTGACGAGTTTGAGCGAAGTGTCACCTGATAGAAACTGAATTATGCGATTTCCGCCCCGCGACCGATAAGCAATTGCGCTCGCGTTGACCTTCTCGGCACTCTTGAAGATTGCCCCTACAATATCCCGAGCGTAGGCCGTGTGCTCATCAGCATCGGGAAACACAGTGCGGACAGAGGCGTACGATTCCTCTGCCAGTTCTTCAGATTGTTCGACCGGTGTTTTATTTGGGACACCTTCGCCTTTCTCCACGATGTGGAGTGCAGTGACGTGGTCAGGATTGTACGGCTCAAGTGCTTTTGCGGTTTTCAGTGCATCGTCTTCATTCGCCACTGGCACCAGAACGTGAGAGAGAAGACTCCGCTGGTGGGATTCGTCTTCACTATCCATACCAGCATCTTAGCATCTCTTCTTATACTGATTCGGTAGCCTATCCACTGTGCAGGATACACGCTCTATATTCAGCACTCGGGTCCTTCCAGAATCCGGATGAGTCTTTGAGAGCGTGCTGAACATAACACGCGTATCTGGTATCGCAGGAGTCCATCGATTCGCTTTCATGCGAATCTGATACCCCTTGCTGGTCGAGGGGCTCTGGACCTCCGACCGGCCAGGATAATCCCGATCAGTCCACCCCTGAATCATCCTCCTCGCGTTCGTGGACCCGGACTGTTGAAATTCGGGTTCCCTCAACGCTCGTCACCTCGACGACGTACCCGTTCACCTCAACGCGATCGCCACGTTCTGGCGCGCGGTTGAGTTGCTCGAGTACCAGTCCACCGATCGTTTCGACCTCTTCACTTGTGAAATCTCCCTCAATCATGTCGTTGATTTTCGATAGCGGGACGCCCCCGTCAATGTCGTACCCCTCATCGCCATGGCTTCGAATCGAGGGTTCACGCTCGTCCATATCAAACTCATCTCGGAGGTCTCCGACGAGTGCCTCGACGACGTCTTCGACCGTTGCAATCCCCTCGAATGCCCCCCACTCGTCGATAACTGCGACCATTTGCTGTTGATCTTCCCTGAACTGTCTCAGGAGATCGCTCAGTGCCATCGTCTCGGGAGCGATGACGATCTCGCGGGCGATGTCGCCAACTAACTGACCGTCCCCGCCCTCCACCTCAGCTCGTAACACGTCCTTGACGTCGACGAATCCGGTCACCTGGTCGCTGTCGTCGGCATCAAGAACTGGATAGCGGGTATGACCAGCCTCGAGGATGATCGACTGGAGGTCGGAGAGGGGGGCATCGGCCGGAACGCTCACCACGTCCGGTCGTGGAACCATGACCTCTCGCACCACGATGTCGTCGAGATCGAAGACGCGCTCGATCATCGTCACTTCCGCAACGTCGATGTCCCCTCCCTCGCCCGATCGTGTTAGTACTCGTAGGAGCTCTCGTTCACCGAGTGTCTCATCTGTTTCGGACGCGGGCGGCACACCAAGCGACCGCGTGAACGCGTTGGCTGCCCCGTTGAAGACCACAATTCCCGGATAGAGGATGTAATAAAAGAATTTCATTGGCGGGGCGAGAAATAGCGAGAGTCGCTCGGTCTGGGCGATTGCGATCGTCTTCGGCGCGAGTTCGCCGAAGACGACGTGGAGGAACGTGATGATACTGAAGCCGATTGCGAACGCGACGAGATGGATGAGACCCGCCGGGAGAATCGGTTCCAGTACGGGTTCGATGAGCGCCGCCACTGCGGGTTCGCCGACCCACCCCAACCCGAGCGAGGCGATGGTGATGCCGAGTTGCGTTGTGGCGAGGTAGTTATCGAGATTGGTCATCACTTCTTGGAGTGTCCCCGAACCCGGGCGCCCTTCCTCGACGAGCTGGTCGACCGATGTCCCCCGAATCCGAACGAAGGCGAACTCTGCAGCGACAAAAAAGCCGTTGAGCACCACGAGAAACAGTGCTAAGACGAGTTGTCCCACGGAGAGCGCGACGTTTACCATCGGTACTCCCAGAACGGACTGCCGTTCGATTGTAGTGTGTCCATAGCTATGCATCTCGTTCTGTTTACTAAAACCATCTACAGGATTCGCGGGTGATCGACTACTGTCAATAGGACCTCGACATTCAGTAGGCAAATTAGACGTCGGGGTTTGAGCTCGAAGACGTGATCGACGCGGCCTCGGTTACGAGAACGATCGCTTGGCCAAGCGAACGGCCGATGTCCACGCTATTCACGCTCATCCCCAACGTCCGCGTGTTCCCCGCTCTTCGCTTCGGTTTCGCCCCAGTCGAGGTCGCGGGACCGGTCGGTCTCCCGGAGAATGAACGGCCCGATAGAGAGCGTGCGCTTCGTCACGGTGACGATGCGAAGAATGTAGGAGAACAGGAACGCGAACGGCAGCACGGCGACGGCGACGCCCGCGCTCACCACCAGGACGAGCGTGCGCACGCCGAACACGGTCCCCGGGAACAGCGCCGGTTCGAGGTAGAGGATGCCCGCGACCGCCGTGAGGAGTGCGGGTATGGACGCGTACAGCATCGTCCGGGAGAGGTCGATGAGCGCCCACTGGAAGTATAGCGTCTTGAAGTGCTCACGCGCCGGCCCGAACAGTTCGAGCGCGTTGATGAGTTCGTCGAACGCCGCTCGGGCATCCTCGGTGAGCACGTCCTCGTTCTCCGCGCGGATGCGGCGCGCCGCGTACAACTTCCACGAGTAGTTGTAGTTCAGCGCGGAGAATACCACGTCGAACTCCCCGAACTGGGCGTCTTTGAGACCGTTCTCGACGGCGTCGGCGTTCCCCTTCACGTTCTCCGTGAACTGGGCCACCTGGTCGTTGAGAGCCTCGTCGTTAATGTCCTGGATGGCGTCCGAGACGGCTTTGGCGCGCCGCTTCGTGAGTTTCACGAGCGATCGAAGGAACGCCGAGGGCTGGGCGGGACTCACGGGCTCCTCGATGACGTCCTCGACGTCCTTCCGGAACGCCATCGCGCCCTCCATGCGCTCGCGCTGGTCGCCGACCGGCCCCAGTTCCTGAGAGAGGACGAGCTGACTGAGCGCGAGCACGAGCGTGACGCCCGTGATAATGGACGTCAGTAGCCCCTGGAACAGCGTCTCGATAGGGTCCGCCTGGCTGAACAGCGCCGGCGACCCGATTGGATGGAGCTGCCCGATGATAGCGAGCGTGAGGAACACGCCGCCCGAGATTCCGGCGGCGACCAGCCACCGGTTCGCGTTCAACAGTAGCCAGAACTTCCAACTGTTCTCCGGCACGCGCTCTCGCATCGTGTCGCTCGGGCGACTCCCCTCATTGTCGCTCATACTAGGCCAGTTCCGCTCACAATTGAAAATGCTTGAGCCGTCACAACCGATGGGAACAGCCGCGCGACGACTCTCGGTTAATGCCCTCCCTATTGGTACTGAGTCGTATGGCAGACGGCAGCTCGACCAAGATCCTCTCAAAGTGCTCACTGAAAAATTGATCTTCTGTAAGTGGTTCCCTGCTGGATACACCCTCCGTATCGGTCACACCCGGACTGACAGACACTGAGTAGATCGAAATTACTCTGCTACATACACAGCGCATATCAGTCACTGATCTTTGGACAACCCGTGTGGAGACGAATCGGTAGAGACTAGTGGGACTTCAGTTGTGAAGTACTGGATCTCCGTATTACTTCGTCTATCGCTCGTATCCAACGGTTCAGCAGTGAAACGGCACTATTTTTTCGTGTGCGAACCGAATCGCAGACACGTGGCAGAATTACTGATTCTCTTGGGGTTTCTGGTAGCAGTATTCGTCGGGTACAATATCGGCGGGTCATCAACCGGTGTTGCCTTCGGGCCGGCGGTCGGCAGCCGGGCCGTCAGAAAGGTCACTGCCGGGGCACTGTTTACCGTGTTCGCGTTCCTCGGAGCGTGGACGATTGGGCGGAAGGTCATCACGACGATGAGTACCGAAATCGTCGATGCAGCAGCCTTTACACCCGCAGCGAGCGTTGGCGTCCTCTTTTTCACCGGGCTCGCACTCCTGATCTCGAACCTCTACGGTGTCCCGGCGTCAACCTCGATGACAGCCGTCGCAGCAATCGTCGGATTGGGGTTGGCAACAGGGACGCTCAACACTGCCCTGATGTTTACCATCCTGTCGGCATGGATCGTCGCCCCGCTGATCGCCGTCTTCACAGGTGCGTTTATCGGCAGATACCTGTACCCACACCTCGACGCCAAATTCGAATTTGGTCGCCTTACGAACCCGTTGATCGCAATCGATACCCAGGGGAGGCTCCCACAGCTATCGGTCAACGATAACGTGGCGCCTCGGGATCTGATCGGGTCGGCGCTTGTGGTGGCAATTGCCTGCTACATGGGGTTCAGCGCCGGAGCCTCGAACGCGGCGAACGCGGTCGCCCCGCTTGTCGGCAACGGTTCCCTTAATCCCAGCCCGGCGATTCTCCTCGCGGTCGGGGCCATCAGTGTGGGCGGCTTCACGATTGCCCGGCGGACGCTGGCGACCGTTGGCAGCGATATCACTAAGATGCCGATTCTGGCAGCGCTTATCGTTTCGACCGTGGGTGCGACGATTATCACCGTGCTATCGTGGCTCGGCATTCCAGCCAGTCTCGCCGTGAGTACGACCAGTTGTATCATTGGCCTCGGATGGGGCCGTGCAAGCCGAGCGCGGACGCTCGCAGAAATAGTCACACAGTCCCCTGCCGATGAATCCGCTCCAACGTTTACGACTGGTGCACTCAAACTCCCGCCAGTTGAAGGTAACAAGGGGGTCGCTGCAGGCCCGACTGTGGGCGAACTCGCTGAAGGCGAGTCTCCGCACCCGGACAGGCAGCACGCATCCGAGGATCGTGTGTCTAGCATTGGCGAGAAAGACCCGGAGGAGCTGTCCGCCGAAAGTCTGTTTGACCCCGCAGCGGCGGCGCGTATCGTGGCGCTCTGGGTTATCACGCCGACGATGGCGGTCGTGGGATCCTATGGATTGTTTTCACTCCTCGCCTAAGAGAGCACCACATCCGTCCATCGGTCTCAGTCGCAGCGACTCACCGAGCGACGATCACGGGGACGGGCGAGTTGCGGAACACTTTCTGGGCGACGTTCCCGACGACCAGTCGATCCACTAACGAGCCGCCGTGGATCCCGATGACGACCGCATCGAAATCGTCGGCGCTGTTCACAATCGCCCGTGCCGGATGGCCCAGTTGAACCTCAGTGGTGATCTCGATATCGTACTCGGCGGCAAGTTTCTTGGCGCCATCGAATACGTCCTCTGCGCGCTCCTCTGCGGCTTCTTCAACATCCTCCTCAAGAGCAAGTGACGTGGCTGCTCCGCCCCACAATGACGGTTCGCCCACGACATGTAGGACGGTGATCTCCGCGTCGGGATGGTTCTCAAGGGCGTACTCAAGCGCATGTTGGGCCATCTCCGAGCCGTCTATCGGAACGAGAATCCGTGAGATCATACTGCCGACTACGGGTAGAATGTGGATAAAATGATGGTTCGTTCGTCTCAGGATGCGCAACGTATTCCCACCAGCTACCAAACTCTCTACATTTTGCACGAGATTCCTGACAGGCAAGATATACAGCGCGCCTCGGGCACCGATATTACTCGGGATCAGCGTAACTCAGAGCGGGAGTGGACCTTCTCCGCGGACATCCCGAAGTGAACCGGACCGCTACGGACTGGCACGGAACTCGCCGTGTTTCAGTCCGAAGAAGAACGCGACGACCGAGAAGACGATCATTGAGGGCAGAACCATCATGAAGACCGTTGAGGGAGCCATTACGGACGTGAGCGCGACTGTTGCGACGGCGACGATTACGGCGAGCGGAACCACTGAGCGCGTGAAATCAAATTCCATATCCGTGATTGTAGCCGGACGAATAAAGCGTTTGAGAATGTACGTCATTAATCAGTAAGTTGAAAAGTATTGCTCTGAATAGGAGCGCGTGGAGATTCTGTCGGCTTTGGACTCGTACAGCCAGTTCACTGGGGGGCGCTTTTCTGTTCCTTGAGTTTGATGTCGAGGGGGTCTTCGATTTCACCCATCACTGCTTCGAGGGCGTCTGTCGCAGTGATCAGTCCCACGACGTTCTCCTCGTCCTCATCATACACAAGCGCGAGTTCTTGATGTTCGTCCTGAAACTGATCGACGGCATCGCTGATGAGCGTGTCTGCTCGGAGCGTCATCGGTGGAGCAGCGACATCCTCGAACGTGACCTCGCCATGCCGGAGCTCGTCGATCTGATCAACAACTGCAGGAACGTAGACAACCCCTCGATAGTCGGCTGGATCGTCACCAATCAAGGGAAATCGCGTGTGCGGGCTTGTTCCGATTCGATCGAAATTTTCCTGCGCAGAGACGGCTGTCGAGAGAAAAATAATGTCCTCACGATCGGTCATAATATCGCTGACGGGCTGTTCGCCGACAGTGAAGGCGTTCAGGATCTCTTCTTGCCGTTCCTCAGAAAGATTCCCTTGGTCAAGCAAAGTCCCGAGCCGATGGCGGAGGTCCGCCCGGGATTCGACCCGGTCGGTTTCGGTTTCCAGCCAGGCACCGGTCATCTCGACACCGAACAGCCCGAGCGTCCATTTGGCGACGCTGTCTCCGATCACGATGACCGGATAGAGCAGTTTGGCAAACCAGTACAGCGGTGTCGCGCCGTACCGAGCGACGAACTTCGTCCGCTCGACCCCGAGATACGTGGGTGTCTGTTCGCCGTGGGTCAGGTGGAGCAGATTGATGATGACGAACGCAAGGATGCCACCCGCCCCAATCGACGTGAGCAGCGTGTTCTCGAACACTGGATCGATCAACGAAGCCAGGGCAGGTTCCGCGACGATGCCGACGGCGATACTCGTCGCAGAGATGCCGACCTGACAGCTTGTGAGATAGATTTCGAGATCCTGTGTCATCTCCCAGGCTCGCTCGAGTCCCGGGACGTCGAACTCGGACTTAGGGTACTGTCGCACGCGAGTGAGTGCGAACTCGATCGCGACGAAGAATCCGTTTGCGAGGATAAGCAAAACACCGCTCAGTAGGCGGAGCGTTAGTTCGAGACCATTCATTTCGTAGGGCTATTCCCCGTGGTATCAAGAATTCCGTCATCTCGCTCACCGGTACGAGCTGAGCCTCGTCATTCGGTCTACTTGTCGGCAAATTCCCCAAGGAGATCGCCTTCGTCCTCGTCGAAATCATCCGGTGTGTACGTCGTCGGGCCCGGCTCATCGTCACCAAGATCGAAAATCGAATAGAGCGCTTCGACGAGATCATACGCAGTTTCAGCGGTGTATACGGCGGTTCCGCCATCTTCGTCAACCTTGCTGATCAGGCCTGCCTGCTCCAGTTTATCGAGATAGTCGAACACCGTCTTCTTCGAGTCAGTCGTTGACTCAACAAGTTCGGGGGCCGTGGCAGTCGCTGAGCGCCGAATCGATGTATAGAGACTAGCGAGGGACGGGTTCTCGAGTAATTCTGCGAACGTGGGGATCCGATGATCATCTTCGGAGTGTCACCCGCGTTTCCCACGTGTTCCGTATCGTAGCTCATTTTGTATAGGGTTACGGAACTAGAAACGATACACGTTTGCCACGGAAATGGGGTGCTGTAGTGTTCCCCGGTTTTCGAGGCGGTTCACTCACGATGGTGATAGCCACCGCAAGCACTTCGAGTGTCTAAAGCGTGGCTACCAGACGGCCGCCGTCTCGAACCACGAACGGCAAATCCGTGAGCGAGTGGGGTGGAGGATATCAATTGCGGGGGTCTCTCGAGGGCACTGTTCGGGTTTTCTGTTGACGGAATCGTTTTCTGGTTCGCGTGCATTTTGGGTGTATGAGTTCTGCGTCACCCTCGCCAGCCACCGTGTTGAATGCTGTCGACACGCTCGCACCTGCTGGCACGCCGGTGACGACGACGGAGGTCGCAGCCGAGTTCGACTGTACAGCGCGCACGATTTACAACAAGTTAGATGTCCTCGTCAACCAAGGTGCTCTTGAGACAAAGAAAGTCGGGGCGAGAGGTCGAGTGTGGTGGCGACCTACGGAGCAGTCATCCGATGAGTTATATGATGCTGCTCACTCTCTGGCACCGTCGGCGCATAGTCGACTTCGAGAAGGGCAAGATTCATTCCAGTTATCGATGGAAAATCTCGGCCAAGAGGACCTCTATGAGCTAATATTCAACCAGACGTTCCATTTTATCGGTGTTCTTGAGCCCGACGGCACGCTTATCGATGCAAACGAGGCCGCACTCTCCTTTGGGGGCCTGACCCGAGAGGACGTCGTCGGGAAGCCGTTCTGGGAGGCCTACTGGTGGCAGCTCTCCGACGGGACGCAAGCCCAGTTGAGAGACGCTATCGACCGAGCAGCCGACGGCGAGTTCGTTCGGTTCGAGGTCGAAGTTCAGGGTGCCGACCGCACCGCAATCATTGATTTTTCACTCCGCCCTGTGTCGAACGAACACGGCGAAATAATATTGCTTGTGCCGGAAGGGCGAGATATTACCGACCTCAAAGAGCGCGAGCAACAGCTCCAGCGCATCGATCGACTCAATACCGTAATCCGGGCAATCGTCCAGACCGTCGCACGGGCCGAGACGCGCAAGGAGGTCGCACAGGCTGTCTGTGACACGCTCCTGGAGTTCGATGCGTACCAATCGACAGTGATGGGTGAACTGTCGTCACTATTCGATGACTTCGAACCCTGGGCGATGGCTGGGGATATGGAAACCTATCTTGATGAGATGTTGGATCAAAAGGCACCTCCGCTCGACGAGGGTCCTGCTGCGCACGCCGTACGAACCGGTGAATTACAAGTCCAACACGATCTCGCTGATCTTCCCTACGACTATTGGAAGCACCTTGCCGATACCCACGGGATACGATCGTACGCTTCCGTTCCTTTGGGGTATGAAGGGACGGTATACGGCGTGCTTGGGGTGTACGCTGATCGCTCCGAGGCATTCAGCCAAGAGAAACAGCGCATTCTCACGGAACTCGGCGAGATTATCGGGTACGCGTTGTACGCTCTTGAACGCAGGGACGTGCTTGATCCCACCGCGGAACTGGAGTTTAGATCCGCGGAGATTGCTCGACTCTGCCGTACAGAGACAGACGCAGACTTCGAGCTGGCTCTTGATTCGACTGTCTCGCTCTCTGACGGAACGGAACGCCTATTCTGGGCAGTAAACGGGCTGTCACCCCAGATTGTTCGGAGTCTCGTCGAGAGCGGTTTTCCCTCCGCCTTCGATTTCAGACTCCTGAAAGACGTGGAGGAGAGCGCTCGCTTCCACGTAACTGCCACTGACCAGTCAATTGCCGCCATCTTCGATACCTTCGACGGCGAACTCCAAACGGTGACGATCAAAGACGACACGGCGACAGTGATTGGGAGATTCCCAGAAACGGTCGATTCAACGACTGTTGTACAGGCGATTCGAGAACAGTATTCGGATATCGAACTCGTCGCTCAACGACGGCTGTTGACTCCGACGTATCTCCGACAGTTTGTCGATGAGGAACTGACTGATCGACAACAAGCAGCGCTGCAATTAGCGTATTTCGGGGGATACTACGAGCGCCCACGGCTCAAAACCGGCGACGAACTGGCGGCGGAACTCGGCATTTCGCGACAGACGTTCCACTATCACTTGCGACGGGCGGAGTCTACAGTATTCTATCATTTGTTCGAACAGGCAGCCGCCCTACCGTCAGACTAGTCAGAGTCTGTGTTCATATGGTATGAGGTGGCACAAAACATTGTGAGCGCGAATCAAGACAACTCGACACCCAACAAGTGGCATTTCCAGATTGGTGAGCGCCCTCCATCCGTCGCTATGATTGAAGCGATTGCGTTCGTGACGAATCAAGACCCGCTTGATATTGATCCAGTAGCAGACGTAATTGATCCAGATGCGATGGACCAATTGCTCGGCGGTGACGATACTGTGACGATCTCGTTCGTTTTTGAGGAGTACGATATAGAGCTTTCGGGTTCTGGTGAGATCGTGATCTCTGGAACGGATCTACTTCATACTGATCTTCCATCTGCAAACGAGGAAGTGGCGAAACTCCGTCTCCAGCTAACTCATTTGTCTCTGTCCGAGTTAGAGGATGGAGGGCTGGTTGTCTTGGACAGAAATGAGAACGTCGTGAGGAAAGGAGAGAATTTTGATTCGACGCTATTTGAGCAACGTAGTGACTAACTGCTGTGACATTCCCGGCCATATCGACACTTGTTCTATTGTATTTGTTGAGCGTTTCTGCCGTTGATATGTTTCTGCGGCCCTGCTGGATACACGATGCGAATGCAGCAATTTGTGCATCGGCAATCAAGACTGTTTGACCCGATTAGTATAATTAGTTATTCTCCCTTCGATATTTGCTGGACGCAGAGTTTTCTGTAGCTACGAACTCAACATTGGTAATCTCAAACCGAGCCCCGCCATCTGCCCCGTCTGTAACACGAATGTTCCAATCGTGGGCAGTGACAATCTGTTCGACGATACTCAGTCCGAATCCGGTGCCGTCGGTCGACTGCGAGTAGCCGGCCTCAAAAACAGCGTCGCGCTCGTCGGACGGAATCCCCGGACCATCGTCCTCGATGTAGAACCCGTCGTTCAGTCCCCCAATCGTCACAGTCACATCCGCCCGGCCGTGTTCGACGGCATTCCGAAACAGGTTCTCAAAGACCTGCTTGAGGCGACTTCTGTCCGCCCAAACACTTCGATCGATAGTAGTGATTAAGCTTGCCTGATTCGTCTCGACGTTCTCCCAGCACCCGTTGACAATCGTGGTGAGGTCGACCGGCTGAGCGTCGGTTACCTCTTTACCTTCCCGGGCTAACAGTAGGAGATCGTCGATCAGTGCCCCCATCCGGTCAAGCGCCCCTTCGAGATCGTCGAGATGGGCGCTGTCACACTCCTCAGCTGCCAACTCGAGTCGGCTGGTAGCGACGTTCAGCGGATTCCGGAGGTCGTGTGAGACGACACTCGCGAACTCTTCGAGCTGCTCGTTCGCACGCTTGACGGACTCACGTTCGCTGATGTCGATATACATCGCTACCGTTCCGATGACGCTGCCGTCGGCTGTCCGGCGCGGAACCGCACGCAGAAGCGCTTCGATGGTCTCCCCATCGATAGTTAGTAGCTCGCGTTTCTCTCTGGTAAACTGTCCGTTAAGCGCTTGGCTGTACCCCTGAGATCGTAGTCTTTCCGCCGATTCGGGTGTGTAGAACTCCGCGAGTTCACTGCCGATTATTGTATCCGCATCGTATCCAAGGGTCTCGACAAACTGGCTGTTACAGTCATCGATGATCGGTTGGCCGTCCTCGGAGCGAGTAAGAATCGTCATTACCGGGGCCTCCTCGAACAGCGTTCGATACTGGGTTTCGTATTTCCTCGCCAATTGCTCCAGTTCCTCAGTTTTGTGTTCCAGTTGCTGTTCGTGTTTTATCTGTTCGGTAATGTCGGTCGCAACACCAGTGAGCTGCGACGGGTCGCCGTTCTCGTCAGTAATCGCGTCGATGCGGGCCTGCACCCACCGCACACCACGGTCGGGGTGGTCGATACGGAACTCCTGTTCGCGTGGCCAGTCGGACGTTTCGTCCTGCTGGGCTTCCATCTCCGCGAGTAACTCGTCCTTGTCGTCGGGATGGACGTGTCGGAGCCATGCCATCGAGTCGTCGTATGCCTCTTCCGGGGTGATCCCGTAGATCGTTTCCACTGCCGGATTCACGTACTCGGTTTCGGAGTAGTCGATCGGCAACAGGAAAAACGCGTCTTCAACGTTGCTCGCGAACCGCTCGAACCGCTCGCGAACCATCTGAAGCTCCTGCTCGCGCTCTTTGCGCTCGGTGATGTCCTGAAACGTCCCCTGAACGGCGATGAGTTCATCATCCTCATATACCGGTTCTCCGAGCGCGCGAACCCAGCGCACGTCGTCGTCGACTGTGACGATCCGCAATTCCACGTCATACGGTTCGCCCTCGGATGTTAGACGGTCGACAGCCTTCCGAATCGTGTCTCTATCGTCGGGATGATAGAACTCGATGGCGTCTTCAACCCTCACATCGGCATCCGGTGGCAGTCCGTGGATCCGATACACTTCGTCCGACCACCGCAGCGACTCAGACTGCAAATCAAGTTTCCATCCACCGATATGTGCGACTTCTTGTGTATCTCGCAGGAACTGGCGGCTCCGGTCAAGTTCCTGCTTTCGCTGCTTGCGTTCTGTTACATCACGATATAGCCACAAGTGTGCCTCCCCCTCGGGCAGGGTGTACGGCACTTGACATCCTCCCCGCGCTGAAGCGCGAGGATTCCCACGGCACCGCACCGCTGGGTTGGGATATTGTGGTTTACGACGTGACCTGTTCTTGAGGTGCGAACGCACCAGTTTCCTTGTCAAACAAGAACGTCGATGGCTGTGCCAACCAGCCGTTACTCCTATCACCGCCATCCGTGGCGGGACTTGGAGATACTTTCTGCCGAATGTTCTCAGCACCGTTCACGTCCGCGTTCGCCACTGTCCCGCACTCATCGCAGACATACAGTCCGCGTTCAACACGGTTTGCGTCACGCTTCCGACCACAGCACGAACACGACTTCGAGGTATCCCGCTCAGACACTTGTTCGACCGTGATACCTTCCATCTCAGCTTTGTATTCGAGAAGGTCTGTGAAACGGTCGAACGCCCACGAGTGCAGATCAAGATTCCCGTGCATGCCCCAGTCCTTTGACCCGGCCTTCTCCTCATCCTCACGGATGCCGGAGAGATCTCCCACCACCATAGTTCCAACTTCCTCGTCAACACACCGCTGGACGATATGTTTCGAGAGTGTGTGGAAGTAGTGGGTACGGCGAGCCGACTTCTTCTGGTTCAGCCGGGTGGCCTGCTCGGAGCCCGGGTCGTCACACCGAGCAATTCGCTTGCTGAAGTAGTAGTCGTCCTGTTTCAAGCAGTTCAGCGGGTACAGCTCGCTGTGACCGTCTTCATAGGCGAGCGCGGCAAAGTTGTTAATACCGAGATCAACACCCACCGTCTTCTCACCGGGGGCGTCATCCACGTCGATCTCGACCTTACAGACGAAGTGTAGTTCCCATTCGTCGCCCGTCCACACAATCTTGGCTTGTTGGACGTTCTCCACGGCGGAGAGGTCAACGTCGGGGCGAGTTTGGTACTTACACAGGACAAAATCCGACCAGTACTCTTTCAGGTTCGATCCTTTTGAGAGTCGGACGCGGTTGTACTGGGTGTCGAGTTTGAAGCCTTTCTGCTTGAACGTGACTGTGGAACGCGGGTGTTCGTCGCCGTGTTTACGGTAGCCGGGCGGGTTCGCTCTCGTGTCTCCGTTACGTCGTTTGCCGTACCAGCCGCTGAACGCCTCAGCGAGTTCTTGAAGGACTCGCTGACTTGACTGCGAATGCAGGTCATCATAGCGTTCGTGGGTTTTGAGGTACGTGGTGAGTTCGTTGTGGTTCGGGATGTGATCGATTTCATCCCAGATCCGACTACACGTCCACCGTCCGACGTTCCAGAGCTTACTGGCTGCGAACCCGAGCGAATCAAGGTTGTCTTGCACCCGATACTGGTTCCGTATGGAAGCAGTATAGGTGCGGGTAACGACCTGTTTCGCCATACGTAACCTATGTATATCAACTTACTTGAAGCTGTGTATTTGCTCAGCGTGGAATATCCAGCCGTGCCATCGAACGGTGGACTGTGAAGGGTAGTGTCGGATTCATCCCCGCGCTAAAGCGCGAGGCTTTCTCCTCGATTCTCCGTAATCGCGTTCGAGCACACGACCGTCTGCCAGCGGGAGTTCCTCGTTTTTCACCGGCTCTCGCCGTTCGATCCGTTCGGTAACCCCTTTGATAAATCCCTCAGGATCGGCGAACAGGTCCTTGAGTTCTTCAGCCGTCGCGGCGCAGTCACGCCCAGTGAGTTCATCACCGCCGATCGGTCTGCCAAACGTCTCTCCCAACAGGTCATTTGCCATGAGTATGTCGCGTTCAGCATCTTCGACGAGCACGCCCATCGGCAGGTTTTCGACTATCGTTCGGAGGATGGTGTTTGTCCGACCAAGCTCCTGTTCCCGTTCTTTGCGCTCGGTGATGTCGACGAGGTATCCCAACCGATGGGTAATCTCACCGTCCTTCCGGATGTTTTTAGTGTGATCGAGTACCCATCGAACGGTTCCGTCAGGGGTAACAATCCGATACGGTTCGTGACTGAACTGGTCGGTCTCCCCGTCGCTGTGTTCGGCGACTTCCTCAAGTACCCGCTCGCGGTCCTGGTCGTGGATGACGTCCGCGTAGGCTACGGCTCCCGACTGGAACTGTTCGGTCGTGTATCCGAGTACGTCCTCGACGTTCTCCGAGACGTGCTCGACAGGCCATCCCTCCGCTTCTCGCCACTTGAAGACGACTGCGGGCCCTTGCGTGAACATATCCCGCTCATCTTTCAGCTGTTGTTCGTACGTCTTGCGGTCGTCGATATCGAGGTGGATGCCGACGGCCCGAGCCGGCTCGCCGTCTTCGCCTCGTTCGACGACCTGCCCGATGTCTCGGATCCACACGTAGTCGCCGTCGGCAGTCTGCATTCGATGCTCCGTGTCGTAGTACTCGGCCGCGCCTGCGATGTGTCTCTCAAGGGCCTCCTTGACGCCGTCGAGGTCGTCGGGATGTACGCGTGTTTCCCATGCCTCAAGACGCGGCTCAATCTCGTCGAGAGAGTAACCGAGCATTTCAGCCCACTGTTCGTTGAACTCCACCTCATCTGTAGTCATATCCCAGTCCCAAATCCCCAGATTGGCACCCCCGACAGCAAGGTCAAGTCGCTCTGTGAGTTTCTGAATTTCGCGCTCCCGCTCTTTACGCTCAGTAATATCAAAAAAGGATGACACCACTCCGATCGGGGTACTATCGCTGTCTGTCAGGTGGCTGTTCACCCCTCTGGCGTAGAACGTTGACCCATCTGCCCGGACGGCTTCGAGTTCGCCTTCCCAGCGTCCCTGTTCTTTGACCGTCTCCAGCACAGACCGTGCCTGCTCAGGCTCCTCCCACAGATCTATCGCTGAACGTCCGATCACATCGTCTTCATCATCGTACCCCCACATGTCGAGAAATGCAGGGTTCACATCCGTTAATTCGCCGTCAAGATCTACTTGTGCAATCCCGCTGAGGGCTGATTCATACGCATACTGGTACTGCTGGAGCATAGTCTCACGCTCTTTACGCTCGGTGATATCCATCGAGACACCGAGCACAGCGTCACCGTCTGTCTCAACCGGGTCGTAGGGGATCTTCGTCGTTTCTAAGAGCCGTGTCTCACCGTCTGCGGTCGTCAGCGACTCCTCGGGAATGTACTTGGGCTCGCCGGATTCGATGACGGCCTGATCATCGGCACGGAACTGTTCGATTTCCGCCTCGGAGTCGGCGAAGTCGACATCTGTGGCTCCTTCGAGGTCGCTGACGGTGGTCCCGTACGCGTCGGCAGTGGCCTCGTTTGCCAGCAGGAACTCGCCGCCCTCGTCTTTGACGAAGACGAGCTGTGGAAGCAAATCGATGATCTGGCGCAAGCGATCGCGCGTCGCCTGGGCACGCTCCCGTTGGCGGTATCTCTCGACAGCGTTGCGAACTTTATTCGCGAGGACAGTATACTGGCTCGTCCCGGGTTCTTTTTGTAGGTAATCCGTCACACCAGCAGCGATTGCGTCGCTCGCAACCGCTTCGCTCCCTTTGCCGGTATACAATATAAACGGCAGGTCGGGATGCTTCTCGCGTATGGTTTCGAGGAACTCAATGCCGTTCTGGCCGGGCATCTCGTAGTCGCTCACGATACAGTCGAAGCTATCTGTGGCAAGTCGATCTCGTCCCTCACTGGCATTCATTGCCGTCTCGACGGTGAACTGAGCCTCGTGTTCTGAGAGCATCTCGGCCGTCAGATCCGCGAAGGCGGGATCATCATCAATGTGAAGAACTGAGATCACAGACGCCTCAGTCATATGTACGTCAGCCAACGCTAGCGTGCAGTATAGTATTTATTACCTAATTTTCACGTGAGATTCTGGGCCAATCTACTTTCATCAATTATGTGCCAGAGCGGCCTCGTTGAAATAATCTAGCACTGACAAGTTCGGTACTTGTACGCGGAACAGGCACAATACCACGCCGTGAACGGCGTGGATACGCGCCGTCACTCCGGGCAACAGAGAACCGTTCAAACGGCTGCCTTGAGTTTCCCACAGAGACGTTTAAGTGACAGGCCGTCTTAAGTTGAGGGAGGAATCGGTCGGAACGGAGCGGATTCCGAACCGTCCTTCGGAGGCGGCCTGTCCGCCCACGTAATGAGGCAGTATCCCAAAAGGCAGTCGGTGAACGCGCATTCTTGAAGGGTGTGCCGACGTGCCGACTGCTCGAAGCGGATCAAAAGGTAACCCCGACTTCGCTGACGCCTGCTGGCGTCCCGTGGCAAAAACAACACTGGGACGCCATACACGGTCAAGGATAGGGGTACCGGCCACTCGGCATGGCCAGCAGTCCACCAGTCCGATGCTGTGGGACTACCTGCGCCCGAAAGGGCTGGTAGTCCGGTGATTGGACTGCAAACCTGAAACTCCCACCGCTCGGGATTCCTCCGCGTTCACGCGGAGGAGGATGTCAATCAGGAAAATAAAAATCCGACTTCGGGTTTTTGACCGGCGAGGCATTTTGGAGTTTGGCAATTTTCGCAGGGCTGCGATCCCGAACGATGACAACATCGTAGGCATCATCTGCAGCAACAGTTGGCCCTACGCTCCCCACCGCTGAAACGATATGACCGGCATTCTCACTACCGAGGAAGACCATTGAGGCGTCCTCTTCTCGTGCCACTTTTCGCAGACGTTTCGCTACAGAACCAGATGGTGCATAGCGGCCTACAACTTTATGTCGGAAATCGGCACTTGGACATAGGTCTGTTACTTGTATATGCAATTCTGATACAATCGAGTCCAGATCAAACTCTTCGTCCTGTCCAATCCAGCCGTGTTCTCTGGCATAATCGGTGTTTCCATTTTTAATTATACTGACAGCCAGCACGTCTTCATCAAATACGTTCCCGAACTCAGTTGCGCGGACAAGTGCTGCTTCAGCGAGGAGAGATCCATCGAACGGAACGACTAGTGTCATATCTTGACTTTCTCCTACGTTATAGATAACTTTTCAGGGTCTTGTACAGCAAGTTAGGATAAAAGGTGTATATTTCCATCTATTGGTCCGCTTTCGGAACTGTGACGCTGAAAACCGCCCCGGCAGGCTCGTTGTCATCTATCTCAATTACCCCGCCGTAAGATTCTACGAGCGTCTTGACCAGATACAAGCCGAGCCCGGTGCCGGAGCTGTCGAGGCCCGTTTCCCCCTTCCCAAAGATGGTCTCCTTCTCTGTATCCGGGATTCCCGGTCCGTTATCCGCAATCTGAACCAGGACAGAGTCTGTCCGTTCACGTGCCGAGATATCCACTTCCGGGACCTCCTTGTCATTGTGCTGGATCGCGTTCTTCAGAAGATTGCGGAAGACCGCCTCAAGCATATCGTTTGCCTGAACCGGTGTCTCCGGCGCGGCAGCAGTAGGCGTGACCACGGCGTCCGGGTAGGTATTCTGTACTTCTTCGACTGCGCTGGAAAGCGAAGGGCCAAGAGGAGTCGGAGCGATATTTTCAGTATCTGAGAGCATCACTTTCGCCATTTGTCGAGCAGTCATCGTAATCTCGACAGCGTGTTCTGCGTTTTCTAAGACAATATCTAGGTGTTCTCGAATAGAGTCGGACCCCGATTGGTCGGCAGCCAACTCTGCATATGCCATTATCAACTGTATGTCGTTGCGGATGTCGTGGCGAAGCACCTGATTCAGGATTTCGAGATTATCTCGTTGTTCCCGTATCTGTCGCTCGTACGCTTTCCGGTCAGAGATGTTCCGGACTAATGCGTGCAAACGTGGTTCGCCACGATGATCAAATAGGCTGAGCTTGACTTCTGCGGGGAACTCAGTCCCGTCGGGGCGTCGATGTACCCACTCGAACAAGGCGGTTCCTGTCTCGAAAGCGGTCTCGATGTGCTCTTTGGCTGCTTCCTCCGAGTCTCTCCCGTCCGGTTGCGTTGGCGGTGCTAGGTCCCACGGGGTATATTCAGCAAACGTATCTATGGACTCAATGCGGAATAGGTCCAAGGTCTGTTCATTGCAATCAAAGAATCCCTGCCTGTCCAGTAACATAAGAGCGTCCTGGGTGCTCTCGAAGAGGTTCCGGTATTTGGCCTCGCTTTCTGTGAGTTCGCGTTCTCGTTCTTTCCGCTCGGTGATGTCTCTGACGAGGGAGTGCAGGACTGGCCGGCCGTCGTCTTCAAACCGGGTCAACTTCACCTCCGCTGGAAATGTTGTCCCGCCTACGGTCTGATGGGTGTATTCGAAGAATGCGCCGCCCTGCTGAAATGCCGTCTCGATGTGTGTCTGTGCGACCTCTTTCGAGTTGGCGCCATCAGGTTGGGTTTTCGGTGCAAGGTCCCACGGTGCATACGTGAGGGCCTCTTCCTTTGAAGTGAGGCCGAAGAGTTCGACTGCGCGTGTATTGCAGTCAAAATACCCGTCACGGTCGAACAACAACAGCGCATCACGACTGTTCTCAAACAGAGCACGATACCTCGATTGATTGGGTTTGTCATTACTGCTCATATACGATCTTGATGAGTGGTAATCGTAGTCGTGGTATACGCAATAAACGAAGGTACATTCTAATAATTGTATGGTTCGGCCTGTCCACAGGCGTGCAATACGAGCCAATAGGGCTTGATAGAGAGAATCCCTATATATGGTCCGTTCGCTGTCGTATTTCTTTTCCAATACCAGCATTGGGCGAGCAGGACGGGCACGCAAGAACGACACCGTCCTTGTCACCGAACACTCGTACGAACTGAGCGGAAATATGCCCGCCACAGGTAGCGCAATCAGGCATAGGTATCAGTAGAACTCCCGAACGAGATCCGTTGCATTGTCCGGCGCTCCGTCAGGTATGACTGTCATATTGTCTGAGAGCCCTTCACGCTCTTCGTAGGTAACCGAG
Organism: Halorubrum sp. 48-1-W; assembly: GCF_003287355.1. GTDB lineage: Archaea > Halobacteriota > Halobacteria > Halobacteriales > Haloferacaceae > Halorubrum. The sequence continues at coordinate 190,332 of NZ_QMIM01000003.1, forward strand.
TGCTCGTCTTGATAAAGTACACCCTGGTACTCTTTGTCTCCATCCATAATGGCGTCCGTGGCGTCGTCGTAGTCCGTCGAATCGTGGTCAGTCTCGGCGAGATCGACAATCGTGTCTCGGAAGTAGTCGTAGGTATCGACGTCGTTGAACGTCACACAGGGGCTGTAGACGTTGACGAAGCCGAACCCGTCGTGTTCGACGGCTTTCTGAACGATCTCGGTGTGCCGCTGGCTATCTGAACTGAACGACTGCGCAATGAACGTCCCGCCGGCAGCTAGCGCGAGCGCGAGTGGGTTGACCGGCGGCTGTTTCGGCCCCTTGGGCGTCGTCGAGGTTTCGAAGTCATCACGCGAGGTTGGCGAGGCTTGTCCCTTCGTGAGGCCGTAGATGCGGTTGTCCATCACGATATATGTTATGTCGACGTTGCGGCGGACGGCGTGGACGAAGTGGCCCGCACCGATCGAGTAGCCATCTCCGTCGCCGCCGGCGACCATCACTTCGAGGTTCGGATTCGCCAGCTTCGCCCCGATACCCACTGGGAGTGCGCGGCCGTGAACACCGTGGAGCGCGTAGCTGTGCATGTAGGTCCCGATCTTCCCGGAACAGCCGATACCGGCGACAACGAACGTGTTGTCCGGATCGTTCCCGGTGTTCGCCAGCGCTTTCATCATCCCGTTCATTGTCCCGAAATCACCGCAGCCGGGACACCATGTGGGTTGCTTGTCGGATTTGAAGTCGGTGAATCTGATGTCGGTGCTCATCGTCTTACTGTCCCCCTCTGGCCGTACGCCAGAGTTCATCCTTCGAGCCGATGCTCGCTGATGTCGGTCGTTGCGTAATCTGGCTTGGTATCATGCTTTCGAGTTCGTGATTGTCGCAATCTCGATGTCTGTTATTCCCTGTGCTTCGATTTTGGCCCTCACTGCCGGTGGGAGCGTTTCCAGTGTCTTGTCAATCTGTGGGTTAATCGACACGCCGTCAACTTTGATCGCAACTAATTTGCCACGGCGACCGTGTGCAGCGACTTCGAATTCGAACGGTCGGTCACGTTCATCGACGCTGTGGACCCAGACTTTCGCGAGCCCGTTTGCACTCTCCCAGTGAACGCTGTTGACGACGGTGAGACAGCCAGCCGGCGGGACGCACGACGATCCACACGCCGGGCACTGAGCGGGATGTGGACTCTCACCGAGATAGGTATACTCTGTCCCGCACCGGTAGCACTGGAGTGGTAGGGTCATAAGCGAGTCCTCAATCACCCCTCACAGGCGCCCCGCTCTCCCGGGATCAACGTCGATGGCGTCGACGGGACACACGTCGACACAAAGCATGCAGTCGATACACTGTGTCTCGTTGATCGGATCAGCTTTGATGTCGCTCTCGGGATGGCCCGGTGTATCCGTCCATTCGAATACGTCGACGGGACAGTCCTCGAGGCAAGCACCGTCGGCGATGCAGATGTCGAAGTCGACAGCCACGTGTGTGCCGTGGATTCCGAGTTTCTCCGGTTCGTCGACCGGCCCCCAGACTCGGTGCCCCTCGTGGTGCTCGGCGACATCGCGGTTCTCTTCGAAGTTTGGATCGATAGCCATGAGATATCCTCGATAAAAGTGGCGTAGTCCGGACGAACTACTATCCGAGCGAGCCCTCCATCTCCAGTTCGACGAGCCGGTTGAGCTCGACGGCGTACTCGATGGGCAACTCTTCGGTGATAGGCTCGATGAAGCCCGAGACGATCATCTGCTTGGCGTCGTCGTCGTCCAGACCGCGCGACTGGAGGTAGAAGACGTCTTCGTCGCCGATCTTCCCGACCGTGGCCTCGTGGGCGACATTCACCGTCGACTCGTTGATCTCCATGTACGGCATTGTGTCGGAGGTGGACTCGTTATCGAACATCAGCGCGTCACACTCGACGGAGGTCGAGGAGTTCTGCGCGCCGTCGGCGATGTGGACCAGCCCGCGGTAGTTCGTACGGCCGCCGTCCTTCGAGATGGACTTCGACTCGATCGTCGATTTCGTGTCCGGCGCGTTGTGGTACACCTTCGCGCCGGTGTCGATGTTCTGGCCCTCACCGGCGAACGCGATGGTGATGTGGTTGTCAGTCGCGCCCGGCCCCTTCAGGATCGTCGATGGATACAGCATCGTCGCCTTCGAGCCCATCGACCCCGAAATCCACTCCATAGTCGCATCTTTCTCGGCGATCGCACGCTTTGTGTTGAGGTTGTAGGTGTTCTTCGACCAGTTTTGCACCGTCGAGTACTGGACGTGGGCATTCTCCTTCACGATCACCTCAACGCCACCCGAGTGCAGGTTGAACGCCGAGTACTTCGGGGCCGAGCAACCCTCGATATAGTGAACCTCAGAGTTTGGCTCCGCAATGATGAGCGTGTGTTCGAACTGCCCCATCCCCTCGGAGTTCATCCTGAAATATGCCTGGACGGGCATCTCGACGGTGACGTCTTCGGGAACGTAGACGAACGAGCCGCCGGACCAGATGGCGCCGTGCAGCGCCGCGAACTTGTTGTCGCTCGGCGGCACGCACTTCGTCATAAAGTATTCGCGGACGAGGTCTTCGTGTTCCTGAACAGCCTCATCCATATTACAGAAGATGACGCCTTTCTCTTCCCAGCGCTCCTGCATATTCTGATAGACGACCTCGGACTCGTACTGGGCACCCACGCCGGAGAGCGCATTCTTTTCGGCTTCCGGGATACCGAGCTTGTCGAATGTATCCTTGATGTCCTCGGGCAACTCTTCCCAGTCGTCGACGCCGGCGCGGACGTCGACGTCGGGGCGGATGTACGGCACGATCTCGTTGACGTCGACCTCCGAGAGGTCCGGCTGTCCCGGCCAATCAGTCGGCATCGGCATCTCTTGCCAGAGGTTCAACGCACGTAGTCGTCGCTTCAACATCCACTCAGGCTCGTCTTTATCCTCAGAAATGAGCCGTATCGTCTCCTCTGTCAGCCCTTGGTCAGCCTTGAACGCAGCTGCTTCCTCTTTTTTGAAATCGAATCGGTCTTCAGTGTCGGTCTCGCGGAGGTGCTCTTGATCGGAACTCATCAATCGAGGTTTGTAGTATGAGAGAATAAAGCTAGGGTACTCAAACTACAATTTGTAACTAAAATAGGTTTCTTTCACAGTTTATAGGAACTATTGGTAGTCACAAAAGTTTACTGTTGATGAGATGAAAGGGGAGATATGACCAACCAGACTCGCGAGACGACTGCCCCACCCGCAGAGTCAAAAACAGAGCAAGCACAGGAGCAGCGATGTCCCGAGTGTGGCGAGGACGTACTCGCAGAGAGTGATACGTCCGAGAAGGTGTGTACTGCCTGCGGATTGGTCCTTGATGAGCAACGTATCGACCGCGGTCCGGAGTGGCGAGCCTTCGATTCGGCTGAAAAGGCAGCGAAATCACGCGTTGGCGCGCCGACGACACAATTGATGCACGACAAAGGGCTTTCGACCAATATTGGCTGGCAGAACAAAGACACATACGGAAATCCAGTGTCGCCACGAAAGCGCCAGCGACTCCAGCGACTACGGACGTGGAACGAACGCTTCCGTACACGGGATTCGAAAGAGCGCAACCTCAAGCAGGCACTCGGCGAGATCGAGCGGATGGCCTCTGCGTTGGGGGTACACAAGCCGACACGCGAGACTGCAAGCGTGATGTATCGGCGCGCGTTAGAGGAAGGTCTCTTGCCAGGGCGCTCGATCGAGGGGGTTGCAACCGCGGCTCTGTATGCCGCGACACGGCTCGATGGCGTTGCGCGGACGGTCGACGAAATCGCTGTCGTCAGCCGTGTCGACTCGCTGGAGATCAAACGCACCTACAGATACGTCGTTCGGGAACTCGACGTGCAGATTCCGCCGACGGATCCAATAGAATACGTCGGGCGTATCGTCTCCGAACTGGACTGTAGCGATGACACGACGCGACAAGCCCGCCAACTGGTCGAAGCGGCCACAGCTAACGGCGTCCACAGCGGGAAACACCCGGTTGGTATTGCTGCGAGTGCCGTCTATGCGGCGGGGAAGCTCTGTGGTGAAAATATCACTCAAGACGACGTGTCCGAGGTTGCTGACGTCAGTAACGTCACTATTCGAAACCGGTATCGTGAGGTTCTCAACGCCTACGAAGAGCGTCAAAATGGTTGAAAGTTCTGGAGATGTCCAGTGCTATGTCTACAGGCGGAGCAGGCCGAGTGCCTCGGAGCTTGACCCCGAGGCGGTTCACCACTAAGTTGCTACCACGAAGTAGTGGCTACCCTGTGGAAATACCCACTACCAATACGTATGAGACAAGGGTAGCACACCACGGGTTTTCACACTTCGATTGTCGAAATATGCTGCCCGAAGAGGAAGGCTGTCCCCGCCCCTTCCAACACCAGTTGTTGAGCGCGATGGTCCGAATTTGTGGGGTTCGGGCAGGAGCGTTTCATCACCATGTGGAGCGAGGACACTTCCTCGGTTAACCACCCACCAACAGGGCGGAAGCTCAAACACCCCATCGGTGGGCACCCTGCGATTAACGGGACTGATTCTATTCAATTTTACTTTTCAAATCACAGCTCGCGGACACCAAGTCGCCACATATAGGCCGAAACTCCGACTTTTTCTGAGACGAATTGACGTTGAATACGAGAAGGCGCGACTGACGGTGTGCCAACTCCCGTCGCTTCGGAAGTTTAGGAGAGGGGAATATCAGTCCCGTTATTATTGTGATTGTTATACCGCTGTTTGAACATGTTGACAGCCCTCTTTTCGATGATTAGTCGTGGATTCGCCGGTTCGTCTACAATTTCACAACTTACTGACTGCACCGCATACATATCAATCGCATATGTGACAAACTTGTCCTTAGCTCTATGAAGTGTTGTTAAATTGGTGTGCTTCTGGCTCTCGAACAGTTCGACCGCATCTCTGAGCACGGCTTCCACAACAGTCTCGAAATCCCGTTGCTGGCGTTCTTGCTCCGAGTTACCGTATTCCGTCATCCTGAAGACAGCCCTCCTTATTCTGTCTTCTTGGCTGTGAGCAGTCTGTTTGAGCGTACTTAATTATCTCTATTTCGGTTTGCTATAGCTCGCATAAGGAGCGACCAATTCGCCGACCCGTGTGGAGGCTTCCACAAGTTTGTACACTCCCTGGGCCCGATGCTTGGCACGTAGCCGTGGTGCGACCGGAAAAGACTCCGGCTGCACGACGAGTCACTGGAGTTCGTGGTCTACTTTGTGCGGAGAGTCGGTGGATTCGGTGATGGTCTTCTCGATGTAGATGTGCACGCCATCCGATTGTGTCAGTTCCCAGCCGTTTGCTTCAAGCGCGTCAAGTTTGTCTGCAAAGTGACGGACGGCATCTGCGTGGGTCTGAATGTCGAGTGGCGGGTCGTTCAACGGGATGGTGTCGTATTTGGTGTAGTAGTGGATGCGCTTGGTGTAGGTGTGCCCGCTTGTTGTTCCGCAGTGTGGGCAGGTACGATCCTGCTGGGTGAACTGGTCGGAGTCACCACTGTGGCGTGTTTCCCAGCTTTCGTTGCAGTCGCCGCACGTGAACCATGGTTCGTAACTGATTGAGAACTCTTCACCGTCGTGCTCGATGGTCATCGTTGGAAGAGCCGTCATGGGTGGTGCTTGTCTCGGTTGGTTAGCCTGTGATTTCTTGCGAGGTACGTTTCTCGTATCCTTGTAGATGGAACTGGCGTTTCTCGTGTAGTCGGACAGCTCTCAATCTCTTTGCTTCGGAATTATGCGTTTCGATCACCTGTGGGACCGGACATCCGTGACTATATTAGATCGAGAAATTACCGGAACAGGGCGGGCGGGAGGACAGCAGTGCTCCCGACCACCCGACCCGATGCAAGTAGCAGGTTCGTCAACATCCACAGATTGTAGAGTGCTACGGCAAGCAGGAAGTAGAACAATCGAACAGAGAACGTCGGTGACGACGTTTTCGGGAGAAACTCGGTTACTTTTCGGTAGGACGTTTCTATTCCCCACCGACGCCGGTAGGCTTCTGCCAGCGGCTGAGCGAAGTTACGAGTGACTTCGAGGTTTGTGACCAGGCAGAAACGATATTAGCGCCCAGAAGGTTCGTTAATGAGAATAAACGGATCGCGCTCGCGATTGTAGTCGGCGACGTCTCCGGCGACCGCTTCGATGAGTCGGCGATGAACTTCTCTGGCTGCTCGTCCCTCGTCTGGGCTCAAGTAGTGGAGCCCGCCCAGATCCGTCCAGAAACCACCGTCAAGCCAAAAGAGTGTCTCATCGTTCGACTGGTGGACGATGTCGCCGTTATCGGTCAGTCCCGCGGTGTCGAGTTGGCGACCCGAGAGCTGGGCGCGTGCCAGCACCGCCACAAGCTGCCGGCGTGAAATGGATGCATGAACAGCAACATCGTCGATCAAACTCCCGAAGTAGTCTTCGACAGTATCAATCGTTTGGGAGAACTCATCAAGCGTAACGGAATCTAACGGTATTGTATCCCTTGGTACTTCTCGAGTTTCCCAAGATCGAGAGCCGCTAAGTAATACGTCAGATGCAAGGTTGAGTTCAATACTATCCGCCGTTCGACAGTACTGTGTTCTATCCCTGCTCTCGTCCGCAGTGACCTCTTCTAAATACATATTCTCAGAAAGTTCCTTCACACGTCTATAACAGGTGGCAATCGGGATATCTAGCTCTTGACTCAGCCAGCTGACTGATCGCGGTTCCCTTGCCGCCCGCAGTATATCTACGCTGTATTTCCGCCCGAGTACCGCAACTGCTTCCGTCGACATCTTGTTACCACGATTGATTCTCAAGGCTGAATAGCTGTACCCTATATTTATCGAACCAATTCTATTGGGGCCGATATGAAATGGTTCTCTAAGCGAAAACATAATACAGCGGAACAACAAAATCGGATGTATGAGCGATGGAGACGCGTACACGGAACATACCCCCGCAGGACTTCTCGAGTTGTCTTCGGAACTGAATCAAGCTGGTTCTATCGAGGACGTCTCTGTCGTTGCTGTCCGAATGTTGGATCTCAATTTTGATGCGCCTCTTTCGGCGATCTGGGAGTACGATGAAGAGGGAAACGAACTCCGCCCAATCGCCGAATCAACTGAGGCACAAGAGGTGATCGGCGATGCACCTATCCTTCCACTCGATTCTCTCGCCGGGCGTGTGTACAGACAGAATCGTCCGGAAGCGTTCGACGATGTCCACGAGGCCGATGACACGTATAATTCAGACACCCCGATTCGGAGCGAAATTCTTGTGCCAATTTCAGATTTCGGCGTCTTGAGTGTCGGAGCCACTGAAGTGGATGCGTTTACCGAAAAAGACTCAGAACTGGCAAAACTCGTTGCTTCGAATCTTGAAGCTACAATCTCACGAATCCGACGACACGAGGAGCTACAGGCTGAACGTGATTGGACACACACGTTGTTTGAAGGCTCCAACGATGCCATTTTTATTAGTGATTCAGATGCGAATTTCGTCCAAGTAAATCAGGCTGCTTGCGAGTTAACTGGCTATGAGCGAGAGGAACTCCTCTCGATGCGTATTCCCGATCTTCACGAAGAGGTCGACTTACATGCCTATCGGGACTACCACGCCCAAATTTTAGCTGGCGAACCAGCAACCACTGACGCAAAATTGCTTCGGAGCGACGACAGTAAAATTGATGTGGAGTTCTCGAACCGTCGGATCGAGCGCGATGGGACGGCCTATATGCATACCGTTGCGAGAGATGTGACGGAACAGCGGGAACGCCGACGTCGTCTGGAGTCATTTCAATCAGCTATCGAGAACGCGAGTGATGGGATTGCTATTTTGGAGAACGAGGAGTACACGTACGTTGATCAAACGCATGCCGACATATACGGGTTCGAGGACAAAAACGAGTTACTCGGGCAGACCTGGCATGAGTTGTACACCGATCCCGTCGAGGTCGAGCGCATAGAGGATGAGGCGCTTTCAGCCCTCTGGTCCGATGGAGAGTGGAGAGGTACTGTAACTGCATCTCCAGAAGGCAAGGGAGAATTTCCGACCGAACTATCGCTGACACACTTGGAAGACGATCGAATCGTCTGTGTTGTCCGTGACGTGTCTGAAAAATATCGGCGTCAAGCGGAACTTCGGGAGAATGAGCGGCGTTTCGAGTCGGTGTTCGAAGATCCTGAGATGCTGGTCGGATTACTGAAAACCACTGGTGAAGTGATCGATGTGAATGAAACAGCCCTGGAGTACGTTTCGCACGCTAAAGATGAGATGTTGGGGGAACCGATTTGGGAGGGGGAGTGGTGGTCACACTCTCAGACTCTGCAGGACGATCTAAAAGACTGGATCGATCGAGCGGCGTCAGGTGAGTACGTCAATTTCCAATCCGAATACCCAACACCGGATGGAGAGATTCGGTTCTTTACCGGGACCATCCGTCCCGTTATAGTGGAATCAGGAGTCGAATCGCTCGTTATTTCCAGTCGTGATATTACGCCCCGTGAGCAGCGCCGTCGCGAATTAGAAACGTTCCAGCAGGCTGTCGAGGATGCGAAAGACGGCTTCGCTATTCTCGAGGATGGAGAATACACCTACATCGACGAGACACACGTGGATATGTATGGATTCGATGATACTGACCAACTCATCGGGAACTCCTGGCGGAGGCTCTATGACGAAGATGAGGTAGAGCGTCTTGAGTCGGAAGCCTTCCCTGTTCTTGAGTCGGAGGGCCACTGGCGGGGTAAGGTAACCGGATCCCGACCGGACGGGACCACATTCCCGGCTGATCTCTCTCTGACCATCATCGATGAGGGCCCCCTCGTTTGTACTGTGCGCGATCAGACTACACAACGAGAACGGAAGCGCGAACTCGAACTCAAGGAGCAAGCGATTGACTCCTCGAATGTTGGGGTCATGATCACCGACCCACAGCGAGATGACAACCCGATCGAGTACGTAAATAAAGGATTCACCGACATTACTGGCTACCAGGAGGACGACGCCTTAGGTCGTAATCCACGTTTCCTCCAGGGACCCGAGACAGACCCAGCGGAACTATCGAAGCTTCGAGAGGCGATTGCGGCCGGTGAACCGGTAACAGTAGAACTGAAAAACTACCGAAAAGACGGGAGTGAATACTGGAATCGATTGTCTGTCACGCCAGTCACTGATGCAGATGGGACGCTTTCGAAGTTTATTGGCATACAGCAGGACGTAACAGGTCGGAGGCAACGGACTCGGAGCCTGGCAGAACAGAACCGGAAACTCGAATTGGTTCTTTCTGGAACGGGCACTGGTATTGTAGAGTGGAGTCTTGAGACGGATCAGATATCATTCGACGACACGCTTGTCGATTTACTTGGCCATGATCCGGACAACTATGAAGAGTTTGTACAGATCGTTGCGCCAGAAGATCGAGACCGAGTTCGTGATTCATTAGAACAAGTCGGCGAGATCAACGACTTGTCTGCGGATTTCAGAGTTATTGACGCCAACGAACAAACGCGATGGATACGCACAGATGCTGTTCTGATACCCGATGACGAAACTGGTGAGAGACTTGTCGCGATTGCAACGGATATCACGGAGGAAAAGCGACGGATTCGGCAGATTCAACAGGAGCGGAAGCGATTTGAGATCCTCTCGGAAAGTCTCGAAGAATACGCCTTTGTCCTTCTCGATGACGATGGACATATCGACAGCTGGAATGATGGAGCAACCGACATTTTTGGATATGACGAAGAAACTGTAATTGGTATGCCAGTAGCAGAGTTACACCCTGAACAGGATCAAAAGCGTGGGATTGCTGATCGGTTATTAAAACAGGCATCACTCGCAGGAGAAAGTACTCACGAAGGACAGCGAGTCCGTCAGGATGGATCGTCGTTTCCTACAGAAGTCTCATACGTCCCCCTTCAAACTGAAGATGGAGTGTTCCTGGGATACGGGATGGTCATCAGAGACCTTACTAACCAGCGTCAACAGCGGCGTAGAACAGAGCGGTTCGTTGAGGAATCAGTCGACGTCGTGTCTATCTTAGATTGCGACGGGTGTTTCACCTATCTTAGTGGCTCTGCTGAACGGGTTCTTGGATATGATCCAACTCAGCTGAATCAAGAGAGTGTCTTTGATTATATCCATCCAGAGGATCGGGAACGTGTAATGGAAGCGTTTTTCGCCGCCGTGGAGGATTCCGATTCAAGCGTTCAGCTAGAGTTCCAAGTAATGGATGCGGATAACGAGTGGATTACCGTAGAGGCACGTGGACGGAATCTCTTTGACGATGAAGCAATTGGAGGGTTTCTGTTATATATACGTGACATCAGTAATATAAAAGAACAAACGAAAAAATTCGAATCTGTATTCAATCAAACATTCCAATTGACGGGGCTGATGACCCAGAGTGGTGAAATCCTCGAGCTAAACGCCCCCCTCACGGAGTTCGGCGGCATACGTGTGGAGGAGAGCAGAGGCACACCACTCTGGGAGTGCCCTCTGTTCGCGCATTCGTCTGAAGTACAAACTCAAATCAGGCAGGCAGTTACTCAAGCATCTTCGGGTTCATTGGTTCGGTTCAACGTGGAAGCAGAAGGCGTTGATGGACTCGCCAGCTTCGACTTCTCGGTCAAGCCGATCTCAAGCCAGCACGGGGAGCTTAGCTTCCTGGTATTCGAGGCACGAGATATCACAGCTCAGGAGCAGCGTCGGCAACACGTCCAGGTCTTACACCGGATTATGCGGCACAATATCCGAAATGATCTGACGAAACTGAGAGGGTATGTCGATCTGCTTGAGTCGGACACAGAGACAGACACTCGTGAACAGCGCGCTGCGACGATCCGAGACATTCTCGACAAGTGGGAAAGAATGGCAAACAAGACCCAAGAGCTCCAGAATATACTCACGAGCGAGAGCGCTCTCGCTTCCTACCAGAGTGCTCAGCAAATAGCTGAGGATATTCAAGCGAAAAAAGAAGACGAATATGCTAATGCGAATATCACTATCACAGCCGACCACGATCTAGAATCACAAATACCGAGGGAACTTGACAAGGCGATTTCTGAGCTCGTTGAGAACGCCATCACAGCGAACGATACTGAGCATCCATCCGTACAGATCAGTGTCTCGCAAGCCGATGAACGGTGGGTAGAGGTTTGTGTTTCCGATACTGGGCCTGGACTCCCGGAAATGGAGAAAAATCTCCTCGAAACTGGCGAAGAAACACCGCTAAGTCACGGGCAGGGACTCGGATTGTGGATGGTGCGATCACTGGTGACTCGTGCCGGGGGATCGATTTCAGTTGAAACCTCGGACGATGGGAGTGAGATCAGACTGGAAGTCCCCGCCCAACCGGCTCGAGAGGACTCACAAAAACCGGGTATCGTATCGTAAACTATGACTCAAAACGGAAACACAAAAATCCTGGTCGTCGAGGATGACCAAAATTTGGCTGAGCTGTATGCAGAGTGGCTCGCAGACCGCTATGTTGTCGAAACCGCGTACTCTGGCGAAGAAGCCTTAGAAGCGTTTGATGCGACTGTCGATATCGTCCTTCTGGATCGGATGATGCCCGGGTTATCCGGCGGAGAGGTTCTCACGCGACTCAGACAATATGAGTCGAACTGCCAGGTGGTTATCGTCTCTGCGGTGACACCGGACTTCGATATCGTCAAAATGGGATTCGATGCGTATCTCGAAAAGCCCGTTGAAGCTGACGATCTCGAAGACGTTATCTCCCAGATGCTCACTCGTGCCGAGTACAACGAGGATCTGCAAGAGCTGTTCTCGCTGATAGAACGCCAATCGACCTTGGAAGCCGTCATGGAGGCAGATACCCTCGAAACGAGCCCGAAATACCAGGCACTCACAGACCAAATCACAGAACTCGAGGATAAAGTCGAACGGTACCTCCAGAACCTGCCAGATAGGGATTTTCGAGTGGCTATCGAGCGCCTGCAACGAACAGCAGCAGAGCGCAGGGAACAACAGCAGTACCAGTCCCTCACTGAAGACGTATTAGACACATCACAGGAAGGGGTCATTGTAATTGACCGTGATGGACAAGTGGTGTGGGCAAACGAAACTACCGAAGAATTACTCGGAGTTGATAGAGACGATATCCAAGGGTCTGACTACAGTCGAATTGCTTCTGAATCGTACCAGGAATATCCCTCAGGTGAGCAAACACTGTCTGACCTCGTAACTCATTCTCTAGAGAACATGAATTCCGAAGTCGAAGCCATCGTCCGTATCCCTGAGACGGCTTCGAAAGAGCAGCAGTGGTTGGAGTACTGGAGCGGGCCGATTCAAACTGGTCTTTATGCAGGCGGGCGGATTGAACACTACCACAATATTACAGAGAGGTACGCGTATGAACAACAGCTTGAGGATCTGCATGCGGTTTCCCGCGATCTAATGACAGCGGACTCGGAACGTAGCATCGGCGAGACCGTGACAACTGCCGCAGTCGGGGAACTCGGATTCGAGTTTGCCGCGATATATACACGAGAAGAGAACACGGGACGCTTGGTCCCACTAGCACACGCATCCACGGAAGATGTTACTGAAATCGATCTTCCCACTATCTCTGAAGGAGACACACCAGTCTGGACGACCTATGTGACTCGAACGGAACAGTTGGCTCCCGACGACGAAGACGTAGTAGATACTCGGTCGAGCCAGTGGTTGGCAGAGGAGTTCTCGTCGTGGCGACTCTACTCACTAGAATCAGAGGGGGTTCTGTTGGTGGGGATGACCACGACGCCAGAGATCTCCTCAAGAAAGAACAAATTGGCAAAGACGTTAGCAGCGAACGCAGCAAGCGCATTCGAACGAACAGCACAAGAGGCGGCCCTTCGGCAACGCGACCAGCGGTTAAACGAGCAAAACGAACGGCTGACACGACTGGATCGAATCAATACACTGATACGGTCGATAAGTGCCACGGTTATCAGTGCAAATACACGAGAAGAACTGGAGCAAGAGGTCTGTAATGCTTTAGCTCATCTGGATCTGATTAGCGGGGCGTGGATCGGTAAAAAAGATATTAATACGAATACGATCGAGGTCAGAGCCAAAACGGATTCGCTCCAATATCAAAAAGTGGGGGCGAACGACACTCCAGCAGATGACAATACCCAGCGGAGTAACTCTACATTGCCACCTGCTGAACGGGCATACAGGATTGAAGGTTCGGTCGTGGAGAGCGACTTAATGACCGCTCGCTCCGAAACGGAGTGGGAACAAGACGCACTGAAAAATGGCACCAACTCGATTGTGGCTGTACCACTACAGAGCGAGGCTTCGATCCTTGGCGTATTAGAAGTCCACTCCAAACTACCAAACGCCTTCGCTGAAGAAGAGGTGACAGCCCTCACAGAGCTCGGTCAAATAATAGGTCACGGGATATCAGCACTCCGGCAAAAGGCGGCGCTTCTATCTGGTGGGGGCACAATTCTCGAAATTCAGTTCGAGGACGATACTGGCCTTGCAACTCTTGTTTCGGATATGGAGACGGATCTCGAAGTGTTGAATGTAGTGACTGAGAGTCCAGATCACCTCCTGTTCGCGCGAGTGACCGGTGAAAACGTGACCCCCGAGGCGTTCGAAGCTGCTGGTTTCGATCCAGAGACGGTCATTTTGAGCGACTCTCGAAATGGTATCTACTGTAAAGTCCCGGTGCGGAACAGCAGCTTTTGCGAGAAACTGACCGACCAAGGAGTTGCGATAAATCAAATCACAAACGCTTCCGAGTCCAACGAGATCGTGGTTTCAGTAACCGTGCCATTCACCGTCGACGTCGGGGAATATCTGAGTTCACTCCGGGAAGACTACAGCGATCTCACCCTGTTATCCAAACTGGATAGTGAGCGGGGAGAAACTAATACCTCTCTCTCAGCACGTCTTGATGGAGCTCTTACCGCCCGGCAAGAAGAAGTCTTGCAGACGGCGCTCTACGCAGGATATTTTAATTGGCCGCGGGATGCAGATTCGACGTCGATTGCCAAGACTCTCGATATCGCACAGTCAACGTTCAACCAGCATCTTCGAGCTGCTGAGTCTAATCTGCTGACGACTCTCAGTACCTCACAAAGCATCGTCAGCTAACCTGACTTGAGTCACCTGTTCTGTCG
>NZ_QMIM01000037.1 GCF_003287355.1 Halorubrum sp. 48-1-W
CCCTCGCGGGCGGTTCGCGCCCTCCGGGCGCTCACCGGCACGCCACCGCAGAATCATTCGTTCCTTCACCTGTACTGAGCGATCCGTACTTCGCCTGTACTGACCGCAACTGGGTCAGATTGTATCAATTATTAAGGATTTCAACAGAGCCGGAACTCTCGAGATGTAGCGTCTTCATCAAATCCGAAAGCGCTCTGTACGTCTTCGTCTCCACGGGATCGGGTCGACTCGGAAACGAGTACGGACACAAGATTTGGCTGGCTGAAGGCGATGAGACCGGCCACGGGGGAGGGCTCGTCGACGCTCGGCTGTCAGTGGAGGGGGACGCCGAGTGCGAGGTGTCTGTGGACTGATCCCGAAATTGCGCGTCGGGACCTCTCGGATTCACACAACCAAAAATGGTTACTTATTTTCGGAACATAACTGGTTGTCGTTTCTGGACAGGTTGATGGGTCTCGACGTATTGGCCCTGTACAGTGGCGTTTTCAACCGAGTATTGGGGAGGACACTCGATCGAATTCTCCGTGGACGAGTTCACCGGGGCGATAGGGGATTCGGTTACGGTATTTCCAGTGGTCGTCGCTATCGCTGCCCTCTCGGAGCTCTCGTTGACCCGTCTCCTTCTCGGGTTCGCGGTGTTCCAGGTCGTCTGGGGGCTCCACTACGGCCTGCCGATTTCGGTCGAACCGATGAAGGCGCTCGCTGTACTCGTGATCGCGGGCACGCTCACGGCGAGCGAACTCGCCGTCGCGGGCCTCCTCGCCGGCGGCGTTCTCCTCCTCGTCGGCGCGACCGGGACACTGGGTCGGATCGAGCGGTACGTGGGTCAGCCGGTGATCCGGGGCGTTCAATTCGGCGTCGGGCTTATGCTTCTCGAAACGGGCATTCGACTGAGCCTCGACGGGTTGACGCTCGCGCTCCTCTCGATGGGCGTCGCGGCGGTCGTGACCGTCGCGGGCTACCGGAAGGCGAGCGCGCTCGTCGTCCTCTGTGTCGGCGTCGTCTTCACGGTCACACGGGTCGGCGTCCCGGCACCGCAACTTCCCGCGCTCACGGTCGGTCTTCCGAGTCCGTCGTCGATCTCCGTGACGGCGCTCGAAGGAACGGTCGCCCAACTCGCGATGACCGTCGGGAACGCCGCCGTCGCCACGTCGTTGCTCCTCTCGGACTACTACGACGCGGACGTGTCCGTCGACGAACTCTCGACGAGCATGGGCGTGATGAATCTGGTCGCGATACCGCTCGGGGCGATGCCGATGTGCCACGGGAGTGGGGGTGTCGCCGGAAAGTACGCCTTCGGTGCCCGCACCGCCGGCTCGAACCTGATCCTCGGCGCGATGTACGCGGTCGCCGCCGTGCTGGCGGTCGGTATCGTGGCTGCGTTCCCCCTGCCGATGCTCGGCGTCGTCCTCGGGCTGATCGCTCTCGAGCTCGGGCGTGCGGGTCTCGACACCGATAACCTGCCCCTCACGATCGCGATCGGAGCGCTCGGTGTGGCGACGAACATCGGTATCGCGTTCGTGGTGGGTGCCCTGGCATACCTCCTGTTCGAGCACCTGACGTAGGCGCTTCTCGGAGCGAGCCCTCGATCGGCGAACGGCGAAGCGTCGGCCCTCGTCGCCGGGGCTTTGGCGGTACTCACAGTCGTTCTTCCAGCGCCTCCCGGTCGAGCTTCCCGACGGCGTTCCGCGGGAGCGCGTCGACGAAGGTCACCTCGCGCGGATGTTTGAACGCCGCGAGCTCCGCGAGAACGTGGTCTCTCACCTTCTCGGCGGTGAGATCGGTTTGAGGGAGGCGGTCGACGAACGCCACGGGTTTCGCCCCTTTCCACTCGTCGGGTTTCCCGACGACGGCGGCCTCGCGGACGTCGTCGAGTTCCTCGATGACGCCCTCGACCTCCTGGGGGTAGACGTTCTCGCCGCCGGTGATGATCGTGTAGTCGACCCTGTCGAGCACGTAGACGTAGCCGTCCTCGTCCACGCGGGCGTAGTCGCCGGTGTGGAACCACTCGTCGGTCCACTCGGCCTCGTGGTCGAGGTAGCCCGCCAGCATCGCCTCGCCACGAACCAGCAACTCGCCGGGTTCGCCCCTCGCGACTTCCGCACCGGTCGAGCGGTCGACGACCGTCGCCTCGATGAGCCGCCCGGAGGTCCGGCCGACGCTCGGAAACCGGCGCGCCCCACGTCGGTCCTCCCAGAGACCGGCAGCGAAGGTCTCGGTCATGCCCCAGCCGTTGAGGACCGGAGCGCCGAGGAACGCCTCCGACCGCCGTATCAGGTCGGCGGACACCCCTGACCCGCCGATGACGCCCGTGCGCACGGAGGCCGTGTCGACCGATCGGTCTGCTGTCACGGCCAGCCAGTCTTTGAACATGGCCGGGACGCCGGAGAAGACGTTCACGTCGTGGCTTTCCACGTCGTCGAGCGCCTCCTCGGGGTCCCACTCCTCGCGGAGGAGCAACTCCCCGCCCACCTTCAGCGTCGGCCCCAGGATCGTTCCGATACCCGTACAGTGGTACAGCGGCATGACCGCGAGAAAGACGCTCCCGGGCTCCATCTCGTAGGAGACCACGGAAGCGTCGCTGACGGCGATCAGGTTGGCGTGCGTGTGAACTACGCCCTTCGGACGACCGGTCGATCCGCTCGTGTGGAGGACGAACGCCTCGCGCTCGCCCATCGTCTCGGGGACGGCAAAGGTGGGACTGGCCGCGCGAACCGCGGCGTTCCACTCCCGAACGGCGTCCACGTTCGCACCGGTGCGAACGCCGAAGACGGTCACGTCCGACGTGTCAGTCTCGGTGAGCGCCTCGCGGACCACCGGGAGCGTCTCCCCGCAAGCGACGGCGGCGCTCGGAGCGACCTGGTCGATCAGCGACGCGACTTCCCGCCGCTTGAACCGAGTGTTCACGGGGACGACGACCGCCCGCCGTGCGAGCGACCCGAGCGTGGACGTGACGAAGTGATAGGTGTTCGGGAGCATCACCACGACGGCATCGCCGTCGTCGACCCCGGCATCGCCGAGGAGGTTGGCCGCCGAGCGGACGTCGTCGAGCAGTTCCTCGTAGGTCCATGCCGTACCGCTCTCGCGGACGGCGACCCGACCGGGAAACGCGCGTTCGTTCGATGTCAGGTAGTCGAGGTAGTTCATTGGTGACGGTGCCCACGGATCTCGCCGATACCCGGACCCGTGTAACATCGGAACAAAATAGTTGCGGTGGTAACCGCGAAAGCCCGCCCGCGGACGAGCGCGTCGTCGCCGCCGGTAATTATATCCGGAACACGTCGATACCGGTTCGCATGGAACTGACCGACGAGGAGCGGTTCATCGAACGACACGTGCGCGAGTTCGGCCGCGAGGAGATCGAACCGGTCGCGGTCGAGTACGAACGCGAGGGCCGTTACCCCTGGGACGTGATCGAGACCGCCGCCGAGGCGGACCTGCTAGCTCCCAGACTCGACGAGTCGGTCGGTGGCGCGGGACTCGACGTCGTGGCCTCCCTGCTGGTGAACGAGGAACTCCACCGGGCTGACCCGGGTATCGCCGAGTCGGTTACGTCGACGACGTTCGGCTGTGAACCGCTCGTCGAGTACGGCCGTGACGGACACGTCGAGGAGTGGGTTCGACCCGCCACCCGAGGCGAGGCGGTCACGGGGGTCGCGATGACCGAACCCGAGGCGGGTTCCGACTTCGCCACCATCCGGACGACTGCCGAACGTGACGGAAACGAGTACGTGCTGAACGGCGACAAGGTGTTCATCAGCAACGGGAGCGTCGCCGACGTCCTCGTCGTGTACGCCCGCACGAACGAGACGGAGGAGCCCCACCGTGGTATCTCGGCCTTCGTCGTCCCGACGGACCGGGAGGGGGTCGACCGGACGTCGATGGACGGGTATCTCGGGCCGGCCCCGACCGACGTCGCTCAAGTGTTCCTGAACGACGTGCGCGTGCCCGTTGAAGACCGCCTCGGGGACGAAGGCGACGGCTTCTATCAGGCGATGGCCTTCCTCGACGAGGCCCGCCTGGAGGTGGCGGCGGCGTCGATCGGCGCTGCCCGCGGTGCGATGGACCTGCTCAGCGAGTACATCACCGAACGGGAGGCGTTCGGCGACGCCGTCGCCGAGAAGCAGGCCGTTCGCCACCGGGTTGCGGACCTGGAGACGCGACTCGACGCCGCCCGGGCGCTCGTCTACGAGGTCGGGCGTGACCTCGAGCGCGACGGGGAGGTCGACTCCGACCGATCGGCGAAGGCGAAGCTGCTGGCGACCACGCTTCTGGAGGACGTTACGAGCGAGGCCGTCCAACTCCACGGCGGGTACGGCGTCTTCGACGAGTACCGCGTCGAGACGTTCTTCCGCTTCTCGAAGATCCCACAGATATACGAGGGAACCAACGAGATACTGCGCGAGGTAATCGCGGAACGGACGCTATGACAATGAACGTAGGAATCAACGTCAGCGACATCGATCACGACCTGACGCTCGACCTCGCCCGTCGCGCCGAACGGGCCGAACTCGAGAGCGTCTTGCTCGGCGAGACCTGGGGCTGGGAGGCGTTCACGTTGCTCGGGGAACTCGCACAGGTAACCGAAACCGTCACGCTCGGAACGGGCATCGTCCCGGTCTACTCGCGATCGCCCGCGTTGCTGGGGCAGGCCGCTGCGACGGCCGCTCGGGCCACGGACGGTCGGTTCCTCCTCGGGATCGGCGTCAGCGGTCCCGCCGTCATCGAGAACTGGCACGGCGTCGAGTTCGACCGTCCCGTCGGTCGGACGGCGGAGACCGTTCGGATCGTCAAGCGGGTCCTCTCCGGCGAGGTCGTCGACCACGACGGAACGGACTTCGACCTCTCGGGCTTCCGGCTCAGGGTGGACCCCCCGGGCGACGTCCCCGTCTACGTCGGCGCGCTCGGGAAGACGAACGTCCGGATGGCCGGCGCCGAGGCCGACGGTTGGATGCCCGTGTTCATGCCCGAGGGACGGTTCGAGGAGCTCTACGAGGAGTTCCGCGACAGCGCGGAGGGCCGGGGACGCGACCCGGACGAACTGACCGTCGTCCCCAATACCGTCGCGGCCGTGGCGGAGGACGGCGAAGCCGCTCGCGACAAGGTCCGACACCACATCGCGTTCTACGTCGGCACGATGGGGTCGTTCTACCACCGGATGCTCTCGGAGGCCGGGTACGAAGACGAGGCCGACGCGATCCGGGACGCCTGGCGAAACGAGGGGCCGGAGGCCGCGACCGAGCGGGTCCCCGACGCGGTCGTCGACGCGTCAGCCGTCGCCGGCACGCCCGAAGGGACGGCCGAACGCCTGGCGGACTACGAGGACCTCGGCGTCGACGGGCTCTCGCTGTACTTCCCGCGGCGTGCGGACGCGGACCTCATGCGCGAGACGGTCGACCACCTGGGAGCGCTCACGGAGTGAGTCGGATCGGCCGAATCCGTGGGCTCTCCCCTCAACAGGAACAGTAGTACTCGCGGTCGAGGAACGCCGTCTCGAAGAGCTTCGCTGCCGGTCCCGGATCGGACGGGCGGTAGACCCCTGTCGTCAGGTCGCCCTCTCGTTCGAAGGAGCCGGAGACGAGCCGTCGCCAGTCGTCGCCCGACAGCTGGTCCCAGAAGGGGTCGTCGCCGGCGAGAAGCGCGAGGTAGTCGCGCAGGTACACCCAGCGGGTCGACCCGTTCGGGTCCGCGCCGTCGGCGTCGTACTCCGCGTCGGTGACGGACGCGTACGCGGCCATGGGGAGGTTCGCGCCCGCGTCGACCGGTAGCGAGATCCACTTCCACGGCCGGGTGTTGACGTCGAGAAGCAGGAACTCCTCGCGTTCGTCGTCGTAGACGAACTCCGCCTCGCTGATCCCGTGGTAGCCCGCGTCTTCGAGGACGGCGAGCGCACGCTCCTCGATCGCCGGCTCGTCGGCGATCTCGACGAGACAGGAGGTGCCGAACTGGAGCGGATACCGAACCACAGCGTTGCCGACGACCGCGAGCGCGTCGTCGACGCCCGACGGCGGGACGTACGACGCCAGCGAGTGGTCCCTCCCGGTCGCGACGTCGACGCGCTTCTGGGCCATCACCTCGACGCCCTCGTCGGCCGCGGCCGTGACGGCCTCCTCGAACTCCTCGCGGTCCGCGACGGTGAGTACGTTCGTGCCGAACGCCTCCTCGAACTCGCGTTTGCGTGCGGGCTTCACCACGAGCGGGAAGCCGAGCGCGTCGACCGCCTCCTCGAGGGAGCCCTCGTCGATCGCCCCCGAATCCCCGTCCGAACCGCCTCCGAGCCGGTACGTCTCCGGGTAGGGGACCCCGAGCTGTTCGCAGGTCGCGTACAGCTGCGACTTGTTCAACACGTCGTCGACCGTGTCGATCCCGGCGTACGGGAGCCGGACCCCGTCCGGCTCGGCCTCGGCGTACGCGAGCGCCCACTCGTCCATACAGCCGAACGCAACCGCCTCGGTGCCGGCGGCGTCGACGATCGCCTCCACGTCCTCGCGGAAGCCGTCGAGGTCCTCGAGCGGGTAGGTGACCGCGCCGGCGAAGTCGACGGCCTCGGACGGTGGCGCGAGCCCGTCGTGGGTGACCGGCTCGGTTCCGTCGCCGGCCGTTCGGTCGAGCGCGATCACGGGTACGCCGTGGGCGTCGAGCGCGCGGGCGACCCCGAGGCCGGTGATGTGCGCGTTGCTGACGAGCGCGGGCGGGCGGTCGAACGACGCGTCCGCGAGCGCGTCGATCAAGGTCTCGGTCGCGCGGAAGCGGTCTGCCATACGCTCCCTCGCGCGTCCCGATACAAAAGGGACACCAGTACCGGTCCGACGTGCCCTCATCGGTGACGACCGGCAGTCCTCTCCGCCCGCGACGCGGGCCTTTTGTACGACGCAGCCCCTCAGTCGTGGTATGCGCGAGAGCGAACGCGAGCTCCCGGACCGGGTCCGGCGGGCCTTCCGCGACCACGGGTCGTTCGAACCGGCCGGCGAGGGGGTCTGGACCTCGACGACGACCGCCTTCGACGCCGACGTCGAAGCGTCAGCCGAGGACGACGGTCGGGTCCGGTTTTCGGTCACCGTCCGCGTCCCGACGCTGTCGGCGGTGACCGTCGGCGAGGTGGCCGACGTGGTCGAGACGGGCTGGTACGAGACCTTCGAGCGGCGCGTCGTCGACGTCGGTGGCCTCACCCGCGGGGACCACGAGTTCGATCCGCGAGTCGAGCGCGACGGCGGGACGGTCGTCGTGTCGTTCACGCTGACCGACCTGAACGAGCGTCGCGGCGTCGACGACGCGGGCGCGCTGATCGACTTCGTCGAGGGGACCTACGTCCAGGGGGTGATCCCCGGCTACGAGTACACGGAACCCGTCGCGGGGCTCATCTCCTCGGCCAGACGGCAGGGCGGCGGCTCCGAGGGGTTCTGAGTCGTGGACCGGACGCGAACGGCGCGACTGCCCGCCCCGGTCGTCGGCCGGCCGGCACGCGTCGATAGGGGCAAAAGCGGGGGGGCCGTAGCGCGGGTATGATAGCGCTCTTCGGGTTCGCGAGCCTGCTCGCGCTCGTCGCTTTCCACACGCTGGTCGCCGGGGTGACGACCCGGTTTTTCAGGCTCAGGCTGAACACGTCGTGGGGGTGGGTGGTGTACACGGTCGTCCTGACGCCGATGTTGCTCTTCGTCTCGACGCTGTTTTTCACCGGCATCGGGGTCGGCGCGGGCGTCGACCTCGTCAGTCCGACGATCGTCGTCTCGGCGCTCGTCGTCCTCCCGCTCGTACTCGGCGTCGCGATCGACTACCTCTACGTACCGCCGCCCGAGGAGTACGAGCTCCCCGATACGCGGTGAGCACGCGAGAGGGTGGGGCGTCACGTACCGGGGACGGCACACGGGAGGCGTCACGTCGCGAACGCGGTCGATCACAGCCGCGCCCGCACCACAGCCCCGCCACTCCGCGCCCGCACCACAGCCCCGCTACTCCGCGTCCGCGAGGAGGGACGCGACGACGTCTTCGACGCGGGCGATCACGTCCTCGGGGGCTCGCGTGGCGTCGACACGAACGAACCGTTCGGGCTCGGCGTCGATCAGGCGCTCGTAGTTCTCTCGAACCGCGGCGAGGTAGCCGTCCCGCTCGAACTTGTCCGTCCGACCCGATCGGTCGGCGGCGGTCGACGCGTCCAGGTCGAGGTAGATCGTCGCGTCAGGCGGGCGCGAGAAGGCGGCGTGGATCCCCCGGATGTACTCCATCGGTCGGGTGATCTCGAGCTCGCTCTCGGCGAGCGTCGCAGCCTGATACGCGAACCGGGAGTCGGAGTACCGGTCCGAGACGACGAGGTTCCCCGCAGCGAGGGCGGGCCGGACCGTCCCCGAGAGGTGGTCGGCGTGGTCGGCTGTGTACAAGAAGAGCTCGGCGAGCGGGTCGGCGTCGGCGTCGTCCATCGAGCGGTACACCGCGTCGCCGTACCAGCTGTCGGTCGGTTCGCGGGTGAAGACGGCCTCCGGGTGGACGTCCTTCAACGCCTCCCACACGGTCGTCTTTCCGCTCCCGTCCAGTCCCTCCAGCGTGATCAGCATGATCGTGTTCCGGCCCGCCGGGAGAATAAACCGTCGGGATGCGGTCGTGTCGGATCGTTCCCGAGCCGATCGGGACCTGCTTCGAGACCGCGCGGGGCGACTCGGTACCGCCGACACTCGACCGCCGGGAACACACCTTTTATCTCCCCGTCCTCGATAGGAACACACACGCAAATCGCGGACCACGTCCGACCGAGACCCCCTTCGATCCGAGCCCCGTAACGCTCGGTCCGAGCGCGGTGAAGTCGGCGCGTGCCGCGGTCGATCCCACAATGAGCTTCGAAGTTCCCGACGACTTACGATACCTGGAATCGCACGAATGGACCAGCCTCGACGACGAATCCGTCCGTGTCGGCATCACCGACTTCGCACAGGACGAGCTCGGCGACGTGGTGTTCGTCGAGTTGCCCGACGCCGGCGACGAGGTCGTCGCCGGCGAGGCGTTCGGCGTCGTCGAGTCGATCAAGGCGGTCTCGGACCTGTACACGCCGGTATCGGGGGAGGTCCTCGCGATCAACGAGGAGCTCTTCGACCGCCCGGAGCTGGTCAACGAGGACCCCTACGGTGACGGCTGGATGCTCGAGGTCGCCCCGAGCGACGGCGTCGGATACGACGAACTGCTCGACGCCGACGAGTACGACGCACAGATCGCGTGAACGTGGAGCTTCAGTATACATCGAACCGACATCCATGACGAGCCACCAGACCCGACAGGAAGCGAACCGACCACCCGGACGAGCGAACCGACCACCCGGACGAGCGAACCGACCAACTGGACCGGACGTCGCGGCCGACGCGGACGCGAGGTACAGATGAGCGGCAGCCCGTATGCCCCCCACACCGACGCCGAGACGGCGGCGATGCTGGAGACGATCGGCGTCGACGACGAGGCGGCCCTCTTCGACATCCCGGACGACGTCGCCTTCGACGGGGAGTTCGGGATCGACGCCCGGACCGAACGCGGGATCCGGGACGAGTGTGCGCGGATCTTCTCGCGCAACGACGACGCGACCGAGTTCCTCGGCCGCGGCCACTACGGTCACTACGTACCGAGCGTCGTCGACCACCTCTCGGACCGCGCGGAGTTCCTCACGAGCTACACGCAGTACCAGCCGGAGATCTCACAGGGGTTCCTCCAGGCGCTCTTCGAGTACCAGTCGATGCTCGTGGAGCTGACCGGACTCCCCGTGGCGAACTGTTCGATGTACGACGCCGCCACGGCCCTGGCCGAGGCCGCGACGCTCGCCGACCGCGTCCGTTCGACGACCGGCGACGTCGTCCTCGTCCCCGAACGGCTCCGCGAGGGGAAGCGGGCGGTCCTCGAGAACTACTGTGCCGGCGCGGACCTGACGGTCGAGTCGTATCCGATGGACGACGGGATCGCCGACGTCGACGCGCTCGCCGACCGCGTCGGCGACGACGTCGTCATGGTGTACGCGGAGAACCCGACCGTCCGCGGGTGTATCGAGGAGAACCTCGGCGCGATCGGCGACGTCGCGGCCGAGGACGACGCGCTGTTCACGCTCGGGTCGGACGTGGTCGCGCTGTCGGTGCTCGAGGAGCCCGCGGACGTCGGGGCCGACGTCGTCGTCGGCGAGGCCGGCGTGCTCGGGCTCCCGACCGCCTACGGGATGGGGCTGGGTATCTTCGCCTGTCGCGAGGAGCACCTCCGACAGGTCCCGGGGCGGCTCGTCGGCGCGAGCGAGGACGCTGTGGGCGACCGGGCGTTCACGCTCACGCTCCAGACCCGCGAACAGCACATCCGGAAGGAGCGGGCGACCTCCAACATCTGTACGAACCAGGCGTGGGTCGCGCTCCGTACGGCGATCCACGCCGCGTGGCTCGGCCCGGACGGGCTCGTCGACCTCGCGAACGACTGCGTGCGCGAGTCAGCCGCGCTCGCCGACCGGATCGGCGACCTTTCCGGTGCGGCCGCGCCCGTCCACGACCGCCACCACTTCCGGGAGTTCACGGTGCGGACGGATCAACCCGCGGCCGCCGTGGCCGGTGACCTCGCCGACGAGGGGTTCCTCGTCCACGTCGTCGGCGAACACCTGCTTCAGGTGTGCGTGACCGACCGCAACGCCGGACGCGTGGACGACCTCGTCACAGCGTTCGAGGAGGTGATCTGACGTGATCCACGACCAGGCCGACTACGCGCGCGAGGGTGAGCAGGTCCACGAACCGTTGCTGTCCGAGAAGGGCGAGGAGACGGTCGACGTGCGGGCGGAGTCGCCGCTTCCGGACGAGTTGACTCGGGAGGAACTCACACTGCCCGCCCCCTCGGAACCGGAGATCGCCCGCCACTACACGCGGCTCTCGCAGATGAACTGGGCGATCGACTCGGGGCCGTACCCGCTCGGGAGCTGTACGATGAAGTACAACCCGAAGTTTACCGAGGACGTCGCCGCGGACCCGAACGCGGCGGTTCACCCCGACCGACCGGACCGGTCGGTCCAAGGGAACCTGGAGCTCCAGTACCGGCTTCAGGAGTTCCTCGCGAAGATCGGCGGGATGGACGCGGTCACGCTCCAGCCGCCCGCGGGTGCTGCCGGCGAGCTCACCGGGATCCTGGTCGCGAAGGCGTACCACGACCACCACGGCAACGACCGCTCGGAGGTGGTGATCCCGGCGTCCGCACACGGCACCAACTTCGCGACGGCCGCGACCGCCGGCTACGACGTGGTGGAGCTCCCCTCCGGGGAGGATGGCCGTGTCGACCTGGAGGCGCTCGAGGCCGCCGTCGGCGACGACACCGCCGCGCTCATGCTCACGAACCCGAACACGGTCGGGCTCTTCGAGCGCGACATCACGGAGATCGCGGGGATCGTCCACGATGCCGGCGGCCTGCTCTACTACGACGGCGCGAACCTCAACGCCCTGCTCGGCCGCGGCCGACCCGGCGACATGGGGTTCGACGTGATGCACTACAACGTCCACAAGACGTTCGCGACGCCCCACGGCGGGGGCGGCCCCGGCGCGGGGCCGGTCGGTGTCACGGAGGAGCTCTCAGCGTTCCTGCCGAGCCCGCGGGTCCGCGAGACGAACGGCGGGAAGGGGTACGAGCGGTTCGAGCCCGACGAGTCGATCGGGAAGGTCCACGGCTTCGAGGGCAACTGGCTCGTGTCGATCAAGGCGTACGCGTACATCGCCCGGCTCGGCGACGAGGGGCTCGCGGACGCCGCCGCGAAGGCCGTGCTCAACGCGAACTACCTCGCCGAGCGGATCGACCTCGAGGTCCCCTACGAACCGTTCCACCACGAGTTCGCGGCGACTGCCGGCGAGAGGGACGCCGCCGACGTCGCGAAGCGCATGCTCGATTTCGGCGTCCACCCGCCGACGACGAAGTGGCCGGAGATGGTGCCGGAAGCGATGTTGACCGAGCCGACCGAGATCGAGGGGCAGTCCTCGCTCGACGACCTCGCGGAGGCGTTCGACCTCGCGTACGCCGACGTCGACGAGGCGCTCGAGACCGCGCCGAACCGGACCACAGCGGCGCGGATCGACCAGGTCGGCGCCGCCCGGAACCCCCGGCTCTCCTGGCAGGCGCTCGACGAGTCGGAGTAGCGCGGCAGTGGGAGGACGGAACGGTCGGGACGCGGCGTTCGCCTCCGTTCGCACCATCGGGCCCGGACCGCTCGCCACCGCCTCCGTGAGCCCCACCGCTTACCTGAACGCTTTTCTCGTTTCCGTCCTCTCGGTTCACCATGACGTTCTCCATCGTCGCTCGTGACCCCGAGACGGACGCGGTCGGTGTCGCGGTCCAGTCGAAGTTCGTGGCCGTGGGCTCCGTCGTCCCCTTCGCGAGCGCGGACGCCGGGGCGGTCGCGACACAGAGCTTCGCGAACGTCGCCTACGGGCCGGACGGCCTGGAACTGCTTCGCGAGGGCCACACCCCTGCGGAGACGGTCGACGCGCTCGTCGAGGCCGACGACGAGGCTGCGACCAGACAGGTGGGGGTCGTCGGTCGGGACGGCTCGGTCGCCGCGTTCACGGGCGACGAGTGCCTCGACGTCGCCGGCGACGTCCAGGGGGACGGCTATACCGTCCAGGGGAACATCCTCGAGAACCGGGAGACGCTGACCGCGATGGCGGAGGCGTTCGAGACTGCCGACGGCGGGCTCCCCGAGCGACTGCTCACAGCGCTGTTCGCCGGCGACGAGGCAGGCGGCGACTCCCGCGGGAAGCAGGCGGCGGCGCTGTACGTCGCCAAGCCGGACGGCGGGTACGACGGACGCAACGACCGCTGGATCGACGTGCGCGTCGACGACCACGAGACCCCGATCGCGGAGCTCGAACGCGTGTTCAAGCTGTACGACGTGACCCTGCTCTCGCGGGTGGAGCCGGACGACCCACGGACCCTCGAGGGCGAGACGGCGACGGCGGTCGCGGGGGCGCTCGCGGAGCTCGGCTTCCACGAGGGCGACCCCTCGGAGTCGTTCGACGCGGCGGAACGGGAAGCGCTGGAGGCGTTCCGTGACGTCAACAACTTCGAGAACCACTCGCTCGACGCCCTGGAGGACGCGATCGCCCACGGGTGGGCGGAGGCGGACGCGGATGCGGACGCCGAGACCCGGCTGGTCGACGCGGTCTGGCACGGGCTCAAGCGGCTTCCGCGACGGTGAGCGGGGAGGACGGGCCGGAAGACAACCTCGGAAGGCGGGCGAAACGCTCCCGCCGGACGGGAACGGTCATCACGGCTTATCCGAACGCCATCGGCTGTACCGACCTGTAGCGTTCAGATAAAAAACGGGGCGGCAGGGAGGCGATCGACGCTACGCGCGTGTCGATCGGTTCCTTCGGGCGTGATTCTGGTCTGTCAGCCTTCGATATCACCGAACTGTGCGTCGTAGTCGTTCTGGATCTCGATCCTCGTTTCGCGACTCACTTCGTCGAAGTCGTATCCGTACCGGTCGTCGGTGATCTCGTCACGGGTCCTGATGTCGGCCGGCTCCGTCCCATCGGGGAACGGCTGCCGGTTGTAGATCGCCTGGACCTCCGCCGACGTCTCCGGGCTGAGGTCCGCGAAGTCGATGTCGTACTTCGCCTGGGCGATCTCGTCGAGCGTGTAGGCCGGATCGGACGGGAGTTCGCCGAACTGTGCGTCGTAGTCGTTCTGGATCTCGATCCGCGTTTCGCGACTCACTTCGTCGAAGTCGTATCCGTGCCGGTCGTCGGTGATCTCGTCGCGGGTCCTGATGTCGGCCGGCTCCGTCCCGTCGGGGAACGGCTGCCGGTTGTAGATCGCCTGGACCTCCGCCGCCGTCTCCGAGCTGAGGTCCGCGAAGTCGATGTCGTACTTCGCCTGGGCGATCTCGTCGCGACTGAACTCCTCGGCGTCGCCGTCGTCGGAGTCGTCACCGTCGTCCTCGCCATCGTCTCCGTCATCGCCATCATCGCCATCGTCTCCGTCATCGCCATCATCGCCATCGTCTCCATCGTCTCCATCGTCTCCATCGTCGCCATCGTCTCCGTCATCGCCGTCGTCGGCTTCGATGGTGATCATCGCGGTCGCGGAGTCGTTCTCGGTGAAGACGCCGTGGGCGTACTCGCCGGGTTCGAGGCCGCTCGTGTCGAGGTCCTCGAACGTGACCGTCTGGGTCTCGTCGGAGTCGAGCGTCACTTCCTGTTCGACGAGTTCTTCGTCGGAGTCGAGCGTGCCGTCGCCGTTGGTGTCCAGCCTGAACTCGACCGACTGGTTCGCTTCCACGTCGCCGTCGTTGGTGACGTCTGCCGACACGTCGATGGCGTCACCCCGCGTCGCGTTATCGGGCGCGTTCAGGTTCGAAACCTGGAAATTCGCCGGGCCGGGCTCGGGTTCCGGTTCGTCGTCATCGTCGTCATCGTCGGCTTCGATGGTGATCGTCGCGGTCGCGGAGTCGTTCTCGGTGAAGACGCCGTGGGCGTACTCGCCGGGCTCGAGACCGCTCGTGTCGAGGTCCTCGAACGTGACCGTCTCGGTCTCGTCGCCGTCAAGCGTCACTTCCTGTTCGACGAGTTCCTCGTCGTCGCCGAGTGTGCCGTCACCGTCGAGGTCCAGCCTGAACTCGACCGTCTGGGTCGCTTCCACGTCGCCGTCGTTGGTGACGTCTGCCGACACGTCGATGGCGCCGCCCTGCGTCGCGTTGTCGGGTGCGTTCAGGTTCGACACCTGGAAATTCGCCGGGTCGGGCTCGGGTTCCGGATCGTCGTCGTCGTCATCGTCGTCCGCCGCGTCGACGGTGATGGACGCGTCCGTGGTCTCCGTGACGGTGTAGCTCTCACCGCCTTCGGTGCCGAGCGCGTCGACGTTTAGCCCGATGTCACTGGTTCCGTCATCGTCGCCGCTGACGGTCACCGTTCCAACGGTGACGCTACCGGTGTCGTTCGTGTCCGCCAACGCGGCGACGACGTCAGCCGAGGAGCCGTCGTCGGCGATGGAGACGGCCGTCGTCTGATCGTCCGGGTCCCCCTCCGCAGTCACGTCCGTTATCGAGGCGACGCTGGAGTCCTCGACGTCGACGGAGAAGTTGTACGCGCCGACGCCGCCGTCGGCGTCCGCGACGACGACCTCGTAGGTCGTCGTCTCGCCCTCATCGATCGTGGCGCTCCCCGGTTCGAGACTCACCGCGGTTTCGGGTGCCGGAGTCGGTTCCGGTTCGTCGTCCTCGCTATCGTCGGCTTCGACGGTGATCGTCGCGGTCGCGGAGTCGTTCTCGGTGAAGACGCCGTGGGCGTACTCGTCGGGTTCGAGGCCGCTCGTGTCGAGGTCCTCGAACGTGACCGTCTGCGTCTCGTCGGCGTCGAGCGTCACCTCCTGTTCGGTGAGTACCTCGTCGTCGCCGAGCGTGCCGTCGCCGTCGGTGTCCAACCTGAACCCGACCGTCTGGGTCGCTTCCACGTCGCCGTCGTTGGTGACGTCTGCCGACACGTCGATGGCGTCGCCCTGCGTCGCGTTGTCGGGTGCGTTCAGGTTCGAAACCTGGAAGTTCGCCGGGTCGTCGGGCTCGGGTTCCGGATCGTCGTCCTCGTCGTCATCGTCGTCCGCCGATTCGACGGTGATGGACGCGCCGGTCGTCTCCGTGACGGTGTAAGAATTGCCGGCTTCGGTGCCGAGCGCGTCGACGCTCAGCCCGATGTCGCTCGTCCCCTCGCCGTCGCCGCTGACGGTCACCGTTCCGATGGTGACACTACCGGTGTCGTTCGTGTTCGCCAACGCGGCGAGAACACTGGCCGAGGAGCCGTCGTCGGCGATGGAGACGTCCGTCGTCTGATCGCCCGGGCCCCCCTCCGCGGTCACGTCCGTTATCGAGGCGACGTTGGAGTCCTCGACGTCGACGGAGAAGTCGTATGCGCCGACGCCGCCGTCGGCGTCCGCGACGACGACCTCGTAGGTCGTCGTCTCGCCCGCATCGACCGCGGCGCTCCCCGGTTCGAGGCTCACCGCGGTTCCGAGTCCGTCTTCGGGTGGTCCGTCCTGGGCTTGTCCGACGGCCGGTCCGATACCCATCGCAGCCCCGCCGAGACCGACGGTCGTGACGAGGACTGCCACCGCGAGTACGATCGCGTTTCCCGCGTTCAGCGTCGTTGGAAGTTGTCGAACACTCATGTTAGCTCTCCGTCAATACTTGGTTGAACAGCGCCTGTACGTCGATGATGTCGAACGTGCCGTCGTCGTTGAAGTCGAACTTCATTGGGTTGTCCTGGATAGTCGTGTCGTTCCGGTTGGCGAACAGCGCCTGTACGTCGTTGATGTCGAACGTGCCGTCGCCGTTGACGTCCTCGTAGACGCCGTCGTCATCGGGGTCCTGCGGCGGTCCGTCGGACGATCCGATGGGTGGGAGTTCGACGACGGAGACGGAGGCACCGTTCTCGTCGGTGACGGTGTAGCTCTCGCCGGCTTCGGTCCCGAGCGCCTGAACGTCGACCGTCACGTTGCTCGATCCCTCGGCCACACCTTCGACGGTAACCGAGGCGATCGAGACGCTACCCGTGTCGGTCGTATCCATCAGCGCCGCGGTCAGCGTCACCGAGGAGTTGTCGTCCGCATAGCTCACGTCAGTGAAATCGGAGTCCGCCTCGACGGTGGCGTCCGTGATCGACGCGACGCCGGGATCGTCGAGAGCGACCGTCACCTCGTAGGCACCGACGCCGCCGTCGGCGCTGTCGACGACCACGTCGTACGACTCGTTCTCGCCCGTCACGATCTCCGAGCTATCGGGCGAGAGGCTCACCGACGTTTCCGGACCCGCGGTGTCCGATTCCTCGATGGTGATCGTCGCGGTCGCGGAGTCGTTCTCGGTGAAGACGCCGTGGGAATACTCGCCAGCGGGGAGCGTGCTCGTGTCGATGTCCTCGAACGTGACCGTCTGGGTCTCGTCGGAGTCGAGCGTCACTTCCTGTTCGACGAGTTCCTCGTCGTCGCCGAGTGTGCCGTCACCGTCGAGGTCCAGCCTGAACTCGACCGTCTGGGTCGCTTCCACGTCGCCGTCGTTGGTGACGTCTGCCGACACGTCGATGGCGTCGCCCTGCGTCGCGTTGTCGGGTGCGTTCAGGTTCGACACTTGGAACTCCGCCGGATCTGGGTCCGGTTCCGGGACGTCTTGAACGGTGACGCTCACCGTGTCGGTGTCGGTCGCCTCGCCGTCGTCGACTTCCACTTCGAAGGTGAGCGTCTCGTCGGCGTCGACATCCGGGGCGGTGAACGTCGGCGTGGCCGTGTCGTCGTCGCTCAGTGATACCGAAGTTCCACCGGTCTGGGTCCAGGCGTACGAGAGGGTATCGCCGTCCGGATCGCTGGAATCAGCGGCGTCCAGCGTCACCGAGTCGCCTTCGTCGACCGTCTGGTCCTCACCCGCGTCGGCGGTCGGTGGCTGGTTCTCCGGCGGCGCTTCGACCACGGAAACGGTCTGGGTCGTGGTGTTCGTGGCGCCGTCGTCGTCGGTGACTTCGAGTTCGACGTCGTAGTCTCCGTCCTCGTCGAAGGCGTGCGTGACCTCCTCGCCGCTCGCCGTGTCACCGTCGCCGAAGTCCCACTCGTAGCTCTCGATGGAGCCGTCGTCAGTGGACGCCGAGGCGTCGAAGGAGACCGTCTCACCTGCTTCGGGCGAGTCCGGACTCGCGGTGAAGGACGCCGTGGGGTCCTCGTTCTCGTCCTCCTCCTCGACGGTGATCGTCGTCTGCGTCGACTCGACGACTCGCTCGCCGTCAGCGGGGTCGATCCCCGACCCGTCGACGTCGACGACGTACTCGCCACCTTCGGCGTCCTCGGGGACGGTCACCTCGTAGGTAACCTCGTACGCCCCGCTCTGGAGCCAGACGACCTCGAGGACGTTCCCGCTCCCTTCCGGGGGCTTGGGGGCTCCGCCGTCAGCGTCGGTGATCGTCCCTTCCCAATCGTCCGGGAGGAACACCTGGAGGCCCTGACCGTTCAGGCCCTCCGTCTCGAACGTCGTCGTCAGCTCCACCGTCTCTCCGGGCGCGGCCGTCACCGCGTCCTCCGATTGTTCGAGTGTCGTTACTTCTTGCGCTGTGACCGTCCCGACCGGTCCGAGGACCGTGAGGACGAGTGAGATCACAATGAGCGCCGTGATCGTCCGTCCGAGATATCCGTGTACTGTGTCGTTCATTGGGTATGTGGGTGTCGTTGAGTTCGGTTTCGCCGTGGGGTCGTTCGTCCCTCTGTTCGCTGGTTGATGACGTCACGCCTGATCTCGACCGATGTAAGGGGGTGCCTCGGGCTTCGAGACGACCCGGTCGGCGTCGTTCGGTTACCGCGGGAACTACCCCCGAAGAACGCCGGTCCGTGCCGCGTGACGACACGCCGGAGCGTTCGTCTACCGTCATCGGTCCGCGTCCACACGCGGTCGTCGCTCACGGGGTCGACCTCGTCGGTCGACAGTGGGCGGAAAGCGACGGCGCGTGCGGATGTTCCGGTCATCGGTCTGGGCGGTGGAGCGTCGTTACTCCGTGTTCTCCTCCGTTTCGACGATCTCGATGGCTCTGACCTCGGGGTTCTCCGCTGCGCCCTGCTCGAAGGCGACCGTGACCGTCCCGTCGCCGTCGTCGGTGACGGTGAAGCTCTTCATCGTCCCCGTTTCGTGGCCGACGTCGTCCACGGGGTCGTACTGCGTCAGGACCTGATCGTCCTCGATCGAGACGTTGAACTGGCGGTCGCCCGGCTCGCTAGCCTCGGAGTACGAGTTACCGACGTAGAGTCGGACCTCGACCTGCTGACCGGAGTCGACGTCGAACTCCCACGTGGAGTTGCCGTAGCGCTCGCAGTCCCACACGCCGTCGGGCGTGCTCGACGGGACGTTCGCGGTCGTCGAGGTGATCTCTCCGCCGCAGTAGTTGTTATCGGCGGCGTCGGCCGACACGAGGTACTCCGAGTCCGCGTCCTCGACGCCGGTCCAGTCTGGGCCGTTGTCCGTCGCGTTGAGCGTCTCGCTCTCGCCAGCGTTCACGCGGTGGAGCGTCTGGGGTTCGGACTCCTCGACGGTCACCTCGAAGCTCTCGGTGGTCTGGTCGGTGCCGTCGTCGGCCGTCACGTTCACCGTGTACGTGCCCGCGTCGCCGGACTCGGGAGCGACCGTCAGATCGCTATCGTCGAGTGTCACGAAGTCGGGACCGCTCACCGACAGCGACACCGTGTCGCCGTCGGGATCTGAGGCGTTGACCGGAACGGTCGTCGAGTCGCCCTCGGTGACGGTCTGGTCGTCGATGGCCTCGATGGTCGGCGCAGTGTTGTCGTCGCCGCCGTCGTCGGAGCTGTCAGCTTCCGAGACGGTGAACGCGCTGAGCTTGCCGAAGTCCTCGGACGCGTCCAGTTCGATGTCCAGTTCGCCGTCGGTGACCTCGACGGTGAACGTCTTCTCGGTCGCGTTCAACGCACCGACGTCCGCGTAGATGTCGTAGTCGGAGAGGACCTGCTCACCCTCCACGGACGCGTTGAACACGCGGTCGCCTTCTCCACCATCGGCGTTTCCGCCATCGACACCGTGGTAGATCTCCGCGAACTGTAGCGTTACCTCGTAAGTGCCGTCTTCGACGGGCACACTGTACGAGAGTGGGTCACCGTACCGCTCCGTCTGGTACAGCGGGTCGTCCTGCGTGTTCCCGATGTCCTGGCTGATGTCGGTTGTCCCCTCGGATCCGCCGAATTCGCCGGCGAATTCCGTGTCATTGACGTAGTTGGTACCGTCCGCAGCGGTGTACTCGGAGCCGCCCGCGTTCACCGCGTAGACGGGCTCGTCGCCAGTCGACGACGACTCGACCGTGAGCTGGAAGCTCTCTGTCGTCGTGGTCGTCCCGTCGTCGGCCGTCACGTTCACCGTGTACGTGCCCGCGTCGCCGTCTTGTGGGGCGACATCGAGCGTTCCCGTGCCGTCGCCGTTGTCGGTCAGACCGACGAAGTCCGGGCCGTCGGCCGACAGCGACGCCGTGTCACCGTCTGAATCCGAGGCATTGACCTGAACCGTCGTCGAGTCGCCCTCGGTGACGGTCAGGTCGTCGATGGTGTCGACCGTCGGCGCAGTGTTGTCGTCGCCGCCGTCGTCGATCGGCTCGACCTCGATGGCCGACACCTTCGCGTTGTCTTCGACGGTAGTGAACTCGACGTTCAATTCACCGTCAGTGACTTCGGCGGTGAACGTCTCCTGGATCGCTGCGTGCGGGCCGCCGGCCTCAGCGTAGATATCGTAGCTGTCCAGGACTTGTTGGCCCTCGATCGAGACGTCGAACAGGCGGTCGCCTTCGCCACCGTCGTTCGCCACGCCCTGGTAGATCTCGGCGAAGTGTAGGGTCACCTCGTAGTCGCCGTCTTCGAGAGGGGTGTCGTAGCTGAAGTTGCCGTACCGCTCGGTGTAGTACAGCTCGTCGTCGTCCGTGTTCGAGATCTCGGGATCCGAGGGCGTCCCGGCCTCTCCGGTGGTGAACGTCGTGCCGCCGTCGAAGTCGGCGTCCGCCTGGAACTCCGTGCCGTCCACAGCGGTGTACTCGGAGCCGCCGGCGTTCACGGCGAAGCTGGTCGCACCGTCGGCGGGTTCGTCGTCGCCGGCGTCCTCTTCGTACTTCAGGACGACCACGTTCGAGTCGAGACCGGTGTCGGAACCGGGCTCGCCGTGGGTCGCCACGAGGTAGTTGTAGCCGCCGACCTCGGTCGTGTTGAGCAGCGTGACGGGCACCTCGGCCTCGCCGTTCGAGTCGAGCGTGACCGTCTGGTAGTCGACGTTCTCGACCTTGTTGGCCTCGTAGGCCTCGATGTCGTAGCCGGGCGTGCCGTCGTACTCGGGGACGTTGTCGAGTTCGAGTTCGCCCTCGGCGTGTAGTAGCGTGACCGTCTCGTCGGGCTCGCCCGTGACGGTCACGGTCTGTTCGGTCCCGTTCACGGTGGCCGCGCTGTGGTGGTCGCGGAGCGCGCTGTCGTCGAGGTCGACGTCTTGTACACCGATACTCGGTGCCGACGCGACCGACTCCCCGAGGGTCGCCTGTGCGCCGCCGGCGCTTCCGTCACCGAACAGCTGTGTCTCCTGGACGCTCCCGTCGTCGTACTCGGCGCTCACCGTCGAGCGAGCCAGCTCCAGTCCGGAGACCGGACCGGCCTCCTGAGAGGAGATGGTCGCGTTCTTGATGCTCGTCGGGTCGTTGTCCGCCGAGAACGACATCGACTCGCCAGGTTCGAAGTCGGTGAATTCGACGGTCAACACGTCATAGCCGTCGGATCCGTTCACGCCGTTGTGTGGCTGGCTGAACACGTCGTCGTCCGCGGTGCTGACGACGCCGACACCGTCACCGGACTCCGAGTCGATGACGAGTCCCTTCGCCGCCTGATCGCCGGCGGTACCGTCCGGATCCCACACCATATCCGGCATCGCGCCCGAGGACAGGTCGAAGGTGATCGACGATATCTCCTGGTCGCCGGTGTTCTCGACCGTGAACGAGCCGCTACTGTAGGTGGATGCCTCGGTGCCGCTATCGGGCGTGACGCTCACCGACGCGGATCCGGGATCCGCCGTGGATTCGTTGACCGAGACGGTTTCGGTCGCGCTATCGTTCACACCGTCGTCGTCGGTGACGGTGAGTTCAACGTCGTAGTCGCCCGCAGCGTCGAAGGTGTTGGTTACCTGCTCACCGGTGGCGTCGGTCTCGCCGTCGCCATCGAAGTCCCACTCGTAGGACTCGATCGTACCGTCGTCACTGGAGCCGGATGCGTCGAAGCTCACCTGCTGGCCCGCTTCGGGTGAGTCGGGGCTGTAAGTGAACGACGCCGTCGGCTCTTCGTTGCCGTCGCCGACGGTCGCGTCCGTCTGCCAGAGGTTGATTAGCTGCTGAACCTGCTGGAAGTCGATGGTCTGGCCGCCGGTGCCGGGGATCTCCGCGTCGGTCTGCCACCAGTTAATGGCCTGTTGGATCTCCGTGAACTCGATCTGCGAGTCGTTTCCGCTCTCGTCGTAGCTCGCGACCGCCTCCGCGACGGTCATCTCCTCGTCGGGGTCGCCGTCCTCCTCGATCGCGACGACCTCGATGGCGTTGATCATCGGGTTCTGGACGTCGCCGTGTTCGAAGTCGACGTCGAGGGTGCCGTCGTCGTCGACGGTCGCGGTGAAGCTCTTCATCGTCCCGTTGGCGTGGCCGACGTCAGCCACCGGGTCGTAGTTCGTCAGCACCTGCTCGTCCTCGATCGAGGCGTTGAACTCCCGCAGGCCGGACTCGCTGGTTTCGTCGAACTGGTTGCCGAAGTAGAGGCGGACCTCGACTTCGGTCCCGGACTCGACCGGGAACTCCCAGTCCATCGGGACGCCGTCGTCGGGTTGGTCGAACCGCTCGGCGTCGAACACGGCGTCGGGCGTGCTGTCGGGGACGTCGTCGGTCGGCGTGACGTCGTCGCCGTCGTCGTAGGTGCCGCTTCCGTTCGGGTCGACGAGGTACGAAGAGGGCTCCGACGCCGTGTCGGTACTCCAGTCCGGTCCGTCGTCGAGCGCGTCGAGCGACGACCCCCCGGCGTTGACGCGGTGAAGCACCTCGCCAGCCGCGACGTCCGTGTCCTGTACCGTGACGTTCACCGTGTCGGCGTCGCTGTCTTCGCCATCGGAGACGTTTACTTCGAAGGTGAGCGTCTCGTCGGCGTCGACCTCGGGCGCGGTGAACGTCGTCGTCTCACCGTCGCTCTGGCTCAGCCCGGCGTCCGGACCCGCCGTCTGGGTCCACGTGTAGCCGAGCTGGTCGCCGTCCGGGTCATCGGACCCCGACGCGTCGAGCGTGACCGAGTCGCCCTCGTCGACCGTCTGGTCGTCACCCGCGTCCGCCGTCGGCGGCTGGTTATCGGGCGGCGTGACGTAGTCGACCGAGATGTCGGTCCACGTCGCCGAGAACGGGCTCGCGCCGTTCGACGTCGAGATGACGCCCACTGCGGGTGCGACGCCGTCGGAAGTGTCGAGCCAGCTCGCCGGCATCGCGACGCTTCCGACCTCGGTAGTCGTGCCGTCGACTTCGTACTCGGCGGTGACGTTGACCTCGTCGACACCGTTGTCCGGTGCGGGGTCAGTGGTCGGATCGACCGTCATCCGAAGCGTCGTGGTTCCGCCCGCGACCGCGGTTTCGTCGGTCATCTGGCCGTCGAACGAGTCGTCGACCTCCTTCGCGAACTCGACGCCGCCGTCGCCGCCGTTGGCCGCGGCGACCAGTTTGACGTAGTTGGACTGCGTACCGTCCCCGATCTGGAGCCCGGCGGACTGGAAGTCCTCCGGGTTCTCCGGGAAGGAGGCGACCGTCGTCTCGACGGTGAACGGCTCGTCCGGCGTGTTGACGCCGAACTGGAAGCCGTACTGCTGGTCGTTCGGAGTCTGGTAGGCGTCGCCCTGCGGCACCTCCTCAACCGTGAGGACCTCCGCCGCGCCGCCGACCGTCATCTTCGTCGGATCGTAGAGGTCCTGGTAGTCGTCCTGTCCGTTCGTCATCACGCCCGTCCAGCCCTGGCCGTTCTCGCCGAACAGGCTCAGTTCGGAGAGGTCGTACTCGACCGGAGCGGTCGTGTTGACGCCGTTATCCGGATCGACCGCGAACGGGTCCTCGGTGTCGTTGAGGCCGTCGTTGTCGTCGTCGGGGTCGTTCAGGTTCGACTCGCCGTCGTCGTCGAAGTCGGGGGGCGTCGAACTCGACGAACACGGGTCCGTGCCCGCGTCGATCTCGTCGGCGTTGTCGTAGCCGTCGCCGTCCTCGTCGAGGCTCGGATCGTCGGCACCGGTACACTGGTCGCCGTTATCGGTTCCGTCGTAGTCGTCCGGCTCGAAGACGGTGACGTCGTTGCCGCCGTGGTTGGCGGTCCAGACGGTGCCGGCGAACGTCTCGTCGTCGTCCTGGGTGGCGATGCCGAGCGGACCGCCGGTGTTGAAGATGGTCTCGCTATTCGTGGCCGTCTGGCCGTCGGCACTCAGTTCGACGCGCTCGATGTCACCGCCGAGTTCCACCTGGAGGATGTCGCCCTCCATCGCGCCGCCGAAGTTCGAGGCGGTGTACTCGGTCGTTCCGCCCGTCGGGGCGAAAAGGACCTTGTCCCCGTCCTCGTACTCCATCGTGTTCGCACTACCTGCGGGCGCACCCGGGTCGGGCGATCCGCTCGTGGGCGGAATGTAGTCGGCTTCGACCGGGTTCACCATGCTCTGTGGAACCGGGGAGTTCGACTCGTTGACGTCGAACTTCACGTTCCCGTCCGCGTCGTAGATGTCCGCCTGGGTGGGGTTCGCACGGATCGGCGCCGCGTGCCCGCCGTACTCGCCCTCGTCAGCAGCGATGAGCTGGTCGTTCGTCGAGAAGCTCCCGTCCTCGTTCGGGTGGTTCGTCACTGACTCCGCGTCGGCCACGATATCCCCGTTCGCGTCCGCCGGCTGGCCGCCCCAGCCGCCGTTCGGACCGTGGTCGCTGACGTAGAGCTGGCCGCTCTCCGCGAGGACCAAGTCGTAGGGGTTCCGGTAGCCGGGCGAGTAGATCTGTACCGGGCCGTCCTCGATCAGCTTCGCCTGGTTGATCCCGTCGTTCCCGCCGAACGGCAGGTCGTCGCCGTCGGTGTCGTCGTCGTTCTGGATCGTCGGGATGCCGTAGTAGAAGTCCAGGCTCGGGTAGTCGCCGTCGTAGTCCTGGAGGTCCTTCGCCTGATGGTCGTTCTCGATCTGCGCGAGATCGATCTCGAGGACCGCCGCCGACAGCGCGTACTCGGGCGTATGCCCGAAGTTGTCGCCCGGTGCGCCCTTGTTGGTGTGGCCGCCCTGTGCGACGTACATCGTGTCGCCGTCGGCCGAGAGGTCGAGCCCGTTCGTCGCGTGGTTCTCCTCCGAGCGCGGGAGGCCGAGTACCAGCACGTCGTGGTCGACGTCGCTCGCCTGTAGCGTCTCGTCGCTTCCCGAGTCGACCGTCAGCCGCGAGATGGCCCCGGAGTTGGTGTCCGTGTCGTCGTCGTCCTGGCCGACGTCGATCTCGGGGTCGCTGGAACCGACGTAGACCACGGGCTGGTCGGCGGTACCGCCGACGGTCAGTCCGGTGATCTGGCGGTTGTCCTCGCTGGAGTCGAGGTTCCCGAAGTCGTCGTGGTTCGGGATGTCCTGGATCGCGTCGATCGCGACCTCGTTGACGACCTCGTAGCTGTTCTCGCCCGTTCGCTCGACGTCGAGTGCGTACACCATTCCACCCTGCGTGGAGACGTACGTGCGCCCGTCAGGTCCGAAATCGATCGCCGTCGGGTTACCGGCGCTAAAGCCCTGGAGCTTGCTCTTCGAGAAGCCGGGTTCGACCGAACTCGTCCCCTCACCCGATAGATCGACCGTGACCGGGCTGTTGGACCCGGAGTGGCTCACTTCGAGCGTCGCGCTCTTCGCCGCCACGTCGGACGGCGAGAACGTCACCGGGACGTCGGCGGACTCTCCCGGTTCGAGCGTCGTCTGAGACGCCGATCCCGCGGAGAACTCGCCGGCGTCGTCGCCGGTGACTGAGACGTCTGAGATGTCGATGCTCGAGTCGCCGTCGTCGCCGAGGTTCGTCACGGTGGCCGTCTCGGTCTCACTTTCGCCGGAGAGAACCGAGCCGAAGTCGATCTCGCCCGGCCCGCCGAGCTCGTTCGGCTGTGGCTCCGTCGAGACGATCTCGATCGCGTTGATCTGCGGGTTCTCCGTCACGTGATCGAAGTCGACGTCGATCGTCCCGTCGCTCGTGACGGTGAACGACTCCATCCCGCCGGTGTCGTCGCCGTACTCCTCGATCGGGTCGAAGTCCTCTACCGTCTGGTCCTCGACGCTGACATCGAAGACGCGGTCGCCGGGGTCGCTGGTGCCGTCGTACCCGTCGTAGAAGTACAGCCGAACCTCGACCGCCTGTCCGTCGGGGACGTCGAACTCGTACTGCATCTCGTCACCCTCTGCTGGATCCCAGCGTTCGTCGTCCCAGATCCCGTCGGGTGTGCTGTCGGGGACCGAAGAGTCAATATCGGACGGCTGGCCGTGACTCGCCGTGTCGTTACCGCCTGCGACCAGATACTGCTCGTCGTCTCCCCAGTCCGGTCCGCCATCAACTGCGGAGACCTCTCCTCCGACGGCGTTCACGCGATACTCCACGTCCCCCGTCTGCTGTGCCTGTGCCGTCCCGACGCCGAGCCCCGCTCCGGACGCGGCCATCGAGGTCACCATCAGTACGGAAAACAGTACCGCCAGCGTTCGTGAACGGGTAATCACGACCCTCCGATGATTTGCACTCACCATGGGGAATGGTGTCCAGTGGACCGATTAGTTATAGACGTGTAATCTGAATTATCGGTTCTATTCCCGAGCGTTCTCCCGCCACAACATGTCTCGAAAAAAAACCCTAAATATATCTTGTGTGAGGATCTGACTTAACACACGATTAGCCGTTTCTGGAGTGTTCGGTCTCCGCTAAACATACATTAACAAACATACTGTACTCGTTGTTCGTTGTCACGGAGAGTCTGCCGAGACTGCTCTATCGACCGTGAGGCCCGAGATCCGCTCATCACCGATAACACGACTCGGAGATGTGTCTGTATTCCAACAACCGTGTCGCGGGTACCCCGTTGGCAGCGTCACCTCCGCTCGAAACTCGCCGCTAACACGCCGAGAAATCCGGCGGGGGTGCCGGTATCCGTACCATGGACGCACTCGCTCGCCTCCCGTTTTAAGTTCGCTCGTCTCGTCCTTCCCGATGACCATGCTCGTCGGCATCGTCTCCGATACACACGACGACCTCGCTGTCGTCGAGGCGGCGGTGGACCTGTTCGAATCGCGGGGCGTCGGCGCGGTCGTCCACTGCGGCGACTTCGTCGCGCCCTTCTCCGTGACGCCCTTCGACGCCGGGTTCGACTTCTACGCGGTCCGGGGGAACCACGACGGCGAGTGGGCCGTGGAGTCCACCGTGAACTCGTTCGGGACGTACCTCGGCGAGGCGGGAACCCTCGCGTTCGACTCCGTCGACGTCGCGGTCACGCACGGGACGAGCGAAGTCGTCGTCGACGCGCTCGTCGGCTGTGGCGCCCACGACTACGTCCTCCACGGGCACACCCACGCGAGCGGGGTCGAGGAGCGCGACGGCACGGTGCGGGTGAACCCCGGCGGGCTCCCGATCCCGGTCGCGGGCGCGGACGACGCCTTCCACGTCGCGACGCTCGACACGACGAGTTCGGGCGTCTCGGCCGTGACACATCACCGGCTGGAGTCCTGAACGGACCGGAGCGCGACGGTGCGGTCGGGTGTCGGCACCGTGTCGCCCCTTCCCGAGGGGTTATCTCGCTCGGCTGGGAGGGATCCCGACACGCATGAGACACGAAGGCCCGCCCGTCGAGACCGACGCCGACCTCGCGCGGGCGATCGACTCCATCGCCGACCGGTTCGACGGCCGGCTCGGCGTGTTCCTCTGCGTTCCGCGGGGGGCGGACGCGTTCGACGTCCTCCACTCCCGGAACGCGGACGAGGAGTTCGTCGCTGCGAGCGTGATCAAGCTCCCGATCCTCTACGCGCTTTACGAGGCGTACGACGGGGAACTCGACCGGCTCGGGGAGCCGCGGCCGATCGCGGCCGAGAACCGCGTGGGCGGCAGCGGGATCCTCCACCTGTTCGACGATCCGACGTCGACGCTCGAGGACCTCGCGCGGGCGATGATCGCGATCAGCGACAACACTGCGACCAACCAGCTGATCGACGAGCTGGGTGCGGACCGAATCGAGAGGACAGCGGCCCGGCTCGGCATGGACGACACCCGCCTCCGCCGGAAGATGATGGCGACGCTCGGCGAGAACGACTTCGAGCCGCTGGGCGAGCAACTCGAGGGTCGACCGGCGAACGCGACCACCCCGGCCGACTGCGCCCGGTTCTTCGCCGACCTGGTTCACGAGGCGACGCTGTCCGCTCCGGCGTACGAACGGCTCCGCGTGCCGCTCGACGAACAGAAGGACCGCTCGCTTTTCCCCCGGTACCTCCCGTATCGGACGCCGATCGCACACAAGACCGGGGGACTTCCCACGGCGGCGCTCGACGCGGGCGTTCTCCGTTCGGCCGACGCCGACCCGTCGCCACTGGTGTTCTCGGCGTTCGCGACGCGGGCCGAGAACGGCGGCGACGCGGGCGACGCCGTCGCGGCCGTCGGGGAGGTCGCCTTCGAGCGGGTCACGTCACAGGGCCAAGAGTACTGCGGGGG
This sequence comes from Halorubrum sp. 48-1-W, assembly GCF_003287355.1. GTDB lineage: Archaea > Halobacteriota > Halobacteria > Halobacteriales > Haloferacaceae > Halorubrum. Next base: position 28,218 of record NZ_QMIM01000037.1, read on the forward strand.
GTAGCGGACGTCACTCGTCGGCCGGTTCCGAAAGGACCGGCCAGTGTGCCCGATGGTAGTCGATCGCCTCGTCGAGCCACTCGTCGACGAGTTCGGTCGGCTCGTCGAGCCACGCCATCGGGTCGTCGTGGCCGTACCCCTCGAGGTCGACGAGCTGGTCGAGCACGCCCTCGAGGACGCCGAGCGTGGCGAACGAGAGGTGAGACGTCTGGTAGCCGCCCTCCTGGATCAGCGCCAGGCGACCGTCGGCGACGTCGTCGGCGAGCGCTCGGACCCGCGAGCCCAGCGTCCGGAACCCACCGCGCGTGACGAGGTTTCTGCCGTTCGGATCCATCGTGCCCGCGTCCTGTCCCGCGCTCACGAGGACCAGGTCCGGGTCGTACGAGCGGACGATCGGCTCGACGATCCGCTCGAAGAGACGCTCGTAGCCGCGGTCGCCCGTTCCGGGCGGGAGGAGGACGTTCACGGTGTAGCCCGCCCCGTCGCCCTCGCCGTCCTCCGCGAGCGAGCCCTCCTGCGGGTGGTACTCGGACCACGAGCCGTGGTCGTGGTGTGCGCTCACGAAGAGGACGTCGTCGCGGCCGTAGAACGCCTCCTGCGTCCCGTTGCCGTGGTGGACGTCCCAGTCAACGACCGCGACCCGGTCGACGCCATCGGTCGCGAGCGCGGCCTCGGCCGCGATGGCCGCGTTGTTAAGGAAGCAGAACCCGTCCGCCTGGGTCGGCTGGGCATGGTGGCCGCTCGGCCGACACAGCGCGTACGGGACGCCCGACCGCCCCGACAGCGCGTGGTTCGCGGCGGCGACCGCGGCCCCGACAGCGACCCGGGCCGCGTCGTACGTCGCCTCGTTCGCGCCGGTGGTGGTCCGGCCGATCCGGCCGCCGCCGTCGGCGCAGAACGCCTCGAGCCAGTCCACGTACTCGGCGTCGTGAACGCGCTCGATCGTTTCCCTGCTCGCCCGGTCGGGCTCGATGAAGCGGCTCTCGGCGGGGAAGCCGTGTTCCACCGTCGCCACGATGTTCTCGACGCGCTCGCGACGGTCCGGGTGCGTCTCGTCGTTGGCCACGATCGGCGTCGACGGGTGTTTGAACGCCCCCGGCGGCTGTTCGTGATCCAGCATGCGGTCGTGCCAGTAGACGGCGAGGCCGGCGTCCGTCTCGACGTCGTTGCCGCCGTCAGTCGCCGAGTCGCCACCTGCGGGGTAGTCGGTCGCCGAGTCGCCACCCGCGGGGTCGTCGGTCGTCGGGTCGACTGTCATCGTCCGTTCCCTCCGTGAGTCCGGCCACTGCCGGCCGATACGACGGTATCCGTCGCCGTACAGATCGTATTCCGTGTCGTTCGGTTCGGCTTCGCTCTGGCGTCCATCCGTCCCGCCGCCGCGTGTGTCGTGTGTCGCACGACCTCGCTTTCGCGGGAGGTGTGAAAAAATCTCGGCGTCGGATCCGCTGGTACGGTTGCCAGCAGTTCAGCCCGGATCGTTCCCCCGATCACCTCGAGTATACACAACAACCGTGTACTGCGAATACGGTAAAAGAACAACACTTATGTACGATCTATTCAACAAACGGACTGTGCTACCACGCATCATGGAAGTCGACCATCGCGGAGAATCGGACGGCGACCGTCGCGTGCGCTCGGATCCGGGATCCACCGACGGAGGTGATCCCACGTGAGCGACGCCGAAGGGGGCGAAAGCGCGGTGGCGACGTTCCGGGAGGAGATCGACCCGGTCGTCTTCGCGTTCGGGGCACTGTTGACCCTCGGGGTGATCGTCGCGTTCTTCCTCAGCCCGTCGACCGTCGAGAACACGATCTCGTCGCTCAACACCCAGCTTCTCGGTGCGTTCAACTGGGCCATGCTGTTGATCGTCTTCCTGATCGTCCTGTTTCTCCTCTTCCTGATCGTGGGACCGTGGGGTGGGATCAAGCTCGGCGACGAGTCCCCGGAGTACAGCTTCCTGTCGTTCTTCGCGATGCTGTACTCGGCCGGGTTCGCGGCCGGCGTCGTGTTCTGGGGGCCGACCGAGGCACTGTTCTACTACGACAGCCCTTCGCCGCTGTTTAGTACCGTCGAGGGCGGATCGGCGGAGGCGATGACGGTCGCCGTCCAGCAGACGCTGTTCCACTGGGCGTTGCCACAGCTCGCGGTGTTCACCATCATGGGCATCGCTATCGGGTACTTCGCGTACAACTACGAGAACGTCCCGCTACGGGTCTCCTCGGCGCTCACGCCGATCCTCGGCGCGGACAACCTCGACGGCCCGCTCGCGAAAATCGTCGACGTCCTCGCGGTGTTCGCGACGATCGGGGGCGTCGCCACGTCGCTCGGGTTCATCGGGAGCCAGTTCGTCACCGGGCTCGACTACCAGTGGGGTATCGACATGGGCGACATCGGCATCCTGCTCGTCGTCACCATGATGACCCTGCTTTTCACCACGTCGATGGTGCTGGGCGTCGACAAGGGGATCCGTCGGATCTCCAACTTCAACATGATCCTGTTCGTCGCGCTCATGATCGTGACGTTCGTCGTGGGCCCGACGCTGTTCCTCGTGCTGCTCGGCACGCAGGCGCTCGGCGGGATGATCACCGACTTCGTCTCGATGAGCCTCTTCACGGGTGCTGGACCGATGGGAGCGGGCGACGCGAGTTCGACCGGCTGGGTGAACGCGTGGACGGTGTTCTACTGGGCGTGGGCGCTTTCGTGGTCGCCGTTCGCGGGCCTGTTCATCGCCCGGATCTCCAAGGGTCGAACCGTCCGCGAGGTCGCATTCACGGGGATCGTCGCGACCTCCGCGGCCACCATTCCGTGGTTCACGTTCGTCGGCGGCACTGCCGTGTGGGCACAGCACAACGGCGTCGCCGACTTCGGTGCCGTGATGGCCGGTGACGCCGGCGCGGAGGTGTCCGGGTTCATCCTCTTCGAGGCGCTGAACTTCACGCTGAACCTCGGCGGTCTATCGCTGACGCTCCCGGTCGGATCGGTGCTGATCTACGCGTTCTTGATCCTGGTGACGACCTTCTTCGTCACCTCCGCCGACTCCTCGACGCTGGCCGTCTCGATGATGACCACGGGCGGGAAGGCCAAGCCGTCGAACATCAACCGTATCTTCTGGGGGGTCGTTCTCGGGCTGACCGCGGCGATCCTGATGATCCTCGGCGGCACCGGCAGCGCGAACACGCTCCAGCAGGCGGCGATCATCACCGGCACGCCGTTCGCCTTCGTCTGCTTCCTCGCGATGCTGGCGCTGATCAAGGACTTCGGCGAGAACTACGACCAGGTGCTCTTTCAGAACGAGACCGTGCTGTACGGGTCGGCGGACGACTCGGGGTCACGAACCGATTCCGCCGTCGGATCCGACGACGACTGAATCGACCGACGCCCGAATCGACTGACGCCCGAATCGACTGACGCCCGAATCGACTGACGCCCGAATCGACTGACCGTGACCTGCTCGACCGGACCTGGTTCCGGTGTGCTCTCCGCTCGTCCGCGCGTGTCCCCGTTCCCGGCCGAACACGTGTCGGGAGAAGGATTTAATGGACGTTGTACACACTTACTGTGTATGGACAGGGACACTGCGAAGCCGGACGCCGGCGGCCTGCCGGGGCCGAACGCCGAAAAGTGGGTGGAACACTACGGCGAACACGCCGCGCCCAGCGAGTACTCCCACGAGTTCGTCTGGGACGTCACCCGGGAGGCCGACGGTCCGTTCGTCACGGACGTCGACGGCAACGTCCTCATGGACTTCACGTGTCACATCGGGGCCGCGCCGCTCGGCTACAACAACGAGAAGGTGCTCGACACGCTCGGGGAGTTCGACCTCGTCGAGCCGATGAAGATCGCGGGCCAGGACCTGTACTTCGGCTCGGGACCAGACCCCGACTCCGCGCCGTTCCCGGGTTCGACACAGCTGATGGAGGCGCTCACGGAGGTCTCCTCGGCGTTCGGACTGGACACGGTCTTCCTCTCGAACTCCGGGGCCGAAGCGATCGAGAACGCGATGAAGGTCGCCCACGACCACAAGCCGGCCGCGAAGTACGGCTTCGCGTTCGGCGGGTCCTTCCACGGGCGCACCCTCGGGACGCTTTCGCTCACCAACACCAAGGACGTGTACACCCGCCACTACCCGGAGGTCGCCGGGATCGAGACGGTGCCGTTCTGTGCGGACCGCGGGTGTACCCCCGAGACGTGCGACTGTGGCTTCTTCGCCGGTAGCGGCTCACAGCTACGAAACGCGCTCGCGCCGGAGGGCGGCCACGTCGACCCCGCGGAGATCGCGTTCGTGATCCTCGAGCCGATACAGGGCGTCGGCGGCTACCGGTTCCCGAGCGAGCCGTTCATGGCGGAGGTCGGCGCCGTCACCGACGAGTACGACATCCCGCTGATCGTCGACGAGATCCAGTCGGGTATCGGCCGGACCGGCGAGTTCTGGGCGTCGGAACACTACGACGTCGAGCCCGACGTGATCGGGGCGGCGAAGGCGCTCCGCGTCGGCGCGACGGTCGGCCGTTCCGACCTCTTCCCCGACGAGAAGAACCGACTCGGCTCCACTTTCGGCGGCGGCGACCTGCTCGGCTCGATGATGGGCGCGCTCACGATCGAGGCGATCCGGGAGTACGACCTGCTCGCGAACGCGACCGAGCGCGGTCGGCAGGCGAAGGAACTGCTCGCCGACGACGCGGGCGACCACGTCGTCGACGTGCGCGGGAAGGGGTTAATGCTCGCCGTCGAGTTCGACACGCCCGACCGCCGCGACGACGTGGTGGCGGAGGCGTTGGCACGCGGCCTGCTCACGCTCGGGTGCGGCAAGAAGACGGTCCGCCTGTTGCCGCCGCTCGACTCGAGCGAACGCGAGATCGACCTCGGGATCTCGATCTTCCTCGACGCCGTCGCGGCCGCGGGGCCGACCCCGACGACCGCGTGAGGCGAGCTACGCCGTCGGGACGTCGCGCTCGGCGATGTCGAGGATCGACTCCGTCAACACTTCGACGCCGATCGGTAGGCTGGCCTCGTCGACGTCGAACGTCGGGGAGTGGTGGCCGGTGGGGTGGTCGGTGCCGACGACCATGTACGTCGCGAGCCCGCCGTCCGCCTGGACGCGCTCCATCAGGTACGTCGCGTCCTCGCTCGCGCCGAAGTCCGCGATCGGGAGCACCTCGGTCACGCCCTCGATCCCCTCGGCGATCGACGCGACGCGGTCGGCGAGTTCGGGGTCGCTGTCCGCCCGTGGGCACTCGGTCGTGACCTCGAAGTCGAGCTCGCATCCGTGCGACTCGGCGGCCCCGCGGAAGGCCCGCTTCAGCCGGGACTTCCCGTACTCCTTCAGGGCCGTCGTCTCGCCGCGCGCCTCCGCCTCGACGCGCGCGCGGTCCGCGATCACGTTGCTCGCGCTCCCCGCCTCCGCGTACCCCACGTTCACGCGGGTCATCCCCTCGCTGTGTCTGGGGATCCCGTACGCGTTCGAGATGGCGGTCCCGAGCGCCTGCATCGCGTTGTCGCCCTCCTCCGGGGACTTGCCGGCGTGCGCCGAGGTCCCGCGGAAGGTGGCCTCGACGTGGGCGATCGCGAGCGCCCGCTCGATCCCGGCGACGACCCGGCCGGTCGGGTGGCCGAGGCCGACGTGGACCGCGAACAGGTAGTCGATCCCCTCGATGAACCGGCTCCTCGCCATCGGGTGGCCGCCGCCGCCCAGCTCCTCGGCGGGCTGGAAGAAGGCGACGAACCGCCCCTCGAAGTCGCTCGCTTTCACCGCCTCGAGCGTCGCGAGCCCCCACGTCATGTGCGCGTCGTGGCCGCAGGCGTGCATCACCCCGTCCGTGTCCGACCGGAACCCCTCGCGGGCGGGCGCGTGGTCGTCGTCCGCGGACTCCTCGATGAACAGGCCGTCGATGTCGACCCGGAGGCCGACGGTCGGCCCCTCGCCGCGCTCGAGGACGGCCACACAGCCGGTGACGCCGCCCTCGGTCGCCTCGAGGACGTCCTCGCGGGCGCCGCGCTCCCTGGCACGTGCGACCCACTCGTCGTAGGCGTCGTCCTCGAGGGTGCCCATCCGGTCGTCGGGGTCGTACGCCTCGCGGCCGACCGCGAGCTCGTCGACGCCGATCCGCTCTATCTCGTCGACCAGTCGGCTCGTCGTGTAGAACTCGCGCCAGCCGGGCTCGGGGTGTTCGTGGAGTCCTCGGCGCATCTCGACGAGCCGCTCCGCGACGGGTCCTGTCATGTGAGTCCGTGACGCCCGGACGCACTTAAGAATACACGATGATCGTGTATGGAGACTACAAAAAAGGTAAGTACCGGTCCGGCGAATCCCCGGACGTCACCGCCACCGGGCGGCGGATACACCAATGAGCGACCAGCCAGATATCGTCGTCCTCCGTGAGGGGACCGAGGGACTGTCGATGGGATCGTACGCCGAGACGCTCCGCGAGCGCCTTCCGGACCACGAGGTCGCGCTGGCGAGGACGCCCACAGCGGAGCGCGAGCTCGTCCCGCGGGCGCGAGTCGTCACCGGGATCACGGTCGAGGAGGCACTGATAGCCGACGCGGACCGACTGGAACTCTTCGCCTGTACCTTCGCCGGGACCGACCACGTGCCCGTGGACGCGCTCACGGACCGTGGCGTGGCCGTCACCAACGCCGGCGGGATCCACGCGCCGGGGATCGCGGAGCAGTCGATCGCGAACATGCTCGTGTTCGCCCGACGGCTCCACGAGGGATGGCGGCGCAAGTCGAACGCGGAGTGGCGGCACTTCCAGTCGTACGAGTTCACGGACAGCACCGTCACCGTGATCGGGCTCGGCTCCATCGGCCAGCACGTCGTCCAACGGCTCGAGGGGTTCGACGTGGAGACGATCGGCGTCCGGTACACGCCCTCGAAGGGCGGCCCCACGGACGAGGTGATCGGCTTCGAGGAGGACGCGATCCACGACGCGCTCGCCCGGAGCGACTACGTCGTGATCGCGTGCCCGCTCAACGACCTCACGTGGGGGCTGATCGGCGAGGCGGAGCTCGCGACCCTGCCGCCGCACGCGGTGGTCGTCAACGCCGCCCGCGGCGGGATCGTTGATACCGACGCGCTCGTCTCCGCGCTCCGCTCCAGCGGACTCCGCGGGGCCGCCCTCGACGTCACCGACCCCGAACCGCTCCCCGCGGACCACCCGCTCTGGGACCTCGAGAACTGCCTCATCACGCCGCACACGGGCGGCCACACGCCGAAACACTGGGACCGACTCGCCGACATCGTCGCCGACAACGTTACCGCCCTCGACGCCGACGGCGACCCCACCGACCTCCGGAACCTCGTCGCCGTCCCCCACGACGCCGAGTGAGCGGAGTCACCCTCCGGCCCGGCCGGGACTCACGGGGTCACCGACGTCGTTCACCGGGACGGTCGAAGACGTCGTCGAGACGCCCCGCTGCGAGTCCGACGATCGTCCGAATACGCGTCTTCTGAAGGTTCAGGTCGCTGTAGTAACACCCGACCTCCTGGAGGCTCCGCTCGCTCCCGGGGAAGCCGTAGGTGTCCCGTGCGAGACGACCCTCGGGGCATCGCGTGGTCGCGACGATCGGGACGCCGTTCTCGGAGATGGACCGCAACTCGGGGACGAGCTTCGGGGGGACGTGGCCGGCACCAGTCGTCGCGAGACAGAGCGCGTCGCTGTCGTGGGCGGGGGCGAGGTGCTCCGGCGGCATGTCCGCGGTCACGAAGGCTGAGTACACGTCGTTCGTGAGGTCGTCGTACGGGACGGTGAGCTCCGGATCGGGCGACTCCGGCGTACGGCGCCACGTGACGCGCGATTCGTCGACGACACCGAGCGGGCCGAACTCCGGCGACCTGAACGTATCGACGTTCATGGAGTTCGTCTTCGTCACCTCCCGGGCCGCGTGAACGCGGTCGTTGAACGCGACGAGAACGCGTCCTGACGCGTGGTCGTCCGTCGTCGTTTTCACGCTGGCGAGGAGGTTCGCGGGGCCGTCGGGGCTCGGGAGGGACGGGTTCCGCATCGCTCCCGTAAAGACCACCGGGGTCTCGCCGCGATAACAGAGGTCGACGAAGTACGCCGACTCCTCGAGAACGTCCGTCCCCTGCGTGACGACGACGCCGTCGACGTTCCCGTCGTCGTCGAGTTCCGTCAGGAACCGTGCGAGTTCCCCCATCCGTTCGACGGTGAAGTGCGCGCTCGGGACGTTGGAGAACTCCCGCGTGTCGATGTCCGCGACGTCGGCGAGTTCGGGAACGGCGGAGACGAGGTCCTCGCCGGTGAGTTCCGGGCTCGCATCCCCTCCGGAGTCCGCCGTTGAGGCGATCGTGCCGCCGGTAGAAACGACAGTTACCGTCATGTCCCCTCCTGCCCGGCGAACTCGCATAAGGATTTCTGCGTCCAGGAGACCGCCAGCCCCGGCGGACAAGTAAACGGTTTCCGTAGCTCTGGTACACGAAATATTTTACACCCACGTGAGAGAAGCACCCATAGAGCCCGGACCATGCCACACGATGTCTTTCCGCGGTCGGAGTACGAATCGCGGGTCGAACGCACCAGAGAGCGACTCCACGAGCGCGACCTCGACGCCATCGTGGTCGCGGATCCGGCGAACATGAACTACCTCGCGGGCTACGACGGCTGGTCCTTCTACGTCCACCAAGCCGTCGTCGTCGCCCGCGACTACCCGGAGCCGGTCTGGGTGGGTCGGGACATGGACCGCAACGGTGCCCGCGCGACGACGTGGCTCGCGGAGGAGAACATGCGTGCGTACAGCGACGACCACGTCCACTCGCCGTACGACCTCCACCCGATGGACTTCCTCGCGGACGTGCTCGCGGACCTGGAGGTCGCGGGCGGTCGGATCGGCCTGGAGATGGACGCCGCCTACTTCACGGCGAAGTCGTACACCCGGCTCCAGTCACAGCTACCGAAGGCGGAGTTCGTCGACGCCGACCTGCTCGTCAACTGGCTCCGGATCCGAAAGTCCGACCGGGAGATCGAGTATATGAAGGAGGCCGCCAGGATCTCCGAGGAGGCGATGCTCGCGGGGCTCGACGCCATCGAGGCGGGCGTCCCCGAGTACGAGGCTGCCGCCGCGATCTACGATCGGCTGATCCGCGGCACCGACGACTACGGCGGCGACTACCCCGCGATCGTCCCGCTCATGCCCTCCGGCGACCACACGGGGACGCCACATCTCACCTGGACCGACCGCGAGTTCGAGGAGGGTGATCCCGTCCTCATCGAGCTGTCGGGGTGTCGCCACCGCTACCACTCGCCGCTCGCGCGGACGACGTTCGTCGGCGATCCGCCGACGGCCATCGAGGAGACGGCCGACGTCGTCGTCGAGGGGATCGAGGCCGCACTCGACGTCGTCGAACCGGGCGTCACCTGCGAGCGCGTCGAGCGGGAGTGGCGCGAGACGATAGCGCAGTACGGCGTCGAAAAGGAGGACCGAATCGGCTACTCGATGGGGCTCGGCTACCCGCCGGACTGGGGCGAACACACCGCCAGCATCCGGCCCGGCGACGAGACTGTCATGGAAGAGGGGATGACCTTCCACATGATCCCCGGATTGTGGGAAGACGAGTTCGGCGTCGAACTCAGCGAGACGTTCCGGGTCACCTCGACGGGCGCGGAGACGCTCGCGGACTTCCCGCGTCGCCTGTTCACGGCCTGAGAAACGGACGCCGGCGACGGTTCGCTCGACGCGGACGGGGATCCTCTCGACGCGGACGGGGGATCACTCCTCCAGCGTTCCGTTCAACACCTTCGCAGCGACCAGTATCGGGTCCCAGACCGGGCTGAACGGCGGCGCGTACGCCAAATCGAGGCGTTCGACTTCGGGGACGGTGAGGTCCGCCTCCAGGGCGGTCGCGAGGGTGTTCACCCGCACGGCCGCGCGGTCCGGCCCGACGATGCTCCCGCCGATCAGCCGGTTCGTGTCGCGGTCGGCCACGAGCGTGACGTCGGTCTCGGCGGACCCAGGGTAGTAGCCCGATCGAGAGCCCGCGGTGATCGTCTCGCGTACGGGGTCGAACCCCGCTTCGATCGCCGCCCCTTCCTCGAGGAAGCCGACGCGGCCGCACTCCTGGTCGAACGCCTTGACGACGGCCGTCCCGGCGATCTCGCCGACCGGCGTCGGGTCGCCGGCGACCGTGGCGCCGATCGCGCGACCGGACCGGTTCGCCGTGAGCCCGAGGGGCATCCAGGCCTCCTCGCCGGTGACCGCGTGGATCGCCGTCGCGCAGTCGCCGGCGGCGTACACGTCCGGGAGGTTCGTCCGCCCGTACTCGTCGGTCCGGACCGCGCCGCCCTCGCCGAGTTCGACGCCCGTCCCGGAGAGCAGTTCCGTGTTCGGTTCGATCCCGACGCCGACGACCGCGAGGTCGACGGGGAACCGCTCGCCGTCGACCGCGACCGCCTCGATCCGGTCGTCGCCGACGAGCGCCTCGACGGGCCTCCCGGTGTGGACGGTTACGCCCCGGTCCGTGAGTTCGTCTTCGACGCGCTCGCCGACCGCCTCGCCGAACGGCGGGAGGAGACGCTCGGAGCGCTGAAAGAGGTGAACGTCGAGCCCGCGACCGGTGAGCGCCTCCGCCATCTCGACGCCGACGTATCCGCCGCCGACGATCGCGGCGGTCTCCGGCGCCGGCAGGGCTGCGTTGTGGTCGACGCGCTCGCGGTCGACGGCCGACACGTCGGCACGGTCCGGGTCGTACTCGTCGGGGTCGGCGACGTACGCGTCGATCGCCGCCGCGGCGTCCATGTCGTGGAGAGTGAATGCGCCGTCGGTCCCCCGCACGTCGAAGGGGCCGGTGACCGCCCGGCCGCCCGTCGCGACGAGCAGGTCCCCGTACGGCTCCTCGAACGTCTCCCCGGCCGCGGTTCGCACCGAGACGCGCTTCACCTCGGGGTCGACGCCGACGACCTCGTGGCCGCGCCGGAGGTCGATCCCGCGGTCGGCGACCTCGCTCGGCGACAGCGAGAGCAGATTCGAGAGACGCGCTATCCGCCCCTCGATGAAGTACGGCATCCCGCAGTAGGCGAACGAGATCCAGCGGCCCTTCTCGAAGACGACGACGTCGCGGTCGGGGTCCTCCCGGCGGCACTTGCTGGCGGCGCTCAGTCCGGCCGCGTCGGCACCGACGACGACGAACGGGTCGGTCATGTACGGACGGTCGCCGACCGCGACCAAAAAGCCGTCCCCGGCGTGCGCGGTGGACGCATCGGGCTCGCGGAGAGGCCCGTCTGGCTCGCGGGGAGGCCCGTCTGGCTCGCGGGGACGTGTCCGTCGCCTACGAGCCGTTCCCGCCCTCCGCCGCGCCCTCGACGCCGAGCGCGTCGAAGAGCTTCCGGCGGACCGCCTCCTCGGTGAGGTGGAGGAGGGTGTCGCGGTTGCCGCCGCTCGCCTCGATGCCGGTGAAGATGCCGAGCGGGATCTCGACGGAGCCCTGCGTCGAGTGGCCGGCGGCGTCGCCCATGTCGTCGAACGCCTCCTGGAGGACGTTCCCGATGTTGAGCCGGATGTCCTTCGAGCGGGCTGCGAGATAGATGTTGTCGTCGGCGATCCCGAGCACGGCCGTCGTGGTGATCCCCTCCAGGTTCAACAGGTGTTGGGCCGCCTGCGCGAGCGCCTCGCGGTCGCGGATGAACCCGGCCGTCGAGAAGAGGTGGCTCCCCTGGACCTGCCGGTTCTGTATCGCCTCGGCCAGGACGTCGAGCGTCTCCGGCGACATCGACGGCGACTCCACCTGCTCGAGGGTGTCGTGGTTGGCGAACGGGTGGAGGTACGCGGCGGCGGTGAGGTCCGCGGGCGTGGTGTCGCGTTTGAAATCCAGCGTCTCCGCGCGGATCCCGTACAGCAGGGCGGTCGCGACCGCCTCCGTCGGCGACTGATCGAACTCCTGGAGGTACTTCGTGAGGATCGTCGACGTCGAGGAGACGTTGGTCCGGACGTCGACGAACCGGGCGTCCGGCGGCGCGTCCGACTCGAGGTGGTCGATGTAGACGTCGATCCCCGTCTCGAGGTCCACGTCGTCCTCGGTGGACTTCGCGAGGTCGACGGCAGCGACCGTCGCGTACTCCGAGAGCGGCGGCGCGTCCGCCCGGGAGCGCAAGTCGATGCCAAGCAGGTTCACGAACGCCCGGTTCTCCTGGTGGCCCACGTCGCCGGAGTAGAGGATGTCGGCCTCGACGCCGAACGCGTCCGCGATCGCCTGGAGCGCGGTCGCCGACGCGATCGAGTCCGGCTCGGGGTTGTCGTGGGTGAGGATCGCCATCCGACCGCCGCCGCCCTCGATTATCTCCGCGAGCTGTCGGGCCATGTACTCCAGTTCGCCCGTCTCGAGCGACTGGAGGGCGCTGTCGGCGATCACGGTCGACGGGTTGATCACCACGTCCGCGCCGCGCTCGCGCAGTTCGTCCTCGCTGACCGGGTCGGACGCGCGCACGACGACGTACTGGTCGCCGTCGCGCTCGCGGATCGCCGAGACGGCCGCCTTGTTGGCCTCGACGTCGGACGCGAGGATCAACACGATGTCCCGGTCGTCGAGCGCGTCGACGACGTCGGGGTCCGCGATGTCCTGGACGCGGGCGTTGAGGTCCTGGTCCCGGAGCGCCTCGACGCGGCTCTCGTCGCGGTCGAGGATGAGCACGTCCTTGCCGCGATCGGAGAGCGACTCCGCGACCGCGTGCCCGACGCTCCCACAGCCGAGGATCGCGTATCGCGTGCGTGCCGAGCCGGATGCGCCACTACTCATTGACCCCGATTTCCGCGGGACGACACTTAACGAGTGCGCTCTCGGCGCGGCGGGAACGACGGCCCTCGATCAGGCCGTGGAGTCGGTCGTCGTCGCGTCCCCGTCCGGGGTTCCGTCGTCGGGCTCCGCGGCTGTACGGCGCCGGTTCCGAACCAGCGAGGCGACGAGCATGACGGCCCCGACACAGCGCATGACGACGTCGTTCGTGACCGTGTACAGCGCGGCGTCGACGCCGGCCAGCCCGAGGGCCGCGCTGGCGGGCAAAAGCACCATGCCGGGGACGGACAGGAAGACGGCGGCCACCAACAGCGACACCCGCGAGAGGCGGGTGACGTCGGCGTGGTAGTAGCCGATGATGGCGACGCCGAGCGCGTAGACGCCCGCGAACATCGCGAGGACGGGAACGACGACCTCGGGAACGAAGAAGCCGAGGTCGGCCACGTCCGTCATCGTGAGCGTCGACGCGTCCTCCTCGCGACCCCGGAGCAACAGGATCCCCGGCGCGAAGACGAACGCGAACGGGACGAGGATCTTGTTGAGCGACAGCAGGAACGCCAGCTTCCCGGTCTCGAAGGGGTCGGACTTCGCGATCCCGGCGGCGGCGTACGCGGCCACCATCACCGGCGGCGTCACGTCGGCCATGAGCCCGAGGTACAGGACGAACAGGTGGACCGCGAGGATCGCGATCCCGAACTCCGGGAGCACCGGACCGAGTAGCACCACGATGATGATGTACATCACCGTCGTCGGCATCCCCATCCCGACGATCACCGACGCGATCCCGGCGAGGATCAGGAGGAGGACGAGCGACCCGCCGCTCACGTCGAGGATGAGCGCCCGGAGGCTCCCTCCGAGCCCCGTGATCCCGATCACGCCCGGGATGATGCCCGCCGCGGCGACCGCGATGACGACGATCGTCGCGGTCCGCGCCCCGTTGTCCATCGACTTCAACACGAACGACGCGAACCGGCCGGCGCGCGTGTCGGCGATCTCCCGGCCCGTCCGCTCGTCGAAGTCGGCGGCCGAGCCCTCGACCGTGTCGTCGAGTTCGAGCAGCGGTGCCTCCCCGCGAGGGTCGGCGAGCAGGAACGCGAGGCTGACGGCCGTCACGACGACCGGGAGCGACCTGACGGCCTCCCAGAACGCCTCCGAGGCCGTGAGCGACCCGCCGGTCGAGCCATACACCAGCCCGATCGGCGTCGTTCCGGTGGCGTACAGCGATGCCGCGTAGAGGGCGAAGCCGGCGGCGATACCCCCCACGAGGAACGGGCTGGTTCGCTCGTTGTACGCGGCGACCATCGCGATCAGCGCGACGGTCGCGGCGATCGTGAACCACCCCGCGCGCCCGACCGACAGCCGAGCGATAACGAGGTAGTATAAGAGTAGTCCGAGCGGGACGAGGTAGAACCACCCGCGTCGCATGTGCGGGCCGATGTCGAGCAGCTCGCGCCGTTCCAGCCCGCCGATACCGTGTTTCGCTGCCTCGAAGTGGACCATCACCCACATCCCGAAGAAGAACGCGACCGCGGGGAGCGTCGCCGCGATGACGACCTCGCGGAACGGCGTGGCCGTATACTCGACGATGAGGAACGCCGCCGCCCCCATCACCGGCGGGAGGATCTGCCCCCCGGAGGAGACCGACGACTCGACCGCCCCCGAGAACTCCGGCGAGTAGCCCGACCGCTTCATCAGGGGGATGGTCAACGCGCCGGTGGTGACCGTGTTCGCGACCGACGACCCCGACAGCATCCCCATGAACCCGGAGGAGACGACACTGGCCTTCGCGGGACCGCCCTGTCGGGTGCCCGTGATCGAGTACGCCAGGTCGATGAACCACTTCCCGGCCCCGGACATCTCGAGGAACGCGCCGAAGAGGATGAAGATGTAGATGAACCGCACCGAGACGCCGACGGGGACGCCGAGTATCCCCTCGACTGTGTACCAGAGGTTCTGGACGATCTGGTCCCAGCGGAGCCGTGAGGAGGCGAACGTCCCGAAGACGGGCGCGTCCCGTGGAAGCAGGTAGCCGTACTTCGCGTACAAGAGGAAAAGCGAGACGAGGAGCGTGAGCAACAGCCCGAGGGACCGTCGTGTCGCCTCCAGGACGAGCAGGATCGCGAGTACGCCCATCAGGTACGCGAGCGGGTACTCGGCGAGCGGACCGACCTCGAGGAGTGCGAGCCACGGATACACGTCGCCGAGCGTCCCGGCCCCGCCGAGGCCGCGGATCCGAACGACGTCGGTTACCTCGTCGTACCGGGTGGCGTAGTACGCCGTCGGCAACGTCGAGAGCGCGATGAGCCCGACGTCCGAGGGCGTGATACGCGTCGACTCGGCGTCCACGAACGCCCAACGAACGGCGTCGTGGACGCGTTCGACACTGCCGGCGATCGGGCCGGCACCCCTGCGCTCGCGGACGGTCGAGGGTATCGTGGCGAGCCGTCGCGTTATCGCGCCGTCCCCGGTCGAGCCCGGGAACAGCAGGAACGCGAGCACGAGCGCGAAGTTGACGTGGATCGCGCGTATCTGGAGCTGTGCCAGCGCCGCGAGCCGAACCGTGTCGAACCCCGGAACCGTGAACTCGAAGACGAACCCGCGGGCGGCGATCCACAGCTGGAACGCGGAGAAGGTGATCCCGACGACCGTGACGGTGACCGCGGCGATCCCGCGAAGCGTTCGTCGGTCGTCGATCTCCTCGAAGACGTCGTCCACGTCCACGGCCTCCGAGTCCGACACCGACCCTTTCGATGTACCCGTCGTCATGTGAACGTCCTCCAACGTTCCCGAACCGTGAGTTCGATCGACCCGCCGTCCGCCAGCGTGGCGATGTCGTAGCGCTCGTCACCGACCACGAGGTCGTGATCGGCGACCGTCCCCGTCTCTACACGCAGCGTCTCGTGTTCCGAGCGCGGAGGACGATACACGAACCGTCCGTCACGAACGGTCACGTCCGCCTGCGCCGGCAGCCCCGCCCCGAAGGAGCTGAACTCCATCCGGGTCATGACGAGCTGTCCGTCCTCGGGGACGTACACGTCGCGGACGAGGGTTTGCTCGACGCTGTGGGTGTACTCGACGACGACCTCGGTGTCCTCGTCGACGGGCGTGACGACGATCCTCTCGCCGTCCTCGGCTGTCACGACGAGGGTCGGCCCGGTAGCGGTACTCACCACTGCCGTGGTCGCGACTACGAGGAGGGCGACGACGAGCGACGGTCCGATCGAACGGCTCGCGGAGCGCGATCCACCCGACACGCTACTCGAAGTAGCGGGTAGCACCCTCGTGGAGGTCGATGGACATGCCGTCCTGTGCGGAGTCGCGGGTGATGAAGTCGGTCTTGATCGACAGCTGATCGAGGTTCTCGAATATCGCCTCGGTGACCCCCTCGACGATGTCGGCGTCGTACTCCTCACGGGTGGCGATCATCGCCTGGACGGACACCGTGTTCACGTCCTCGTCGATCCCCTCGTACGTTCCGGCAGGAATCGTGTCCTCGGCGAACCACGAGGCCGCGTCGAGGGCGGATCCGCGTTCCTCGTCGGAGAGGTTCAGGATGTCGACGTCGGCGGTGGTCGAGAGCTCCTCGACCGCGCCGACGGGCCAGCCGCCCACGACGAACGCGGCGTCGACGTCGCCGTCGCGGAGCTGGTCGGCTGCCTGCGTGAAGTCGGTGTTCTGCTCGTCGAAGTCGTCGGTGGTGAGTCCGGCGACGGATTCGAGGATCTGTAGCGCGTTCACCTGCGTTCCGCTACCGAGGTCGCCGGTGTTGACCCGCATCCCCTCCATGTCCGCGATCGACCCGATCTCCGCTTCGGGGCGAGTGATGACGTGGATCGTCTCCGGATACAGGGTCGCGACGCCGCGGAGGTTCTCGATCGGCGAGTCCTCGAAGGCGTCCAGGCCGGACCCGTTCGCGGCGAAGAACGCGATATCGTTCTGGATCATCGCGAAGTCCGCGTCGCCGCTACCGAGGCTCCCGACGTTCTCGACGGACGCACCCGTCGAGGAGACCTCGACGTCGTAGTCGGTGGAGTCCTCGATGACCGCCTCGAACTCCCCGGAGAGCGGGAAGTACGTCCCGCCCGTTCCGCCGGCGTGCCAACGGATCACGTCCGTCGATCCCCCGTTTCCGTCGTCACCGTTGTCGTCGCCCGAACCGTCGTCACCGTTGTCGTCGTCACCGTTTCCGTTGCCGTTGCCCGAACAGCCAGCGAGACCGATCAGACCGGCCGAGGCCGCCCCTTGGAGTACCGTTCGACGGTCGATCCGCTCCGTGTTCGAAATGTTCCTCATACGAAATTATCTTCGCATCCACAAGAGATAATATTTCGTTCTTTTTTACATGAATATATTCGTGTGGATTCATCGTTGGATGGCGACCGCGATCGCGTCCGCGTTCCCGGCCGAATGAAAAGGTCTTTTACCGTGACTGGGGTAGGCCCAATCGAGGGCCGGTAGCTCAGTTAGGGAGAGCGACGGACTCTTAATCCGTCGGTCGCGTGTTCAAATCGCGCCCGGCCCGTTCTTTCACGTAACGCAACTGAGTCGAGTAGATCGCATGACTGCGACGGGATCGACCCAGAATCGGTGTATTTGCGGACTGAGTTCGTTCGGTGACCGAACGGTGCTCCCTCACGTCTGGCATCTAGCTCATAGTTGGCGCGCACGACAGCATAAATCTGTGGGATATCCAACATACTGCGTGGGAGGCTACTCGACGGTTCTGAACCGAACCATGATTGGTCTGGTCCAGGTGTCAATTAACAAGTTATTGCTAGTGAATAGTTGTCAACACTGAGTTAACCAACGAAAAAGACAACAGAGCAACTCTGTTGGTTAATCTTGATCAGTGTGATTCGATATCAACGACGCAACAGCTCCGCATCTCGTGGACAGCATACTTCGGCAAGATACTCCGCAATAACTCGGCACGACTGCGACAGCTGGCAGGACCGATTGTCGAAAAACAATGTCCACAAAAAGCATTACCCATCTCGATACCTTCGACAAACGTCACATTCAGCTATCTAAATTCCAGATCTGAACCATCGCATTAGCCAATTCAGAAGTCCGCTGTTCGATTTCGTTAGTTCCCCAACTGTTGTAATCCTCACACAGCTGCTGGTTCATCTTCAATTTTGACTCCGCGTACGCCTCTTTTTTCTTTTCGAAGGGGTCGGCACCGATTGAGATGTTCTTATCTGTCTCAAGTAGAGTGAGGTTGCCAAGCTTGTCGCGGAACTGCTCGAATTGGGCTTCAGTTGTACCTAGGGTAGAGGGCCACGCACTGTACTTCTTAGCCGTGAATGATGCTCGCGGAGCGATGTGTTCGCGATCGAGTTCATCGAAATTCAGCTCGATACCGTTATAATAGTCCATCTCAAGACGACTGAGGATGTAATTCGTCCGATCGTTTAGCCTAACCCGCTTGTTTTCAATAGACGCGACGAACTCCTCGTCACTGGGGCATCGGTCGGACAAGCCATTGTATATTTCTCGTATAGAGTTGTCCTTCTCAAACGCCTCAGAACATATTCGAGAGTAGATCCGATCGAGTTCACCCCCAGTGGGGTAACTCGATACCTTCCAACGCATCAGGAAACTCTCCAGTAGTAACAGGCTCTCCATCACCTTGTTCGCAGTGTCATACTCCTCAAAGACGCGTAGCATCAATGTTCGAGCCTGTACCGAATTAATAATCTCTGGCTCTGGTGAATCGATGTAAGGCGGCGGGATAGGCCGTCAAATCAAAGGAAGTG
>NZ_QMIM01000038.1 GCF_003287355.1 Halorubrum sp. 48-1-W
ACGACACCCTCAAGCGCGAGGGCGTCAGCCCGAGCGGTAGGGTGGGGTAGTTCACTGGAAGAAGCCAGAATCGATCCACCAGTTCGATATGAGACGGATGGAGAAGACGGTGAAAGCGCGTTTCCCCACGTGTATGGCCCGTTAACGCTGGACCCTGTCGCTGAGATCTTCCCCTTCGAACAGGACGAAACCGGGTTCCGGCTTCCCGAAGCGCTGTTAAATACCGCTTCCACGAACGACTGACCGGATTCGGTATCGGTTGCTGACTCCGTCGTCCGTACTGACCGAGCCCGACGCGATCGTTTGGCGACTCCCGTACGAGACGTGCGCCGTCGGTTCGGACGGCACGCCCCCGCCTCCGGGTTCGATCTTTTGTATCCGGACCCCCAACCGTCGACCATGCCGTACGATCCGACCGACACCGCGGTGGTCGTCGTGGACATGCAGAACGGCTTCTGTCACCCCGACGGGAGCCTCTACGCCGAGCCGAGCGAGGCGGCGATCGGGCCCGTGAACGACCTCGTCGCTCGCGCGCGCGACGCCGGGGCGCGGGTCGTCTACACCCGCGACGTCCACCCCCCGGAGCAGTTCGAGGACGCCCACTACTACGACGAGTTCGACCGCTGGGGCGAACACGTCGTCGAGGGGACGTGGGACGCCGAACTCGTCGCCGACCTCGACGTCCGCGAGGCGGACCACGTCGTCGAGAAACACACCTACGACGCCTTCTATCGAACCGACCTCGAGGGGTTCCTCGAGGCACACGGGGTCCGCGACCTCCTGATCTGTGGGACGCTCGCGAACGTCTGCGTGCTCCACACCGCCGGCAGCGCCGGGCTCCGCGACTACCGCCCGGTCGTCGTCGAGGACGCGCTCGGCTACATCACCGAGGAGCATCGCGAGTACGCGGTCGACCACGCGGACTGGCTGTTCGGCGAGACGACGACGCGGGACGCGGTCGCGTTCGACGGCGGGTGACGGGTCGGTCAGCTCCCGCCCGCCGTCCGCGATTATCAGCCGCGTGAATCGGCGTACAATCCTTTTTACGCACGACCGGGACGCGGGTACATGGAGCTCTCTCGACGCGGGGTGATCGGCGGGCTGGGGGTCGTCGGGCTCGGGGCCGTCGGCTTCGCCGGGGCAGTGGCGGTCGATGACGACGGCGACGGCGCGACGACCGAGGCAAGCGACGGCGACGGCCCGGGAGGCGACGGCGCGGGAAGCGACGGGTCCGGCGAGGACGCCGAGGGGTCGGACGCGACGTCGGTCGCCGTCGACCCGGACGCGCCGTTCGAGGCCCGACTGCTGTACGAGGACGGGTCGGACGACGGGTCGAGTGGGGACGGGTCGGGCGACGACGGGGAGTCCGGGGACCGGCTCTTCGACGCCGCGGGTCTCGAGTACGTTCAGGGGGTCCGCGAGGAGGACGGCGAACACCTCGTGTACGTCGCGCTCTCGGAGGCGGGACGGGAGTCGTTCCGCGACCGGCTCGAGACGTCGGGCGCGATCGACGATCCGGGACCGTTCGCGGTGTCGATGACGCTCGGCGGCGAGGAGGTCCGCCACGTCGACCTCGACGAACCGACCGTGACAGCGCTGTCGGACGAGGAGTGGAGCGGCGTGTTGACGCTACCGTTCGAGTCGGCGGGGACCGCGGAGTCGGTGTACGGCTCGCTGTCGGCGGAGTGACCGCGGCCGAAACCCGGCCCTGCGGAGGGGGGCGATTTATCACCACTGCGTGCCTCGGTGCGGCCGTGAGCGAGACGCGCGACCGGACCGACGACGGCGCCGACCGGGCCACCACGGACCACGGGGGACGCCCGTGTCCCCGCTGTGGGGAAGCGATGATCCACAGACACTGCAAGTACGTCTGTCCGGTCCACGGGGTCGTCTACGACTGTAGCGACACCTTCTATTGAGAGGGATCGGCGGCGAGTCGCGGCCTCAGGAACTCTCCAGCGCCGAGACGAAAACGCGCCGTCGTGTCCGCAGTTTCCTGAGGGAACTGTTATACTTCTGCGGACCGATCTGTTGGTATACATGATTGGCGACCCGCTCTCGACCCTCCCCAGCGAGTTACCGGGGTCGACATGGTAGAGAAACGCCAGGTTGCCCGGGGCAAACGGATCCAGCGTCGCACCGGGAAGACGTTCCACGTCGCCACCCGCCTGCTCCCCGAGGACATCCGGCACCCGACCTACGTGTTGTACGGCTTCTTCCGGGTCGCTGACGAGGTGGTCGACGCCGAGGAGACCGCCCCGCCCGACGAGCAACGCGCGGAACTCGAACGCCTCCGCCGAGCCGCCCTCGGAGAGGAGCCGACCGACGACCCGGTGCTCGAGGCGTTCTCCACGGTTCGGGCCGAACGCGGCATCGACGACCGCGACGTCGACGCCTTCATCGACGCGATGGAGAGCGACATCGACACCGACCGATACGAGACGTACGCCGACCTGGAGGCGTACATGGACGGCTCCGCGTCCGCGGTCGGGCGGATGATGACCGCGATCATGGACCTCGATCCGGCGGCCGAGGCGACGGCGCTACCGCACGCGACCAGGCTCGGCGAGGCGTTCCAGATGACGAACTTCCTGCGGGACGTCCGCGAGGACGTGATCGAGCGCGACCGGATCTACCTCCCGCTCGAGACGCTCCGGCGACACGGCGTGAGCGAGGAGCAGGTACTGGACCTGGAGTTCGACGACGACGTGGCCACAGCGATCCGCGAGGAACTCGTCCGGACCGAGCGACTCTACGAGGAGGGCGTCGCCGGGATCAAGTACCTCCCGGAGGACTGCCAGCTCGCGGTGTTGCTGGCGGCGGTGTTGTACGCCGACCACCACCGGCTCATCAGGAAGCTCGGGTACGACACCGTCTCGACGACGCCGGAGCTCTCGCTCGTCCGGAAGCTCTCGCTTCTCGTCCGGACCCGCTGGAAGTGGCAGTGGAACCCCGACCCGGAGGCGGTCTTCTACGAGATGAGCCACGGGTTCGACCGCGACCACGGTCGCCACGGCCACGGCCGGCACGATCACACGGCCCTCCGGACCGACTGAACGATGAACCGAACGCAGTCCCGATGAACCGCGCACGGTTCGTCCAGCTCGCCGCCCTCGCGTTCGGCCTCGGGTTCGCCGGCTTCGTCGTCCGCGGGACGACGCGACTGCTCGCGTCCTACGAGGCCGCCGTCGCGCTCTCCGCGCCGCTACTTTTCGCCGCCGTCGGGCTCCTCGTGCTCCTCGTGGTGGTCGCGACGCTGGACGTGACCGGGATCCGCCCGGTGGAGTGACCGCTGCGGGCCGGAACGCCCCGTTCGTCGTGCTGGCGCGAGCCGGAACGCCCTTTTCCCGTCGTCCCGGAGCGGGGGTATGAACGTACGAGCCGTCGCCGACCTCTCGCCCGCCGAGCGGCGCGCCCTCTTCGAGCGCGACGCGGGTATCGAGGCGGTCCGCGGGGACGTCGAGGGGATCGTCGACCGGGTGCGCGAGGAGGGCGACGTGGCGGTCCGCGAGTTCGCCGAGGAGTTCGACGGGGTGACGGTCGGGAACCTCGACATCACCGACGAGGTTGCCCGCGCACACGCCGAACTCGAGGACGCCGACGACCCGGTGCTCGAAGCGGTCCGCGACGCCGCCGAGAACGTCCGCACGTTCCACGAGCGCCAGCGACCGACGGACTGGAACGAGTCGTTCGAGGGCCGCGAGCTGGGTCGCCGCTTCCGGCCGATCGACCGGGCGGGCGTGTACGTTCCCGGCGGCGCGGCGGCGTACCCCTCCAGCGCGCTGATGGGCGTGATCCCGGCGGTCGTGGCGGGCGTCGACCACGTCTCCGTCGTGACCCCGCCCGCGGACGATCCGAACCCGGTCACGCTCGCGGCGATCCACGAGGCGGGCGCGGACGCCGTGTACCAGGTCGGCGGCGCACAGGCGATCGCGGCGCTGGCGTACGGGACGGAGACGGTGACGACCGTACAGAAGGTGGTCGGTCCCGGAAACAAGTGGGTGACGGCAGCGAAGGCGATCGTCCAGGGCGACGTCGAGATCGACTTCCTCGCGGGACCGAGCGAGGTGCTGGTGCTCGCCGACGGGGACGCCGATCCCGCGCTCGTCGCGGCCGACCTGGTCGCACAAGCCGAACACGACCCGAACGCCTCCGTGGTCGCGGTCACCGACGACGCCGACCTCGCTGCGGCGGTCGCAGCCGCGGTCGACGAGCAGACTGCCGAGCGCGAGCGCGAGGAGACGGTCCGGGCCGCCCTCGACAACGACGCCTCGGGCGTCCTCCACGCGCGGTCGATGTCCGAGGCGGTGCTGTTCGCCGAGGAGTACGCCGCCGAACACCTCTCGATCGTGGCCGAGGACGACGAGGCGCTGCTCGACCGGATCTCGAACGCGGGCTCCGTCTTCCTCGGGGCACACTCGCCGGTGGCCGCGGGCGACTACGCGGCCGGCCCGAACCACGTCCTGCCGACGAACGGCGGCGCGAAGCGGTACGGCGGGCTCTCAGTCGACACGTTCCTGCGGTCGTCGACCGTCCAACGGCTCGACCGGGAGGCGCTCGCCGATCTCTCGGACACGATAACGACGCTGGCGGAGGCGGAGGGGTTGGAGGCACACGCCGAGAGCGTCCGGAAGCGGTTCGAGTAGCCGTCCCCTGGCAACGGCGCGCGTCCCGTCAGTCGGGCTCGGAACCGGGGCCGTCCGCGTGTACGGCGTCGACCCCATCGACCAGCCGGCATGCTCGACACCGCGTCGCGCCGGCGACGACCGTCGTTCCGCAGTCCGGACACCGGCACCCGCCCACACCCTCGGTCGCGGCCGCGAGGACGTCGGCAGGAGCGGGGTTCGGGGTCTCGACCGCGCCGCGCGCCGCGAGTCGGTCGACGAGCGCGTCGTCGCGGAGCCACGCGAGGAACCGCCACAGTCCGAGGTACAGGACCGTCGGCCCGGCGATCGCGACGGCGGCAACGCCGAGCCGCCAGGCGAGCGCGAGGCCGCCGACCGTGTCCATGCGTATTGGTAGCACTCTTCGGTGGTATGTCTGTCGCCGTGCGGTCGCGGACGCCGCGTTCCGGAGGGACGGCCGCGGCGCCTCAGTCCGCGCTACGGTCGGTGAACACGACGGCGTCGCAGTCGGCACAGGCGCGAACCGCGCGCTCCGGGTTCCCGCTGACGCCGCCGGGGCCGCCACAGCAGTTCCGGAGGGTCGTATCGCGGATCGGCCCGCAGCAGGCCGGACAGGTCTCCAAGAACGCCCGAAGGGGACGGGCCGAAGCCCGCGCGACGGCGGCGTCGATATCGCGTTCGAGGAGGAGCTCGCCGAGCGCGGTCTCCGCGAGCGCGATCGGCCGGCTGAGCCACGCGTCCCGGCGCCCGTCGAGGAGGACCCGACCGTCGTGGACCGCTCCGGTGACGTCCTCGCCGGCGATCGAGGCCGCGCGCTCGGCGAGCTCGCGATCGGTGCCGTCCCGGAGCGTCCCGATCCGCTCGCCGAGCGCCGTCCGGAAGTCGTCGGCGAGCCGGAGCGTTCCGGCGTCGTCGACGAGTACGCCGGCGTCGAGGAGCGACTCCATCACCACCGTCGGGCCGACGTCCGAGTCGGCTGGGCCGCCGTCGTCGATCCCGTCGGGGTCCTCCCGGCCGGCGTCGGGAGCGTCGACCGCGGTCTCGCCTTCGTTCCCCTCCACGTCGACTCGCCCGGCCGTCGCTTCGACGGTGCCCGCGCCCTCCGTGTCGTCCGTCGTGAACGACCCGGGACCGTCCGCGAGCGATCCGGAGCCGGCGCCGTCGTCGCGGTCGGGGCCGAACGAGACCGGGAGCGGTTCGACGAGCCGCGGCGCGAACCCCGGCGTTCCGGGGACGACGTACCCGCGAAGCCAGATGGCCGACGCGCCGCCGAGGGCTGTGAGGAGCCCGAGCGCGCGACGACGTCGGCCGAGGAGGACGGCGACGACCGCGACGCCGACCGCGTTGACCGCGGTACAGGGGAGACATCGGTTCTCGCCCGTGTGTTCCGGACGCGAGACGGCGGTCGTCGCGTCCCGAACGACGTCGATCGCCCGGCGGATCGCGTCGATCACGGTACCACCGCCGGACGTCGAACCGGTTCGCCGTGGACGGCGCGATAGACCGTCGGGAACGCGGCCAGGCCGGCCGGCTGGACCACGCCGCCGAGGGACGCGACCCACAGGGATCCGACGACCTCGATCGCGAGGATCCCGACCCCGACTGCCGCCGAAAGGAAGACCAGACTGAAGTACGCCGTCCGGAGCGGGAGCGTCATCAGCTCGCCGCGTCGAGGCCAGTCCCCGACGTCGACGACGCCCGCGCGGAACAGCGCGAGGCCGACGCTCCCGGTCGCGATCGCGAAGAGCCCGGCGATCGGGATCGCGTCCGGGTACCGCCCCTGTACGAGGAGGACGGCGACGAACGCGGGCGTCGACAGCAGGGACAGCTCCGCGCCGCCGAAGAACACCCGTTCGAGCCACTGTACCACACCGTCACGGATCCGACCCACGACAGCCCCGGTGGTTCCCATCGTCGACCCACTCGGCGCTCGGGACTCAAAGCCGTTCCGTCGCGGTCGGAACGCGCCGGCCGCTCGGCGAGGCGCGACCGTGTCCGGCACGCCAGTCGGCCCCGTCACGCGCTGTCCTATCAGTTTTGGAGACTATTAGCATCAATAGTTATATACGAGTGTATTTTGTAACAACACCTGTAATGGTAGACAGTGGCTCCGACACGGACGGCGGACGCGTGGGGGTATCACGGCGGCGCTTCATGGAGGCGGCCGGCGCGACGGGCGCGGCGGTCGGGCTCGCCGGCTGTGGTGGCGGCGGCGGCGACGGCGGCGATCCGGTCCAGATCACCATGGACGGCGAGTGGGAGGGGATCAGCGACTCGGTGACCGAGAGCCTGTACGAGGCGGGGCTCGACGAGTCGATAGAGGTCGAGATCCTCCCCGGCGACTTCGAGTCGGGCGCTCGACGCTCGGAGTTCACGTCGGCGCTGGACGCGGGGCGCGCGAGCCCGGACATCTTCATGATGGACTCCGGGTGGACGATCCCGTTCATCGCGCGCGGACAGCTGGTGAACCTGAGCGAGGAACTCTCCTCGGAGACGCTCGAGTACGTCCAGAACGACTACCTCGGGAGCGCCGTGGGCACGGCGAGCGACCCCGAGTCGGGCGACCTGTTCGGGCTCCCGCTGTTCCCGGACTACCCGGTGATGCACTACCGGAAGGACCTCGTCGAGGACGCCGGCTACGACCCGGAGGGGGAAAACTGGGCGACGGAGCCGCTGAGCTGGCAGGAGTTCGCCGAGGTGGCCGCCGACGTGTGGGAGCAGAACGGCGGCCCCGACGGCGACGAGATCGACTACGGGTTCACCACCCAGGCTGACAACTACGTCGGGCTCGCCTGCTGTACGTTCAGCGAGACCATAACCTCCTTCGGCGGCGCCTACTTCGGCGACCACGAGAACCTCTTCGGGCCGATCGGCGACCGACCGATCACCGTCGAGGAGGATCCCGTCTACGACACGATCCGCATGATGCGGTCGTTCATGGAGGGACCGGACGCGGAGTACGCCCATCCCGACTTCCCGCAGATCTCGACGACCGACCTGCTGTCGTTCACCGAGGAGCCGGCCCGCGAGCCGTTCACGGGCGGGAACGCGATCTTCCACCGCAACTGGCCGTACGCGATCCCGATCAACCTCGACTCCGACGACTTCGACGCGGAGGACTACGACGTGATGCCGCTACCGTACGGCGTCGAGGCGGGCGAGGGCAACCACGAGGGCACCGGCGGCCCCGCCGCCGCCCTCGGCGGCTGGCACCTCACGATCAACCCGAACTCGGAACGGCTCGACGACGCCATCCAGGTGCTCGAGGCGTTCGCCAACGAGGACGTCATGCTGAACAACTTCGCCGAGGGGGGGTACCTGCCCCCGGACCCGTCGGTCACCGAGTCGGCCGATCCCGACGCGGTCGGCGCGCTGGGGGACTTCGTCGACACGCTCGCCATCTCCGGACAGAACACCGTCCCGCGCCCGGTCACCGTGGCCTGGCCCGACCAGGAGAGCCAGGTCGCCTCCGAGGTCTCGGCCGCCTACCAGGCCGAGAAGTCGCCGGAGGACGCGATGGCCGACCTCGCGGAGTCCATCGAATCCGTCGAGGAGGAACTCGCGTAAGGGGGGTATGAGATGTCAACCGACACGCGAGCGGACGGGGGGGGCGGATCCCTGCTCGCCCGCCCGCTCAACTGGCTGGAGACCCAGAGCGAAGAGGTCTACGCGTACGTCCTGTTAGCGCCCGCCTTCCTGCTGCTCGCTGTCGTCGCGTTCTACCCGCTGATCGAGACGTTCCGGTTCTCGCTTCTGGCCGACGCCGTCGCCTCCGCCGACCCGTTCGGCGAGTTCATCGGCCTCGACCACTACATCGCCCTGCTGACCGGCGACACGAACTTCACACAGCAGTTCATCTCCGTCTCGTTGTCGAGTTCGTTCCCCTTCGTCGACTTCGGCGCGCCGTTCCTCCAGCAGGCGATCTTCGTCACGCTGGCGTTCGCGATCATCAGCGTGTTCTTCGAGACGCTGATCGGCTTCGGACAGGCGCTGGTGCTCGACCAGGACTTCTACGGGCGCCGGTGGGTCCGGGTGGCGATCATCATCCCGTGGGCCATCCCCATCGTCATCCAGGGGATGATCTTCTTTTTGATATTCAATCCGACCATCGGGTTCGGCGCGGAGTTCATGCAGTGGCTCGGCGTCTTCGGGAGCAACCCGCTGTCGAGCAGCTCGGACTCGTTTCTCATCGTCCTCGTCGCCGACATCTGGAAGACGACGGCGTTCATGGCGCTGCTCATCCTCGCGGGGCTCCAGAGCATCGACCGCGGGCTCTACGACGTCGCGAAGGTCTCCGGTGCCTCGCCGTGGCAGCGGTTCAAGTACATCACGCTACCGCTCGTCGCGCCCGCGCTACTCGTCGCGATGCTGTTCCGGACGATGGACGCGATGCGGATCTACGGGCTCATCGACTCGACGGCGGGCTGTGAGACCGTCCCGTCGCTCACCTGTCTCGTGATCATCGCGCTCCAGGAGAGCCGCCGGTGGGCGACCGCCTCCGCGGTGGCGTTCCTGACCGCGGTCGTCATCAGCGGCTTCGTGGTGGTGTACCTGCTCGCGTTACGCAACAGTAGCGGAGGTGTCGCATGACCCGAGACGACCGCGTCGACGCGGCAGCGGAGAACGCGGCCGCGGGCGACGGGCCGACAGCGAGCGTCCCGGGCACTGCTCACGCCACGGACGGCGGCGTCACGGACCCGTCCGCAGGAGGGGCGACCGAGGAGGTCATCGACCCGACCGCCAACGAGCCGGACCTCGACCGGGGGATCATCGAGGCGTGGGCGGCGAAGATGATCACGAACCCCGAGCGCGCGTACCGCGCGACGTTCTACGTCGCGACGGTCTTCTTCCTCGTCACGACGTTGTTCCCGTTCTACTGGCTGTTCGTCGTCGCGGTGACGCCCCGGAACAACCTCTCCGACGTCGGCGTCTTCATCCCGGCCGGCTTCAACCCGGGTGCGTTCGTCGAGATATTCACCACGCTACCGTTCCACCGGTACGTGTTCAACAGCTTCCTGATCGCGACGGTCGCGACCGTCGCGGTGCTTCTCGTCGGCAGCCTCGCGGGCTACGTGTTCGGGCGGCTCGACTTCCGCGGGCGCAGCCCGCTGTTGCTTCTGGTGTTGGTAACGTCCTTCTTCCCGCCCGCGGCCTTCTTCATCCCGCTGAACCGGCTGTTCAACACCAACGTCGACGTGTTGCGGCCGCTGCTATCGGCGGGGTCGCTGTACAACACGCCGTACGCGATCTTCATCCCGCTGTCGGCGATCTTCTTGCCGTTGTCCATCTTCATCCTGATGACGTTCTACTCGCAGATTCCCGACGGGCTCGAGGACGCCTCCCGCGTCGAGGGGACGACCCGGCTCGGGGCGCTGTTCCGCGTCATCGTGCCGCTTTCCGCGCCCGGTGTCGCGACCGCCGGCGTGCTGACGTTCATCTCGGTGTACAACGAGTACTTCTTCAGCTCGCTGATGACCGACGGCCGCCCACAGAACTGGGCACCGATGCTGGAGGGGATCTTGCGGTTCCAGGGCGAGTTCGAGGTGTTGTACAACCTGATGGCGGCCGCCAGCATCGTCGCGGTGTTGCCCGTCGCCATCCTCGTCGTCGTCGCACAGGAGAAGATCGTCAGCGGCCTCACCACGGGCGCGGTCAAGGAGTAACCATGGCATCAGTCAAACTATCTGGAATCACGAAACGGTACGAGGACGTAACGGCAGTCGACGACATGAACCTGGAGATAAACGACGGGGAGTTCGTCACCTTCGTCGGCCCCTCCGGGTGCGGGAAGTCGACCACGATGGAGACGATCGCCGGGCTCACACTCCCCACCGAGGGGACGATCGAGATCGGCGGCCGCGACGTGACGGACCTCCCGCCGAAGGACCGGGGGATCTCTATGGTGTTCCAGAACATCGCGCTGTTCCCCCACATGGACGTGTACGACAACATTTCCTTCGGGCTCCGGCTCCGGAAGTACGACCAGGAGGAGATAGACCGGCGCGTCGAGGAGGCGGCCGACGTCGTCCAGCTCGAGGGGATGATGGACCGGATGCCGAGCGAGATGTCCGGCGGGCAGCGCCAGCGCGTCGCCATCGCCCGCGCCATCGTCCGCAAGCCCGAGGCGTTCCTGATGGACGAGCCGCTGGCGAACCTCGACGCGGAGCTACGCGTCCACATGCGGACCCAGCTCCAGCGGCTCCACCGCGAGCTCGACACCACGATCGTCTACGTCACGCACGACCAGGCGCAGGCGATGACGATGTCGGACCGGATCGTCGTCATCAACGGCGGCGTGCTCCAGCAGGTCGCGCCGCCACTCGAGTGCTACAACGAGCCGGCGAACCGCTTCGTCGCCGGCTTCATCGGGTCGCCGGCGATGAACTTCATCGAGGGCGAGGCCACCGAGGACGGGGTCGAGTCCACCTACACCCAGATCGACTTCGACCCGGACGCACACGGCGTCACCCCCGGCCAGGACGTCACCGTGGGGATCCGCCCCGAGGACGTCCACCTCGAGCGGAACGCCGACCAGGCGGACGCACCGACGAAGGCGTTCGACGCCGTCGTCGACGTCATCGAACCGATCGGCAAGGAGGTGAACGCGTACCTGCTTTTCGACCGCGACGTCGAGGCGAGCGCGGAGGGGCGCGGAGAGGGACAGCTCCTGATCAACCTCGAACCAGACACGAGGATCGTCGAGGACGACGACGTCCGGGTCGTGCTGGACCGCGAGAACGTCCACCTGTTCGACCGCGAGAGCGGCGACGCGATCACCCACTCGCTCGAGTAGGATACCGGCCCGCGTCGGTCCTTTTCACGTGTACGGAGCCGTCGCTTCGGCCGTTCCTGTGCCTACGGAGCCGTCGCTTCGGCCGTTCCTGTGCCTACGGAGCCGTCGCTTCGGTCACGTCGACGACGGCGATCCGGTGGGCCTCGACGGCCTCGACCATTGCCCCCCAGCCGCCGACCTCGACCGGCCCGTCCGCGGTCTCGACGACGAGCGCGACCTGGCCGCCGAAGCTCGCGACGACTTCCGCGTCGGCGCCGTCGTCGAACCCCGTGACCACGACCTCCGAGATGGTCCCCTCGACCACGCGGTCGTCGCCGGTCTCCGTGTCGGTCCCCTCGATGCGTACCTCGACCGTCGCGCCGTCGCGAAGTAGCGGGGCGACGTCGCGGACGCAGTAGCGGATGTCGATGTAGTCGATCGGTGGCTCGTCGTCGAGCGCGGCGTATATCGGCTCCCAGGTGTCCCACTGCGTGGTGAGGAAAAACCAGTGGAACACGTAGGTGTGGGTTCGGTCGTCGACGAGCACGCCGTACTCGTTCGTCGAGCCCGCGTGGGGCGCGAAACACGTCTTGGTTCGGTCGATCGTTACCACGAACGGTGAGGGGAGGCGACGGTGGCGCGCCTCCGAGCAGACCTCGCTCAACACCGTGGCGTCGGGGAGCGCCGCCTCGGCGTCGTCAGGCGTGTGGATCGAGAGGTTGACGCGGACGCCGCGCGCCGTCGCCTCGCGGAGGGCGTCGCGGAGCTGGTCGAAGTGATCGACGCTGAGCGAGACGTTCACCTGCGAGTCCGCGTTACGGATGAAGTCGTCGGCGTTTTTGATCACCGTCTCGAACCGCGTGACGATGCTCACCGTGGACTGCTCGACGGAGGGTTCGTTCCAGCGTCGCTCGATCTCCTCCGTCGCCGCGGTGAAGCGGCTCGCCCGCGAACTGAGGTCGTCGAGGATCTCGTCGAGGCTGTTCGCGCGCGCGTACAGCGACTCCTGTTCGTACGTCTCGATGTACCCGACGCGCTCTAAGTCCCGTAACACGTCGTAGATGCGCGGGTCGGGCACCCCGCTGGCGTCGGCGACCCGTGTCACGGGCGCCGCGCCGAGTTCGAGGACGGTGACGTACGCGTCCGCCTGGTACGGCGAGAGGCCGGCGTCCTCGAGCGTCGCCGTGAGTTCGTCGCGGTCCACGGTCACCACCACCCGCCGCGGACGCGCCGTCTCCACACGCCACTACATCGGATCCACACGCCATGACCCCGGATACGTCCGATACGTCGTTCGCCCATGATTCTAACTACCACGGCTGTGATAAAACGGTTTGTTTCCGTCGTCGGTCGAACGCTACCGGTCACGACGGTGGCGGGGGCGGAGGGCCGGAGGCACACGCGGAGAGCGTCCGGAACCCGAATCGAGTAGACGGGCGACCGACCCGCGGGCCAGCGTCAGGCCGCGTCCTCGCCCGGATCGACCTCCGCGTACCACGCCGGCGGAGCGGCGGCGGTGTCGCCGAGCCGGCCGTAGCGGAACGCGACCCGAACGCGCTCGTCGGTTGGCTCGTGGACGTACGTGGCCGTCGCGACGCGCCGGACGTGGCCGTCGTGACGGGCGACGACGAGGTTCGGATCGCCCGCCTCGCGGGTCGTCTCCCAGCCGCGAGCCGCTCACAGCGCGGCGACGAAGTCGCGTCGCTCGGCGGGGGAGAGCCCCCGGTAGCGTCGGGCGAACCCACTCTCCGAGGGGACGGTCATGGGGCGAGGAGGACCGCGAGCCATACAAACGTATCGCGGACGCCGATCCGGTACACTCCGATCCGTTCCGGTACCGTCCACTCCGGAGCGGTACGTACCGGTTCGATCCGTACGGGGGTCTCCCGCAGACTGCGGTCCGCTTCGGAGCGGTACGGAGCGGGTCGGATCGGCAGTACCCCCCATATACCCCTCATAGCAGGCTTCTTACGCCGAATAGCGAATACGTCGGACGTAATGGTGGAAGACACCGGCGGACCGACGGAGACGAGTTCGAGACGGAAGTTCATCCTGACCGGCAGTGCGCTCGGCGTGGCCGGATTGGCGGGCTGTTCCGGCGGGAGCGGCGAGAGCGGCGACGGGAGCGAGGAGGCCGGCGCGGGCCTCGAAAGCGATGACGACGGGAGCGGCGACGACGGGAGCGGCGACGACGGGAGCGGCAACGACGGGAGCGACGGCGAGTCCGGCGATCCCATGCTCGCGGACGCCTCGGAGTTCGATCCCGCCGAGCCCAACTGGGAGGAGAACAACTACCTGATGACGGCGGTCTCGGAGAACGACTACTTCCAGGGGAGCCAGACGGACCTGGAGAACATGCGGAACCAGAACGTCGACGAGATCGCCCACGGCGAACCGCCGAGGGAGCTCCCCGACGACGAGAGCGAGTGGGTCGACCCCGACCCGCTCATTTTCGTGGACAAGCCCGGCGAGTCCGGCCAGACGCAGTACCAGGAGACCATCCAGCCGCTACTGGACCGGCTTGAGGAGACGACGGGCCGGACGGTCGAGTGGCAGCCCGTCGACTCCAACGCAGCGACGGTCGAGTCGTTCCGGGCGGGGCGCGGACATCTGGGCGATATCTCGACCGGGACGTCCGCCTTCGGGGTCAACCTCGGCGGCGTCGTTCCGTTCGCGGTCCCGATAAGTCCCTCCGGACAGTTCGGCTACCGGCTACTGGCGATCACCCGCGACGACGAGCACGACATCCAGTCCGTCGACGACTTCGCGCGCGACGATGTCACAGTCACGCACTCCGAGCCGGCGTCGAACTCCGGTAATCAGGCGCCGTCGGCGCTTTTCGACCAGTCCTTCGACGTGACGGCCGGAGAGGACTACGAGAGGGAGTTCTCGGGCGGCCACGACCAGACCGCCCGCGGCATCGCCGCCGGCGACTACGACGCCGGACCGATCTGTAGCACCTGCGTCGATGACCTCATCGGGTCGACAGAGGACATCGACTACGACGACTTCAAGGTGGTCTGGGCGAGCAACCCGTTCCCGCCGGGTCCGATGGTCCACCGATACGACCTCCACCCGGACATCGTCGAAGGGATCAAGGAGGCGACCATCGGGACCGACTGGACGGACACCGAGTACGCCGAAAACACCGGTGAGGCCGAGTACGTCGAAATCGACTACAAGAACGTCTTCAACGACATCCTGATCATCCAGCGGTACAACGGCGTCGAGTACGAGAGCGGGAACCTGTAACGATGCTCGAAACGGAGAACCTCGGAAAGACGTATCCGACGGGCGACGAGGCGCTGTGTGACGTCTCCGTGAGGATCGACGGCCGCGAGGTCGTGGCGATGATCGGCCCGAGCGGGGCCGGCAAGAGCACGTTCGTCCGATGTATCAATCGCCTGGTCGAGCCGACGACGGGGAGCGTCCGCCTCGACGACACGGAGCTGACGGCGCTGGACGACGACGGGCTACGGGACGCGCGCCGGAACGTCGGCATGGTGTTCCAGGAGTATAACCTCGTCGAGCGGCTCACCGTGATGGAGAACGTGCTCTCCGGGCGGCTCGGCTACGTCTCGAACTGGGCCGCGCTCCGACGGAACTTCCCGCCGGAGGACGTCGAGCGCGCATACGAGCTGCTCGATCTGGTCGGACTCGACGGCATGGAGGACAAGCGGGTCGACGAGCTCTCCGGCGGCCAGCGCCAGCGCGTCGGCATCGCGAGGGCGGTCGTCCAGGAGCCGAAGATCCTGCTGGCCGACGAGCCGACCTCGAGCCTCGACCCCGAGACCTCCCGCGACGTGATGGAGCTGCTCACCGACATCGCCGAGGACCGCGATGTGCCCGTGCTGATCAACATCCACGAGGTCGACCTCGCGGAGGCGTACGCGGACCGAATCCTCGGGCTCCACGCCGGCGAGCTCGTCTTCGACGGGCCGGCGAGCGACCTCACCGACGAGTCGAAAGGCGTCATCTACCGCGGCGAGGAGCCGCCGGCGTCGGCCGCGACGGACCCGGACTGGCTGTCGGGTCCGGACGACGAGTCGAGCGCGCGGAACGGGCAGGACGCCGGTTCCGACCGCCTGCCCGCGGAGGACTGACCCATGGCGACCGAGTCGTCCTCGCCGGCGGGGTCAACGGGCGCGGCCGACCGGCGGACGTGGCGGCGCCCGACCGCGTTCCGGAACCGGTACACGAAGTGGGCGGTGTACGGGGCCGTCCTCGCGCTGATCGCGTGGTCGGTCGCGAGCCTGCGGATCACGCCCAGCCGCTTCCTCTCCGGAATCGGGTACGGCTACGAGCTGATCGACTCGATGCTGCCACCCGAGACCGGCAGCGAATACACGCTCAGGCTGTTTGATCGCATGATCGAGACGATCGCGATGGCGATGGTCGCGACCGTCGCCGGGATCGCGATCAGCCTCCCGGTGGCGTTTGGGGCGGCCGAGAACATCTCGCCGAAGCCGACCTACTACCTCAGTCGGGGTATCATCAGCGCCACGCGCGCCATCGACGGGCTGATCGTCGCGATCATCGCCGTCATCGCGCTCGGGTTCGGCCCGCTCGCGGGGATCGTCGCGATCAGTTTCAAGACGATCGGCTTCTTTTCGAAGCTGTTCGCCGAGGACTTGGAGGACATCGACATGGGAGGTGTCGAGGCAGTCCGGGCGACCGGCGCCTCTCGGTTCCAGAGCCTCGTCTACGGGGTCGTCCCGCAGGTCGTTCCGCGCTTCGCCGGGCTCGCCGTGTACCGCTGGGACATCAACATCCGGTCGTCGACGATCGTCGGGATCGTCGGCGCCGGCGGGATCGGCGTCCTCCTCCAGCGGGCCTACCAACGGTACGAGTACGACTACGTGGCGGCAATTCTCATCGCGATCATCGCCGTGGTCCTGGTCGCCGAGTTCGTGAGCGCCGTCGTCAGACGGAGGGTCCAGTGATGGCGGGGGCCACGCGCGAGTGGAGCCGGTTCGACGCGCGGGAGCGGCTCTTCCGGGTCGGCAGTGTGCTCGTCGCCGTCGCCGTCGTGGTCGCCTCGTGGGAGTGGCTCGACATGAGCCTCCAGTACGTGACCACCGCGCCGGCGCAGGTCGGCGACCTCCTCGGACGGATGTACCCGCCCGACTGGGGGTACCTACCGAACGCGGTCGGCCCGCTCGCCGAGACGATACAGATCGCCGTCGTCGGCACGATCGCGGCGGTGGCGATGGCGGCCCCGGTCGCGTACATCGCCGCCGAGAACACGACGCCGAACCGGGGCACGTACGCGCTCGGGAAGCTCATCGTCACCGTCTCGCGGTCGGTCCACACGATCGTCTGGGCGCTACTCTTCGTCGTGATGTTCGGGCCGGGCGCGCTCGCCGGCACCGTCGCGACCGCGGTCCGGTCGATCGGGTTCCTGGCGAAGCTCCTCGGAGAAGAGATCGAAGAGATCGACTTCGGGCAGGTGGAGGGGGTCCGCGCGACCGGCGCGAGCCCCGTCCAACTGCTCGTGTACGGGATCGTCCCGCAGATCAAGCCCGCCTTAGTCGGGCTCAGCGTGTATCGGTGGGACATCAACGTGCGGGCAGCGACGATCCTCGGGTTCGTCGGCGCGGGCGGGATCGGCGTCCAGCTGTTCGAGGCGATCGACTCGTTCGCCTGGCGGACGGTGTCCGCCCTGCTCGTTGCCATCCTCGGCGTCGTCCTCGTGAGCGAGGCCGTGTCCGCATACGCACGGAGGAAGGTCCGTTGAGCGGTTCGGGTAGCCGATCGGGGAACGGAGAGATACCACACATGACGACGACACACGACCCGAAGCGACGAACCGATCGGACGAACGACGAGGTCGTCCTCTTCGACATGGACGGCGTCATCCTCGAGGGATGGGGAACCGAGTCAGTCGTCCACGCCCGAGCCCTCGAGGACGTGCTCGACGACCGCGACATGGCGGTCGTCGAGGACGACCTCCGACGGGCGTTAGGAACCTACGAGTACGACGAGGACTTCAGGGCCGCCTGCGACCGGCTCGGCGTCGATCCCGCGGAGTTCTTCCGCGCACGGGAGGAGCGTAGCGCGAAGCGATCCGTCTCGCGGCTGGCGGCGGGCGTCCGAACGCTGTGTCCCGACGTCGACGCGCTCGAAGCGATCGGGGAGCACACGACCCTGGGACTGGTGAGCAACAACTACGACCCGACCGTCGAGTTCGTCGTCGACCACTTCCGGCTGACCGAGTTCGGGTACGCCCGCGGGCGCGACCTCGGGCCCGACGGCTTCGAGCGCCGAAAACCGGACCCGTACTACCTGAACGAGGCGCTCGAGGAGCTCGGCGCGTCGGGCGGGATCTACGTCGGCGACCGCGCGACCGACGTCGTCGCCGCCGAGAGGGCGGGTCTGGAGAGCGTCCTCCTCAGACGCGAGCACAACGCCTCGCTGGATCTCGGCGTGGAGCCGACCGCCGAGATCGAAAGCCTCCACGAGCTCGTCGACGTACTCGCTCCCACCGAGACGCCGGACGGCCGTCGAGTTCGCGCGGAGACCGACCGGGACGGCGACGCGAACTGATACCGCGTCGCCCCCGGCGGAGCCGCCAACCCTCGACTCGCCGCGGTTCCGGGCGTAGCTATATATCCCTATCGAGCGCTCCGGACGGATATGAGGTCACGGGAGCGTTCAATCGCGGAACGGACCGGCACGTACCCCACATAGCAGGGTACATGATCGTCGGTTCGGTATCGGACGACATGGTACCCGATCGGAATCGAGAACGGACGGGAACGGCGGGACGGAACGCCGATCGACTCGCGGCCGGATCGATCCGGGATGAGTAACGGAACGGACCCGTTCGAGCGGAAGCTCCAACTCACCGGCGGGACGACGTACACGGTCTCGATCCCGAAGGGCTGGGCGAAGGATCGGTCGCTCGACACCGGCGACACCCTCCACCTGTATCCGAGGGGCGACCGGCTACTCCTCGCACGACCGGAGACGGGAGGGAATCGCCGGACGGTGTCGATCTCCGCGGCCCGACACGACCCGACCGGGATCGAGCGACTCGTCGCCGCTGGGTACGTCGCCGGCGCCGACGTCGTCCGCGTCGACGGCTCCCCGGAGCGTGCCGAGCGGGCGGCCGTCCGCGACGCGGTCGCCGGCCTGGTCGGGATCGAGATCGCCGAGGAGACGGCGGAGACGGTGGTCGCCCGGACGATGCTCGACGTGACGGACCTGCCGCCGTCGCGGACGCTCCGGCGGATGGCGGACCGGACCCTGACGATGCACGAGGAGGCCGTCACGGCCGCGCTCGCCGGCGACACGGAGGCCGGGAAGCGCGTTCGTGAACAGGACGACGACGTCGACCGGCTGTTCGGCCTCCTCTCGCGGGAGTTCCAGCGCTCCCTCGTCGAGGTCCCTCCGGCCGCCGACGGTCTCACGCCGTTCGACCACTACGCCGTCGCCAGACAGCTGGAACGGGTCGCCGACCACGCCGAGAAGATAGCGGAGGCCGCGACTGCGATCGAGGAGCCGCCGTCGGAGGCGGTCGCTGTGGACGTAGACCGGCTCGCGAGCGAGGCGCGGACGGCCGTCGAGCGGGCGTTCGCGGAGACGGTCGGGGAGTGTGATCCGCGGGCGCTCGGTGCGACCGTCGCCGACACCGACGACCTCGTCGAGGAGATCCGCCGGGTCGACCGGGCGCTCTACGAGCGGGACCTCGCGGACGGGTACGTGCTCGCGACGGTCCTCGACAGCATCAGGCGCACGGCCGAGTACGGGGTCAACGTCGCCGAAGCGGGGCTTCGTGCGGCCCTCCGCGGCGACCGGGACGGGGGGGCCACCCGACCGGAGTAGGTCGAACGGACCGCCCGGGGAACGCGTGTCATTCGTTCACACCGTCAGGGTTTTCCTCCTGCGGCGGGTACGACGTCGTATGAGCACCGAATCGGTTCAAGGGGGTGGCGACGATCCGGCGATCGAGGTGACGCCGGACGCCGCCGCGGAAGCGCTCTCGCTTCTGGAGGGCGAAGGGCTCGACACCGACGAAGCAGGGCTCCGACTGTTCGTCCAGCAGGGCGGCTGTGCGGGGCTCTCCTACGGGATGCGGTTCGACGACGAACCCGAACCGGACGACCTCGTCGTCGAACACCACGGGCTTCGGGTGTTCGTCGACCCCGCCAGCCGGAACTACATCGGCGGGAGCAA
Organism: Halorubrum sp. 48-1-W; assembly: GCF_003287355.1. Lineage (GTDB taxonomy): Archaea > Halobacteriota > Halobacteria > Halobacteriales > Haloferacaceae > Halorubrum. The sequence goes on from NZ_QMIM01000038.1 coordinate 19,576, forward strand.
ACTCGACTACGAGAGCGGGCTTCAGGCCGCCGGCTTCCACGTCGAGAACCCGAACGTCGTCTCCGAGTGCGGTTGCGGGGAATCGTTCCGGACGTAGGACGTCCCCGAGTTCTCGTCCTTAAGTCGCTCGGCCGAGTAGCCGCCGGTATGGAACTCGACGCGTCGACGACCGCGGACGGCGAGCGGGTGTACATCGACCGGAAACGCGCCGAACGCGGGGCGGAGGGACCGTTCTATCTCGTCTTTACGGACGCAGACGCCGACGAGCGGTGGGGTTTCGCCTGCGGGAACTGCGGTTCGCTCGACACCGCGATGGACACGATGGGGCGGATCCAGTGTACCGACTGCGGCAACCTCCGCAAGCCCGACGAGTGGGACGCCGCCCACGAGTGAGACGGTGTATTCGAGCCCGGGGCGCGCAGTATCTGACCCCAGACCGCGCAGTATCCGACCCCAGACCGCGCAGTATCCGACCCCAGACCGCGCGGTATCCGACCCCGAGAACCGTGAGAAACTTTATCACGGATCCCGATCAACGGTCGATCAGATGGCCCCTGCGAGCATCCCACCGACGACGGAGGCCAGAGACGTCTTTCGTGAGCTCGGATACACTGTCTCCGAGGGCGGACGCGAGTTCGTCGCGGAGCGGAAGTGGCGACGCGTCCTCGTCACGGCGCTGTGTATGGACGACGAGGACCTCGATCCGTATCTCGCGGACGGTGGGGAGACGCCGCGACTCCGTTGTTTCGTCACGTGGCGGGAGCACGCGGACGACCTCCAACAGCACCTCACGTCGGTCAAACCCCCCTACGACTGGGCGGTGATCGGTGTCGACTCCGACGGCGACGACTTCTCCGTGATGGAGGGTGCGCCGGGGAGTCCCTGACCCGTCCGAGCGCTCCGATCCGGCACGGATCCCGTGGGCGGTTTTATAACGACGTGCGATCAACTATCACGTCCATGGTGTTCAAGAAAATCACGCTGATCGGAACGAGCGAGGAGAACTTCGACGCCGCCGCCGACGACGCGATCGACCGGGCCGAGGCCACTCTCGAGAACGTCTACTGGGCGGAGGTGAAGGAGTTCGGCGTGGAAATAAAGAACGCGCCGGAGCGGGAGTACCAGGCGGAAGTCGAGGTCGCGTTCGAACTGGAGGACTAAGCCGAGAACTCGTACAGCTCGTCACCGACGTGGTGGATCGAGGAGACGACCTTGCCGCTGTCGCCGACCATCTCGTCGCCGTCGACGAGCGCGCGGCCGACCGCGAGCACCTTCCCGTGGGTCTCCTCGGCGATCACGACGAGGTCGCCCTCGCGGATCGCCGTATCCGCCTCGACGATGCCCGGCCGCATCACGTCCGCGCCGTCGGAAACGAACGAGATAGCGCCCGCGTCCACGGTGACGACGCCGGTCTCGGGTTCGTAATCGTTCGCGCCCCGGACAGTGAGGAACGGCTCGTCGTCGTCGACGTAGAAGACCGCCGGGTCGCCGTCGACGAGGACCAACTCGTAGTTCGCGTCGACGAACTCGACGAACTCGAACGTCTCCCCGTCGATGTCGACGCCGAGGTGGTCGGCGATCGCCTCGCGGATCCCCGTGATATCGTCGCTTCGGAGGTGGTGGCGGGATTTGACTCGCATGACCGCCCGATCGGTCGGCACGCCGATAAAGGGCCCGCTCCACCACAGCAACCCGTCCGTCCCACCGACGCCACGCGTCGCGGAGTCGCCTCGCCGACCCGAATTCCCGGAGCGTTGGCCCGATCAAAACGGTATTAAACCACCTCTCCATAGTCGTCGGTATGCTTGACCCACTGCCGATCGCGCTCGCAGCGATCGCGACGCTGACGGTCGTTCTCGTCAGTACGTTGAAGGGAACGGGGTGGGAGCCCACCGAGGACATCGCCGACGAGATCGTCGAACGACGCGCCAACTCCCTCCCGGAGACTGGCTTTCCCGAGCCTGGCAACCGCGCGATCGGCGCCGGCGGCGGTGGCGGCGGCGCGATCCCGGCCGGCAGCGAGGGCGGCGAGGGCGAACTGGAGGAGGGCGGTTCGGGGGGGTCCGGCCCCGGCGACATCCCCGAAGACGAGGTCGAGTACTTCGAGGTCGAGTTCGCGAAGCAGGGCGAGACCGTCGAGCTCGCGAACAACGAGCCGATCCTCGACCAGGGCGAAGAGCAGGGGTGGGACCTCCCGTACGCCTGCCGACAGGGCCAGTGCGTCTCGTGTGCGGGCCGGATCACCGACGGCCCCTCCGAAGACTTCGTCGAACACGACAACCAGCAGATGCTCGAGGGGGCCGAACTCGACGACGGGTACACGCTCACCTGCGTCGCGTACCCCCGGGACTCGTTCACCATCGAGACGGGCGAGGCGCCGTAGACGGCGCGCGGTCCGACCCGTCGAGTCCGCTTTTCCGCGTGTGCGTTCCCGCGCCTTCGTCGTGACGGCCCAGCGAGGGGAGCTCGGACGCGTGGCACGCGCCCCGCGGACCGATCGACGCGCCCGCGCCGACGGCCGTCCGCGTCGCGACATCCTTTTTCGGGTCTCGCCCCAACCGTTCGTATGACAGTCACCACGGGTCTCGTCGCCGGCGGCGCGGTCGTCGTCGCGCTCGCCGTCGCGTTCGTCTACCGCGACGCGGTCCGGGTCGGCGTCGACGTCGGATCGCCGGGGGCGTGGGCCGGACTCGTCGCCCTCACGGCCGGCGTCGGGGTGGCGACGGCGGTGCTCGTCCCCGACGCGCCGCTCCCGGGCGTCCTCGTGGTGGTCGCTCTGGGACCGCTCTTGTACCTGCTCGAGCGCGACGACTCGCTTCACGGCGACGACGACCCGGACCCGACGCAGCTTCCGAGCGCGACGGCCGGGGCTGTCGAAGGGGACGCGCGCGAAGAGGGTGGAACGGAGGGCGGATCCGACGTGACCGCCGAGGACCCGAACGCCGTTGCCGGCTCGGAGCGCTGAGGCGGGCGGACGACGGACGGGAGATCCCTCGTCATCGACGGTGACGTAGTTCCTTTCGGCGCTGGCAACGGGTCGCAAACCGCAACCTTCCAAAGGTTCGGGCCCGAAGGGGAGGCTATGAGCGACGAGAGCCTCGCGGAGGAGATCGAGACGTGGATGGTCGGCCAGATGCCGATCATCCAGATGCACGGCGGGACGAGCGTCGTGCGCGAGGCCGACCCGGAGACCGGCGAGGTCGTCGTCGAACTCGGCGGTGGCTGTGCGGGCTGTGGGATCTCGAACATCACCGCCGAGAACATCCGCCGCGACCTCATCACGGACTTCGAGGCGGTCACCGACGTCACGGTCCGGGTCCCCTCCGCCGGCGACCAGGGCGCCTCGACCGTCGAGGGCGGCCGTGGCGGGGAGCTACGCCACGAGACTGACCCCTCGAACCACTTCTGAACGCGGACCGATCCGCGTCGCCGTCGACGCGGGACGATCCGCCCTCCGCTACAGCGCGTTCTCCAGCGCCGAGGCCACGCTACAGCGCGTTCTCCAGCGCCGAGGCCACACTCCGGGCCTTCTCGGCGAGCGGCTCCGGGGTGTCGCCGGCCTCGACGGACGCGTCGAGGATCCCGTCGTCGACGCGCTCGACCGTCCCGTCGGCGTGTTTGATCACGTCGACGTGGAGGTCGACGTAGCGGACAGCCGTCGGGAAGGCCTCGACGGGGGTACAGACGTTGACGTAGGTCCCCTTCACCGTCCCGTCGGCGGCCCGGTAGGTGGTGGGGTACCACCAGCGACCCTCCTTGAGGCTCGTCACCGCGACGTCGCCGGCCTCCCTGCGGGTGTCGAGCTCGTCGTACCGCCCGCCGGGCGTCATCTCCCGCTCGACGACCACGCTCCCGTCGTCGTCGACCGCGGTCACCGCCCCCTCGCCGAGGGTGATCAGCCGACCGTCGGGCTTGCCGTGTTCGATCCGGAGCCGGTCGCCCTCGTTCGGACCGAAGGAGTCGCACACGGCGGGGAAGGGGAAGTCGGCGTCCGGGTCCGGGTCACAGATCGCCTCGGCGAAGTCAACGCCGGCCGACGCCGATTCGGAGCCGGCCTTGACCCGGTGGTGACCCGACATCGTCGCGGTCACGTCCCGCCGGATCGAATCGAGCGCGAAGCGCGATTCGCGGCCGAACCAGACCCACACGCCGCCGTTCGGGCGCGCGAGCGGCCCGGTTCGCATCGTCGCCGAGTCCGAAAGGAGGCCGACCTCGCTGGCGTCGTGGTCACCTCCGGCGTCGGAGCCGACCGCCTCAGCGAGCCGGTCGGCGTCGGCCACGGCCCGTTCCAGCCCCGCCTCGAGTTCGTCCATGTCGGCGTCGAGCGCTGCGGGCCCCCAGACCGCGCGCCACCCGTCCGGCGGCTCGATCCCGAGGAGGTCGGTCATCCCGGCCAGCTCGCGGGCTGCCTCGTCGTCGCGGACGTCGACACGGGTCCCCGAGCCGGGCTCCAGCGTGACGAGACCGGCCCCGACCCGCAACTCCGTGTCCAGCTCCGGGCGACGCGACGCCCAGGGTGCGGCCGACGCCGTCACCTGGGTTCGAACCCGGTCGCCGGTCTCGATCCGGGCGTCGACGTTTCCGTACGGGAGGTATCCCTCGACGGGGTCACCCGAGCCGGTTCCGGCGTCCGGAGAGCCGCCATCGTCGGCTCCGACGGCCAGATCGACGACCGCGCCGCCGCCGAGCGTCTCCGCGACCTCGCCGTCGAGGACGGCCCCGACCGGTGTCGGATCGGTCCAGGCGAGCGCGTCGATCCCGACGTCGACGAGCAGGTCCCGGAGCGTCCCGACCGCGTCGGGGTCGCCGGCGACGCCGACACCCTGGCGGTCGTCGGTCGTGGAGACGGTCGCGTCCGGCGGCGCGGTCGGGAAGCCGACGTCGAACCGTCTGCGGATCGGCAGCGAGGCGTCGACGACGTCGTGATCGGCCCCGAGCAGGAGGCGCGTCACCGCGGTGGCGTATATCCCGCGGACCCGCACGTTCACGCCGCCTCACCCCGGCTCGCTCGTGTCTCACCGACGCTCCCACGCCGTCCATCGTCGTCCATGCGGGGAGCTTTCGGCCCCGACCGCTTCAACCTCCGGTGTTCGTCGAGGGCGCAACTCGTCGAGGTGGCGAGCACGCCCGGTCCGGGGGCGGTAGCGTCCGCATCCGGCGGCAACGAGCGCCACGACGGCGACCGCTTAAGTCGGATCGGGCCGAACTCGACCGCATGGATTCACGGTCGGACCCCATTCAGCGGGCCGACGACGAGGGTCGGGACCTCTATGACGTCGCCACATGGGAGGAACGCACCTCCCTCGACGGGCTCTCGGTCGCGCTGTACTGGCTTCTCACCCGCTCGGCGAAGGCGCTCGTCGTCCTCCTCGCCGGGATCATCCTCCTCGCCATCTTCGGGTCGTTCGGCGCGGGGCTCCTCGTCGATCGGACGATGGCCGCGCTCCTTGCGCTGTCCGCGATCCCGGCGTTCGGGCTCGCAGTGTACGTGTACGCCTCCGACGTCACGACGGGCGAGCCGCTCTCGCTTCTGGTCGCGACGTTCCTCCTCTCGGTGTTGACCGCGACGTTCGCGGCGGTCCTCAACGGTTTCGCCCGACCGTTCTTCGAGCCGCTCGGCTTCCTCGGGCTCGTGCTCTTCTTTTTCGTTATCGTCGGCCCGATAGAGGAGACGGTGAAGCTGCTCGCGGTGCGGCTGTACGCGTACAACGACGCGCGGTTCGACGCCGTGATCGACGGCGCGGTGTACGGCGCGATCGCCGGGCTCGGGTTCGCCGTCATCGAGAACCTGCTGTACATCGCACAGAACGTCGACATCGGTGAGCTCGCGTTCGGGCTCGCAGCGCTCGGCGCCGGCGACGGGATCGCCGCGTTGCGCGCGCTTGCGGGCCCCGGCCACGTCGTCTACTCGGCGTTCGCGGGATACTACCTCGGGCTCGCCAAGTTCAATCCGGAGAACCGTGGACCGATCGTGATCAAGGGGCTCGTGATCGCGGCGACGATCCACGCGTTGTACAACACGCTCGTCGGCCCCGCCACGGTCGTCATCTCCTCCGTCTCCGGACTCCCGCAGATCCCGGCGCTTTTCGTCTTCGTGGTCGTCTTTCAGGGCGCGTTCGGCTACCTCCTGGTGCGGAAGCTCCGACGCTACCGGGACGTGTATCTCGCGACGCGCGGGGACGGGAGCGGGGGCGGCGCGACGGGTGACGGACGCGGACCGGAGGCAGCCCCGGAGCGGGACGAGTTCGAGGAGTAGCGGGTCCCCACCTAGGGTGGCGACTCGACGTGGGACCGGTCGCCGGTCCCGCCGGTGAGCGCGCTCGCGAGCGCGCCCTTGACGACGACGTCGTCGCCGAGGCTGGTCAGGCGGATCTCGGGGACGTTGATGAACACCATGTCCGCGAGCTTCTCGCGGACCGGGTCGAGGATCCGGTCGGGGTTGTTGAGCGCGACCGCGCCGCCGACGCTCACGACGAGGGGCGCGTACGCGTGGATCACGTTCGCGATCCCCATCGCGTTCCAGTGGGCGAGCTGGTCTATCACGTGGTCGGCGAAGGTGTCCTCGCCGGCCGCCTCGAAGACGTCGACCGCGGAGAAGTCGGGGTCCTCGATCGGGAGCACCGTCTCGACCGGGTCCTCCTCGTGGAGCTCGCGGGCGTAAAGCGGGATGTTGTTGCCCGAACAGTAGCCCTCCCAGTGGCCGTCGAGCCCGCACCCGCAGGTCATGAAGCCGTGGGGGTCGACGGTCATGTGGCCCACCTCGCCGGCGTTGCCGTCCCACCCCGAGAGCACGTTGCCGTCGACGGCGACGCCCGCGCCGATCCCCGAGGAGATCGTGAGATACACCATGTCGTCGGGGTTGCGCTCGGAGTGGAACCGCTCGCCGATGACGCCCGCGATGGTGTCGTTGTGGAGGTGGACCTCCTCGGTGTCGAGCAGTCGCGAGACCGGGCCGACGAGGGGGATCCGTTCGACGGTGTCCGGGAGGTTCGCCGGTCCCACCACGACCCCGGCTGCGAGGTCGAGCGGGCCGATCGAGCCGATGCCGACGGCGACGACAGCCGTCGGGTCGACGCCCGCCTCCGCACACGCGTTTCGGACGACGCTCAACACCGCCTCGGTGACGGCGATGCCGGTCGGGCCACGGGGGGTCCCGCGCGCGTCGGAGCCGAGCACGGTCGCGGTCTCGTCGCCCACGACCGCGCGGACGTTCGTCGCGCCGAGGTCGACGCCCACGTAGTAAGCCATCGGCGGAAGGAGGTTCCCGTTACCACTTAATCGGGACGGTTCCGTCGGGTGTCGCGCTGGGCGGGGACGTTCGGCGGTTCGTCGCTGATTCGTCGCCGTATCCGCACGAGAAGAGCGCTACCGGGCGGGTCTCAGGGCGGCGCTACCGGGCGGGTCTCAGGGCGCGACGCGGCGTTTCGACTCGACCGGCTCCCCGCGAACGAACGTCACGGGACACGGCGCGGAGAGGATCACGTCCTGGGCGACGCTGCCGAAGACCGCCTTGCCGGTCGGCGAGCGGTGTCGACCGCCGACGACGACGCGGTCGGCGTCGGTCTCCTCGGCCAACCGGACGATCTCGTCGGCGTGGTCGCCGACCGCGCCGCGGATCGAGTGGTCGACGCCCGCCTCCGTGAGCGCCTTGGAGATGGCTCGGGTGGTCGTGTGGCGCTTCGCGACCGCGTCCGGCGTCGAGGCCTCGCTCTCGGGATCGACGCCGAGGTTCGATCGCACCTCGTCGAACTCCTCCCCGTCGAACACGTGCGCGAGGACGACCGTGGCCCCGGTGGGCTCCGCGACGCTCACAGCCTCCGCGGCGAGCCGTTCGGTTCGCTCCTCGTCTTCGGTTCCGACCGCTAACAGGATCGTTTCTATGCTCATACCTTCCGTTGGCGCCCGGCGCTCTTAACCTTGCTGATTTTTAACTCGATATTGAATTAATATTCATGACAGGGGGAACCGGGCGAGCGTGACGGCGAGAACGGGGTTCGACGACGACGACGAGGAAGAAGGAAGTCGCGACTCCGCGGCGGTCGTATCGCTCGACGACGGGATATCGGGTGAACGGAAACGGGGAGGGGCCGGTAGTCGGGAATTCGGGAGTCGGGAACCCGGGAGTCCGGTGAGCTCGGCAGTCGGGAACTCAGTAGTCGGGCGCGTCGTCCTCGACCTCGCGTTTCAGCGAATCGCGCCGTGACTTGGCGTCACGGCCGGTGGCTTCGAGCAGGAAGGAGTTCTTCGCGTCGACCGCGTCGGCGGCAGAGTCGGCGTTCCCCTCGGCGATGACGTCCTCGGCGGGGCGCTCCTCGAAGTGAACCGCGAGCTTGTCCTTCTTGCCGCTGTACTCGGCCGCGCCCGCGACGATCCGCTCGAAGACGGGGTTGTCGGGGTCCTCCACCACGTACAGCTCGTGGCCGTCGTACTCCTCGGTGCCGGTGACCGATCCGAAGTACTCCTCGATGGAGCCTTTGAGGTCCGGCATGCGCTCGTCGAGATGCTCACCGCGGCGCATCTTGTACTGCTTCATGCTGCGACCGTTCGACAGGGGCGCGTAAACCAGTTTCGTCACGGGGAATCGGCGCCACGTGGCGGGTTCGAGCCTCGAACCCACGAGAAAGGGAACGTCGATGAACTGGGCACGCTGACCCGGCGACTATCGCGGCCGTTCCGCGACGTAGCCGCGTTTACACTCGGGACAGATGTCGCCCGCCCGCATGGAACTCCCGCCGGAGTCGGCGGTCATCCCACACTCGGGACAGTAGTACTCCGTCGGCGTCTGCTGTGAGTCCGTAGTCTCGAGCGCCGACGCGTCCTCGCGGGTGAACCCTGAACCGGGGCCGGCCGACCCGTCGTCGGAGTCGCCGGTCGCGCCGCCGACGCCGGTCACCGGGGATCCGGACGACGACGACCGGTCCGCCGGCTCGACGTACTCCGCGTCCGGGGACTCCACAGCCGACCCGGCGGTGCCGGTGACGTCGCCGGCTTCGGGCGTGAGACCGCCGAACTCGACGCCGTCGTCGTCGCCGTCGATCTCGGCGTTGAATCCCTCGTCCTCGCCCCGCTGTTCGGGCCAGGGGGCCGCCTCGAACGTCGCGTCGTCGTCGGCCGCCTCGACCGTGGGCCACTCACCCCGGTGGCGATCGGCGTCGGACGCGGCGTCGCCGTCGTCGTCGAGGATCACGCCGTCGTCCGCCGCGGCGTCGCCGTCGGCGTCCTCGTCCGCGGGCTCGCGATCGGCGGCGGAGGCGTCGGCTGCGTCGACCGCTTCGTGGACGTCGGCCGCATCGGTCGTGTCCGAACCCCCGTCGATCAGCTCTGCCCCCTCGTCGTCCGCCGCGGACGTGGGACCGTCGGCGTCGACGGCCCCCTCGTCGGTCGGGTCGGGTCGCTCCGGGTCGGCGCTGACCGGGTCCGCTCCCCCCGGCTCCTCGCCTCCCGAACCCGCGCCCGCTGTGGGGGGTGTCCCGTCGAGGATCTCCGCGTCGTCCCCGTCGACGTCCGCGAAGTCGCCACCGACGGTTCCGCCGTAGTCGATGTCGGGACCCCGGTCCGAGACGTCGGCGTCGAGCGACGGTTCCGCGGACGCCACAGCGTCGTCGGACCCGTCCGCCGACCCGGTCGGCTCGGTCGACGACGCCCCAGTAGCCGTCGCCTGATCGGTCAGCTGTTCCATCGTCGTGACCTCGGTGTTCTCGCTCACGACCTGCGTCTCGCCGCACCGAGCGCAGGTCTTCACCTCCCTGACGGTCGTGACGACTTCCTCGCCGTCCTCCTCGCGCTCGCGTTCTATTTCGGGCTCCGAGAAGTCGTGCCCGAGCAGACACCTGATTCCCATTACACCACCCTGCGGTGCCGAGGGTAAAAAACGCCCCGTCGGCGTCGGACGCCCGGCACACGACGCGATCGGCTCGGGGGAGACGACGGTGGCTGACGACGTCGACCGTCGATCCGACACACCAGCACCTTTGAGGTTCGGCCACGTACGGGACCACGAGACATGCCGACCGTGTACTACCAAGGCGAGGAGATCGAGTGCGAGGAGGGTGACGTGCTACGCGACGTGTTGAAGGAGGCCGGCCTCTCGGTACACAACGGGTCCACCCGGACGTTCAACTGTCACGGGCTGGGCCAGTGCGGCACCTGTGCCGTCCAGGTCGACGGCGAAGTCAGCGAGCCGAGCCGAAGGGAGGAGGCCAGACTCTGGCTCCCGCCACACCACCCGAGCCACGACGTCCGGCTGGCGTGTCAGACCCGCGTCGAGGGCGACGTCGAGGTGACGAAGGGTAGCGGCCTCTGGGGCCAGCACATCTAGGCCGTCGTAGCTGTCGCTGAACGGTCGATAACAGCCCGCGACGGACGTGAGTCCGCACCGCGGGAAAGAAACTCGTTTTCGCGTGTCAGAGCCGTGTTCGGCGTCAGCCGGACGACCCGCTTCGGTATCCGGTTTACTGCCGAACGACGTTGGTCGCGCGGGGACCCTTGGGCGAGGACTCGATGTCGAACTCGAGCTCCTGACCCTCTTCGAGGTCCGGACCGCCAACGTCCTCCATGTGGAAGAACACGTCGTCGTCCTCGTCCTCAGTCGAAATGAAACCGTAGCCGCCAGTGTCGTTGAAGAAATCAACCTTTCCTGTCGCCATTGCGAATAAACACACGCCGGTTGACGGGATAAGACTTTCGAGTGTACAGTTAACACGACCATCGATCGACGATCGTGTGAGTTATCGGCCTGAGTACCCGGATCCGGTGAACGTACGGTCGATCCTACCGGATCGAACCGACTGGACCGTCGGTTTCCGGCATGCCCGTCGATTTATGTACGAGCACCCCGAGCCGACGGCCGTGTTCCGACCCCTCCGCGAGAACGGCCCCGCACTGTTGGTTCCGGCCGCGTGGACCGTGGCTGCGAGCGCCGTCCTGGGCGTCGTCAGTACCCACGCACTGTTCGTCGCCCACGTCGTCATGAGCGTCCTGCTCGTCGCGTTCCTCGTCGGATCGTGGGGCGAGATGGGGTCGGGTGCCCTCCGCGTCTGGAAGCTCGTCATCCTCGCCGGCACGCCGGTGACGCTCGCGGGAGTTCTCGGGTTCCTCGCGCTCGACGGCGTGCTCGCGCTCCCCGCGAGGCCGTTGCTGTCGATCGCGTTGTACGGATGGATACTGCTCCCGGCAGTCGGGCTGGCGGACACCGGCCGGCGGGTCGGGCGATCGGCCCGCGCCTACGACGTCGGCACAGCCTGCTGTGTCGTCGGGGCGGTCGGCGTCGCAGTCGCCGGCTCGCCGACCGCAACCGCCGTGGCCCTCGGCGTCGTCGGCGTCGGCCAGACCCTCGGGATCGTCGCTGCGACCGTCGCGGAGTGACCCCCGCGGGGTCCTCAGTCGTCGTCCGCGGTTCCGGCGGGCGTCCGCTCGACGTCAACGGAGGGTTCGAAGTCGGGCCGTTCGACGCCGAGCAGCTCGTAGGGGTCGGCGTCGTCGGGCATCGGCGACTCGTAGTCCGCACCGCCGCGCTCCTCGAACTCGGCGACGGCCTCCGCGCGTAGCTCCTCGTCGGTGAGCAGGCGGAGCAGGGTCCCGCCGATGGTCTTCGCGGCGTAGAGCATGCCCTCGGTTCCGGTCGAGCCGCTGGCGGCGACCGCCTGCCAGGAGTGCGGGGGCGTCCCGGCGGGCCACGTCGCCGTCGTCATCCGCCCCAGCGGGACGAGCTGGCTGACGTCGCCGGAGTCGGTCGAGTACGACCCCGTCTCGCCCGCGTCGAGCGCGTCGATCGGTTCGGTGAAGTAGGCGTTCTCGGCGGCGCGGTCGCGGTACTCCTCGGGTAGCTCGGCGATCTGGTCGGAGACGTCGCCGAGCGACGCCTTGAGCTCGTCGGCGATCGGGTCGTCGACCGAGAACGAGCCGAGTTCGGCCATCGTACTGCGGATCGCGTCGCCGAGCGTCTCGTTCGGTCGGACACCGTAGATCCCGCTGGTCTGGGTGACCTCGACGTCGACGTCGGCCATCAGCGCCGCCCCCGCTGTGGCGTTCTCGAACCAGTCGCTCACCTCCTCGACGAGGTCGCGGCTCGGCGCGCGCACGAGGTACTCGCCGGTCGCCTCCGGCGGGACGACGTTGGCGGCGTCGCCGCCTCGGGTGATCACGTAGTGGAGTCGGACCGGGTCGGGAACGTGCTCGCGCATGTACTCGACGGCCGTGTTGAGGAGCTGGAGCCCGTCGAGCGCGCTCCGCCCCGCCTCGGGCGAGGCGGCGGCGTGGGACGACTCCCCCCGGACCGTCACCTCGTAGCTGTCCACGGCCAGACACGACCCCTTCGTGGGCGCGTTGTACCAGCCGGGGTGCCAGGAGACCACCGCGTCGACGTCGTCGAACGCGCCCGCGCGGGCCATGTACGTCTTCCCGGACCCCGCCTCCTCGGCGGGCGTGCCGACGTAGACGACCGACCCCTCGACGCCCGCGTCGATCGCGTCGGCGACCGCGAGCACAGCCCCGAGCGAGCCGACCCCGAAGAGGTTATGCCCACAGCCGTGGCCGTTTCCGCCCTCCTCGATCGGCTCTCTCGTCCCGCCCGCGCGCTGTGAGAGGCCGGGAAGCGCGTCGAACTCGCCCATCGTGCCGACGACCGGGTCGCCCTCGCCGTAGCGGGCGACGAAGCCGGTCTCGACGTCGCCGACGCCGACCTCGACGTCGAAGCCGCGCTCGGCGAGGACGCCGATCAGTCGATCCGCCGCGTACGTCTCCTCGAACGCCGTCTGCGGGTGTTCCCAGATGTCGCGTGCGAGGTCCGTGAGCTCGTCTCGCCGGGCCTCGACCGCCTCCGTCACCGCTTCGAGTTCCATGACAACGGATGGCGAAGACCGGTGAAAAAGGGTTCGGACGCGGCGAGGCGACCGGACCGGTTGACGGGACGGGAACGCACGACTGCGGTCCCAACAAATATACATACCGTCTACGCCACGTTCCAGCCAGTCGGGCGGATCCCGTCGAGGCCCTCGACGGGTCCCCCACCCCACACCGAATGCCGTCACGAGACTCCGCACCCGACGACGACCGCGACGCCGATCCGGAAGCGCCCGCCGTCGGCGACGACGTCGAATCGACCGGCGACGAGCCCGAAGGGTTCGTCGACAGCGACGACGCCGTCACCGCCGGAAGCGACGAGGCCACCGTCACCTCAGGAAACGGGCTCGAACGCGCGTGGGAACGGCTGTCGCCGGTTCTCGACCGGGTTCGGAAGCGGTTCGAGGTCGACACCCGTTCGCTCGCCGCCGTCCGGATCGCGCTCGGACTCGTCATCCTGCTCGACCTCCTCCACCGCTCGCAGGACCTCGCGCTGTTCTACACCGACGCGGGCGTGTACCCGGTGGCTGCCTACGAGGCGACGTACGGCCAGTACACCGGGATGTCGCTCCACGCGCTCTCGGGCGACCTCTGGTTCCAAGGGCTCCTGTTCGTCGTCGCCGGCGCGTTCGCGGTCGCGTTCCTCCTCGGCTACCGCACGCGGCTGGTCGGCGTCGTCTCGCTGCTGTTGTTGTTCTCGCTTCAGGCGCGCAACCCCGCACTCCTCAACGGCGGCGACCGGCTGTTCCGTGTCCTGTTGGCCGTCGCGCTCGTCACGCCGCTCGGCGAGCGGTGGTCCGTCGACGCGCTCCGGCGCGGGTCGGCCCGGACGGCCGTCGCGAGCTTCGGGACCGCAGCGCTTCTCGCCCAACCGGTGGTCGTGTTCACCTCGAACGCGATCGCGAAACACGCCGGCGAGGAGTGGTACGCCGGCGACGGCCTCACGATCGCCTTACACAACGAGGTGATGACGACCGCGCTCGGCAAGGTCCTCGCCGACTTCCCGACGCTCCTGACGCTCCTCAACTACGGCTGGGTGACGCTCCTGTCCGGCTCCGCGCTGTTCCTTTTGGCCACCGTCGGCCGCGTCCGAATGGTGGCCGCGCTCGTGTACACCAGCGCGTTCGTCGGGATGTTGCTCACGATGGCGGTCGGGCTGTTCCCGTTACTGTTGATGACGTCGATGCTCCCCTTCATGCCGGCCGTCTTCTGGGAGACGTGCTCCCGCCGCGTGCCGTCGGCGTGGACGGAGCGACTCCCGTCGACGTCGGCGGTCGCGGCGGCACTCGGTCCGCTCGGGCGACCCCCGATCGAGCGTCGGGTCCTCGACCCCGACCGGGAGGGCTGGTACGGGGAGGCGTCCGACTACACGATCGCGTACGGTCGGTCGCTGTTGACGGTGATCGGCTTCTGCGTGCTGGTCTGGATGCTGGTGTTCAGCGCGGCCACCGTCGGCGACTACGACGTGCCCGCCGAGATCGACTACGACCACCTCGATCAACAGAAGTGGGGGCTGTACGCGCCAGACCCCAGCGAGTCGTACAGCTGGTACCCCTCGCGGGCGTACCTCGCGAACGGCTCGACGACGAACGCGTTCGGCGGTGGGGAGCTCACCTTCGACCGGCCGCCGGACCCGGCCGCCGAGTATCCGAACTTCCGACACCGGAAATTCATGTCGGCGGTCGACAGCTCCGGACCGGACGGGTCCATCGCGGAGAGCTACGCCGACTGGGTGTGCGAGCGAGCCCAGGAGTCCCACGACGCGCCAGTCGACAGCGTGACCGTCTACCAGGTGTACCAGTCGAGCCCGATCGACGGGGAGTACGAGGATCCCGGCCGACAGATCGTGATCGAACACGACTGTCCGGCCGGCTGATCGGTCCGTCGACCCTCCAGCTGATCGGTCCGTCGACCCCCCGGCCGACCACGACCGCGACAGGTTTTAGGACGCCACAGGCCTTCGATCGGGTATGGTCTCGACCGGCGACACCGCACCGACGTTCACGGCGGCGTACAAGGGTTCCGACCACGAGACGTTCGACCTCGAGGATCACCTCGGCGACGGCCCTGTCGTCTTAGCGTTCTTCCCCGGCGCGTTCACGCCGCCGTGTAGCAACGAGATGGTGGCGCTCCAGGAACGGTACGACGACTTCGAGTCGGCCGGCGCGACTCTGTTCGGGATCAGCGCCGACTCCGCGTTCTCGCTCGGGGCCTTCGCCGAGGAGTACGACCTGGAGTTTGATCTCGTGAGCGACATGGACGGCGACACGATCGGGGCGTACGGGCTCTCGCTGGACATCGCCGACCTCGGCCTCTACGGCGTGGCCAACCGGGCGGTGTACGTCCTCGACGAGGAGGGGACGGTGACCTACGAGTGGGTTTCCGACGACCCGACGAACGAACCCGACTACGACGCGTTGCTCGAGGCCGTCGAGGCAGCCTGATCTCGGGTTCCGAGCCCGTTCTCGCCCCGGACGACCGTCCTCGACACGTTTTTTCCCTGCGCAGAGAAACGGAGACCGAAATGCGTTCACGAGCCACGGGAGAGAGCGGCGATCGGCCGAATCGAGTGCGGCTCCGCGTGCTCCGTCGCCCGCTCGTCGTCTGGGTCCTCATGGCGATCCTCGCCGTCCTCAACGGCGGCTTCAGGGAGACCGTTCTCGTGTCTCGGTTCGGCCATCGCGTCGCACACCTCCTCAGCACGGCTCTCCTCGTCGCTGTGATCCTCCTCGTCGCGTACGGCTTCTTCCGGTCGACGTCGACCGACTACCGGCCGAAGGAACTCGTAGCCGTCGGCGTCTGTTGGACCGTCCTGACCGTCGGTTTCGAGTTCCTCGTCGGATACGTGGAGGGAACGCCCGTTTCGGTGACGCTCGGACAGTACGACGTGTTCGCGGGGCAGGTGTGGATCGTCGTCCCGGTGACCCTGCTCGTCGCGCCGATGCTGTTCGGACACGTCCTCCGTCGCCGGTAGCGGCCGACCGCGCGGCCGCCGGCCGCCAACGTATATCCCTCCGTACACACATCCATCGGCATGGAGTCACACACGGTCGACGGCGGCGGGGGGACGGAGCTACGCGTCGACGCCGCGGGACAGTCGGAGGCACCGACGATCCTGCTCGTTCACGGCTACTCGCAGTCGCGGCTCTGCTGGTACGAACAGTTCGACGGGGCGTTGGCCGACGAGTTCCGCCTGCTCGCGCCGGACCTCCGCGGTCACGGCGACTCGGGGAAGCCGGCCGGCAGTGACCGATACCGCGACCCGGAGCGCTGGGCTGCGGACCTGCGCGCCGTGATCGACGAGCTGGCGACCGACGATCCGGTCCTCGTCGGCTGGTCGTACGGCGGGCTGGTCGTCTCCGACTATCTCGCCGTCGACGGGACCGACGACGTGGCCGGGGTCGTCTTCGTGGGAGCGATCACGGAGAAGGGGACCGACGCCGCAGCCGAGATCGCCGGCGAGGAGTTCGCCGGGATGCTCGACGACCTCGAGACCCGCGACGCCGAGGCCAGCGTGGACGCGCTCGGCCGGTTCCTCGACATCTGTACCGCCGAACCGGTGCCGCCGCGCGAGTACCACCTCATGCTCGGGTACAACGCGCGGTGTCCGCCGCGGGTTCGGGAGGCGCTGCAAGCCCGGACCGGTTCGAACGCTGCGACGCTCCGCGAACTGGACGTCCCGGCGCTGTTCGTCCACGGATCCGCCGACCGGGTCGTCCGTCCACGGGCCGCCCGACAGCACGCCGACCTCGTACCCGACGGCGAGGTCTCCGTCTACGAGGGGGTCGGCCACTCGCCGTTCCTCGAGGACCCGGAGCGGTTCGACCGGGAGCTTCGCCAGTTCGCGACGCGGGTCACCGAGACGTGACGTGTACGGACGGACGGATCCGCGTCAAAACGGGAACCGCCCGGAGACGATCAAAAGTGGCGCTCCACGATCCTCTCGGCGGTCCGGGCTGCTAGCGCCTGTCCCGTGTTGGTCGGGTTCGGCCCGCCGACGCCGTTGGCGAGGGCGCTGTGGTCCGCGACGAACAGGCGGTCGACCGCGTAGGCCTCACACGCCTCGTCGACGACCTTTCCCATCCGCATCGTGCTGTGGAGATGGAGCGCCGTCGGCGGGGAATCGGCGCGGTGGACGTGGGACGCCCCCGCCTCGCGAAGGATCTCCGCCGCGATCTCCGCCAGTTCGTCGCGTCGCTTTCGGTCCGCCTCGCTCGGCGTGTAGTTGACGAGCGGGATGGGGCCGTGTTCGTCCTCCGCGCCGTTCTGGACGGTCACGCCGTTTCGTTTCAGGGGACGGTCGTCGCTGACGACGAGCACCGGGAGCATCCGGCGGTAGTCCGAGAGGAGTCGCTTGAGATCCGGTCCGGCGAGCCGACCCATCGTGTCCCAGGGCGCGTCCTCGGTGTCGTGCTGGAAGGCGAACCCCGACGCGCTGGCGCCGAACCCGAGGATCGCACCGACGCCCGGCGTCGTTCCGACCGTCTGGAGCATGCCGAGCCCCGGATAGTCGAACCGGGCCGCGATGTTCTGTCCCTCGTGTTGGTCGACCGTGGGCTTGCCGAGCGTCGTCTCCAGATCGTCGGCGTCCCACAGCCCCATCACGTTGTCCCCGAAGTGGATCGTCAGGCCGCGGCCGACCCACTCCTCGTCCGGGAGGTCGGCGTTCAACCAGAGCCGTGGCGTCTCGATGGCACCGGCCGCGAGGACGACCACCCCCGCCTCGACGGTCGTCGTCGCTCCCGACCAGGTGTCCCGGAACGTCACGCCCGTGGCGGTCGGGGTGTCGCCGAGGGGAGTCTCGGTCGTCACGTCGACGGCGAACGCGTTCGGGCGGACGGTGACGTTGCCGGTACGCATCGCGGCCGGGACGAAACTGACGTTGCTCGCGCGTTTGGCCTTCTCCTCGAAGGGTGCGCCCCGTGGATGCGGATTTCCGGCGATCTCGCCGAGCCCGAGGGTGTGACCCGTCACGTCCGGATACGTGAACTCCCCGTCGTAGTCGCCGTCGACGTGGAGGCGCTGGTCCGGGCGCCTGATCGCGTTGGGCTGGGGTCGGTAGCCGGGAGACGTGACGTTCATCTCGTCGATGAGCTCCCATCCCGCGGCCGCCGCACCCCGAAAGAACAGCTCCTCTTTGGCGGTGACAGGGGCCGGCTGTACGTCGCACAGTTCCTCTACGTCCCGGTAGTACGGTAGCAGGTCCGCGTAGTCGATCGGCCAGTGGCCCTGCTCGTCGATGGCCGCGGGATACGCCCGCGGGTGACAGCCGGTGTAGTGGAGTGTCGTGCCGCCGACGCCGGCACACTGGAGGATCGCGCCGTCGCCGGGGAACTTCCGCGTCCAGATGCCTCGATCCTCGTCGGCGGGCCCGAAGAAGAGCTGGTTTACCATCTCGAACTCGCGAGTCGTGAACTGCTCGTCGAGCAGTTCGCCGCTCAGGTCGTCGACGTCCGAGGAAGCCTCGGCCCCCGGGTCCCCGTGTGGGTCGGGCCACTTCTCGTTGCCGTGGAACGGCCCGGCCTCCAGGATCAGGACGGACAGCCCCGCCTCAGCGAGCTTCCAAGCCGCGACGGGTCCGTCCCCGCCCGCCCCCACGACGACGACGTCGTACTCGGGGTCGACCATCTCACGCACCTCCCTCGGGGTACGGCTCGACGTAGCCGTCGGTGTCGTATTCGTTCTCCCGAAACCGGCCGGGCGACGCGAACAGGCCGACTGGCGGTCCGTCGTGGTCGTCGATCGTCGTCCACACGTCCTCGGAACCGAGCGTCCCGTCCTCCGTCCCGAGGTACCCGCGTAGACACGCGTAGCCGTTCGTGAACCCGGGGAACCCGGTCTGTTGCCACCCCTGAACTGACGCGGGGTCGTTCGGATGGTCCTGTCCGAACGGCATGCGTTCGGGATCCGGATACCCGTCCCACTCGCTGTAGTAGATCAGCTTCGGAAACCCGACGACGAGCTGACCGACCAGCCCCCCGTCGAACTCCACGAACCGGCCGTCCGGAAGGGTGATCTTCGCCTCGATCTCGTCCAGCACGTGGATCGCCCGGAGCCGGTCCCGCGGCGACAGCCTGGCGAAGGGGCCGGCGACGTCCCGGATCCGATCGGCGGAGACGTCGGTTCCCTCGAAGAACGCCACGGGACGCTCCTCGTTCGGCTCGTCCTCGTTGTCGCCGCGCGCGATGAGCTTGAGCGCCGCCGAGTCGAGGACGTTCGCGATCGGCTTCACGACGTCCACGTCGCGACGGATGTTGGGCAACCCGATCTGTACCCGATCGTCGACGTAGACGCCGAGGAACTCCGCGACCTCCACGTCGTTGCCCCCGGGAACGTGCTCCGGACCCAGCTCGTCCGCCAACTCCGGCGTGGTCGGTATCACGGCGTCCACGCAGGCACGGAACGTCACGCGCGCGTGGAGATCCCCGGGCGAGGAGGCGCCGTGCGTGCGACCGAGGACGCGCCGGCCGACCGTGCGAAGCCAGCTCACCTTCGCCGTAAGGAACGTTCGCACCCTATGGATGACGCCACCACGAGTCATGTTGTGTGTCAACAATGAGCAAATTGATAGCTGTTTCGGACGACCGGTCGAACGTCGGGTCACACGCCGGAAAACGACGGATAAGGGGTTTTCGCGACGGAGTTCACGGGGGCGAGTCCAGCACCCCGGACGTCGATCCCTCCGATGTCGACTCCTCGAGGACCTCGATGCCGTTCGCCTCCCAGAGCTCCGCCGCCTTTCGCATCCCGATGGGGACGTCGAGCCCGACCTTGTCGAGGTGGCTGGCGGGCTGCTCGACCGGACACAGCTCGAAGTGTGGGCAGACGACGAACCCGTCCGGGTGCGAGAATCCGCGCACGTGGGTCTGCCAGAAGCGCCCCTCACGGTCGAGCGACTCGATGCGCCGCATATTGAGCACCTCCTCGCCGAACGCGTCGTGGACGTAGTAGTACGAGATCACGTGCCACGTCGCGAAGTGATTCCGGGCGAGCACCTCCCTGACGTGCTGGCGATCCGAATCGAGGAGCTGGTACGGAGGGGCACCCTCGAGACGGAAGAATCGCCGACGGATCCGATGTTGGAAGCCGTGCTGGAGACGGGTCCACGGAAGCCGGGCCAGGACGCGACCGATGCGGCTCATTTGCTCGCGACGGCTCCGTCGGTTCCGGGAGCCTCGAGGGGCGTGATCGTCTCGACGTTCGCCGTCCACGTCAGCTCCGCCGCCCGTCGGAAGCCCAGGAACAACAGGACGCTACCGGCCAGTCCGGTCGCGACGAAGTCCAGCGGCCAGTGCCACGGATACGGCGCGGGCGGGTCGCCGACGCTGTCGGGGAGACCCTTCAATACCGGGATGTACCAGAACAGGTACGCCACCAGGTAGAACCCCCCGATGACCGTCCACAGCCAGTCCGTCTTGGTGAGCCAGTCAGTAACACGCATGGCCGCATATACGGATATAAAGCTCTTAAACCCCCATTCCTTGGGGACGGTTATCGATCCCTCTCGTCCGCGCGGCGTACCGCGAGGTAAACGACCACGACGACGAGCGCCAAGAACAGCAGACCGCCGCCGACCGCACGCCACGTCCTCGAGCGTCTGGGTTCGTCCCCGTCGACGTCCGAACCAGCCTCCGGGTCGAGGTCCGTCCTCCCGTCGCGCCACGTCGTCGCCCGGGTGGCGACGTACTCGTCGATGGAGTCGTCCGCGACGACCTCGAACGACGCCCGTCCCGCGAAGGCGAACGGTTCGAGCAGCGACCCGAGCACGTCCGCGAACAGCTCCGCGTCCTCGGCGGTCGCCCACTCGTACAGCTCGAGGAACTCGCCGGGTCGGTCGCCCGCGAGCCAGAGTTTCCGTCTGAACCCCGGCATGCCGGTAAAGAAGGGGGTCGCCACGTTCGCGAAGGGGTCGAAAAGCACCTCGCGGAGCGCCACACCCTTCGCCCGGTTCGGCACGTCGACCTCGAAGACGAGGATCACGCCGTCGTCCACTGCGTCCCCGTCGGGACGGTCGAGTTCCGTCTCGCGATAGACGACGAACGAGTCACCGTCCGGCGTCTCGAGGACGTGTCCGATCCGATCACCGGGGAACCGGACACGGCCGGTGAGGAGGTACTGTACGGAGCGGACCGCCGCCCGTGCGAAGGTGAGTGCGGTTCGAGGGTTCATGTGTCATCACCGATCGACGGGCACGGCACCCCACGAAGACGCGATTCGCGAGCCTCCTCGGGCCACCGCGCCCCTCGATCCAGTCCGTTCTACCGGACGGTTTTGCCGGTTGGGTAATCAAACTGCCGGCGACCGCCTCGTCGATCGGTTCGCTCACGGAGAGGAAGCCCACGACCTCAGTCGTGGGTAACTGACGTGAGCTGTATCGCCTACATCGGTTCGAATGGATCGACGGGGAACCCGCCGAACGCCGGAACAGAGTCGAAGCCACGTCGGCGTTGTGGACCACATCACTCCCGGTCTCGAAGCTGCTGCCACGAGAGAACCGCCCGCTGGAGCGCGGTGGCGTTGCTCGCGATCATGAAGAAGACGATCAGCCATCCGACGATCGTCAATCCGAGGTACTCCGCCCGGATCCACACGGCGGCGATGCTCACGCCGCCGACGAGGAGCAGTACCTCGACCCGCGTGATGAGCCCCTCGTACATCCGACCGAGCCCGACGGCCTGCGCCTGCGTGCCGACGTAGGCGTTCAACAGGATCCCGACGATCGCGACGAAGCCGATGTCGAAGCGTCCGATCCCCGCTACGAGCCCGCCGAGTATCACCACGTCGGCGTAGCGGTCGACCAGGTGATCTAGGAAATCCCCTTCCGGCGTCGCGCTGTCGGTTTGGCGGGCGAGGGCTCCGTCGAGCATATCCAGAAAGCCGTTGAACAACACCAACACACCGCCCAGCAGGTACCACGACGGGTCGCCTCCGGCGATCGCCAGGACGACTGCGGCGGCGACGGCGACCCCCATGGACGCGACGGTCACCGCGTTCGGCGACAGTCCGAGGCGGTCGGCGACGGAGACGAACGGCGTGATCGCCCGGTTCGATATCGTTCGAAACCTGTCGAGCGTCATCGTCGCGGATACCTCGTTCCGCCCCCGCTGTCATCGTCTTTCGACCTCGCGATCGGAGCCAGAACCATGGGCAAGGGCTCTCGCGGGACCGATAAAAAGTGCTCCATCGGTCCGGGCCGCGGTCGCCAGTCGCCCTCGCACCGCTCACCGTCTCGAAATATGCCGCCTCGGCTTTGGTGATGGTTGTAAGCAATACGAACGCGCTCCTCCCCTCCCTACTCGCTCCCGATAGTCGCTCCTTGAGGAAGGGGACTCCGCGCTACCGCTTTAGTTGAACCCCGCAGGAGAACACCGACCGATCCACGTCATGTCAGAAACCGCGTGTGAGCTCCGGAGGTGTACGGGGCAGAACGGCTTTTCATTCGGATCGAGAACTGGAAAGACTCCCCTCGACGTGCTCGCAGGACCGAAACCGTCCCCAGATCGATCGGCGGTCGGCGACGAATCGGTAGCCACGTTCTCGAATCCATCCCGAATACGGAAGCAGACGCGCCGTGTGAACGAGATATCGACCGACGATCCCACAGCGGCTGACACACTCTTCAAGCGCTCGACCGCAGGAGTACACGGCTTCGTCGGTCAACAGGTGCATACAGGTCTCGTATCCGTCCGGAAGCCGGGCCTTCTGATCCGCCGTGAGTTCGCTGAACCCCACGGGATCGAACCTGCCAAACCGCACCAACCACCGAATCATGTACATACAGAAACCGCACTCATCGTCGTAAACGAGGCGTGGCACAGCCATACAGGTGATTTGGAGCGGTCACTATTTTATGTTCTCCCGAGCGGGTGACCGAGACGCAGTCTTCAGCATTTTCGAGGTGGAGCCCCCGACCTCAAGGAGCGAACGGAGTGAGCGAGTAGGTCGGGGAGGAAACCGACATGGGACGACACAACCACCAC
>NZ_QMIM01000039.1 GCF_003287355.1 Halorubrum sp. 48-1-W
GCGCGCCCGCGGTCGCGGCCCCCGCGTCAGCCGTAGCCGTGTGGACCCTCGCCCGGCGCGTCGGCGACGTCGCGGGCTCGCTCGTCGCGCTCGCCTGCCTGCTCGGCGTCGTGGTGGCGCTCGTCGTCGGGGCGGTGGGGCTCCGGGAGGCCGCGCCGGCGAACGTGGCCGCGCTCGGGTTCGTCTCCGGCGTGCTCGCGTTCCTCGTCGGCCCGGTCGGGGACGCGGTCTCCGGGTCGCTGGCGCTCGTCGCCGCCGGGGCGGTCCTGCTCGCCGCGGGACTCGGCGCGGAGCGCGGTCGGCGGGCGGTGCTCGCGCGGATCGGGTGAGCGGCCGACGGCGGAGACGGGAGCGACCTCACACTACGCCGGCGACCGCGTCGACGCCCGTCTCCCACAGCGAGACGCCGAGGAGGACGCTCATGGCGAAGTCGAACGCGAAGAACAGGAACACCACTGCCCCGGCGAAGTGCGCCTTCCGGAGGTCGAACGCGTGCGAGAAGCGGTGGAAGAAGTACGCGTTCGCGACGCTCACGGGGATGATGGCGAGCATCTCGCCGGTCCAGATGGCGGTCGGATACGCGGGGTACTGGGTCGCCAGCGAGATGGTGATAAGCTGCGTCTTGTCGCCGAACTCGCCGAAGGCCATCATCGCGAAGATGGGGAGGAAGCCGCCGAACCGGTTCGGCACCCGCCAGCCGACGAGGGGGACCCGCACGTCGAGTTCGCCGCCGTCGGTCATCGGGTCGGTGCTCGCCTCCGGGTCCGCGGCGTCGGGAGCGGGAGCGCTCCGGAACAGTAGGTACGCGAAGACCACGAACAACACCGCCGTCAGGGCGTCGAGGTAGATCCCCGGCAGGGTCGTGGTGATCGCCCGACCGAACCGGATCTCGAGGACGGTCCAGCCGGCGAAGGCCGCCGCGGCCGCGCTCACGACGACGGCGGGGCGGTACCGCGTCGAGAGCCCGGCGATGAGCAGTTGGACCTTCTCGCCGGGGAGGACCGCGAGCTGTGCGCCGGCGGCGATGAGGACGACGGTCAGCCACGTTGTCTCGGTCATACGTTGCTCGGGGGAGCCGGACCGACCCGTTCCGCCCGGCGAACGCGATCGGCGAACCGACGCCGGGACGGGATGGACGCTCGGTCGACGGTCGAGATTAGATACAGCTAAACAAAAGATTTGGTTCCGCGGATCCCCTCACAACCAGAGCAGTTGGGCGTGTCGGGTTCCGTCGAACTCGAGGACGGCGTCCTCGTCGACGAGGCCGGCCTCGACCGCGACGCCGACCGCCTCCCGGCCGACCAGGTTGCCCACCTGCGCGCGGTGGAGCGCGGCGACGACCGCCTCGGCGTCGGCCTCGACGGCGTCGTCGCCGCCGTAGAACTCCTCGCTCACCGTGAGGCTGGCGTGACCGTTGTCGTAGCTCTCGCCGAGGCAATCGGCGTCACAGACCGAGACGAGCGTTCCCTCGGGCGTCTCTCGCTCGCGGAGCAACATCTAAAAGCCCTCTGGACCCTCCCCCTGAAGCTCGCGTTCCGGTTCGGGGTCACTGCGACCGCCGGGACCGTCCCCGTTGCCGCCACGGCCGCCGGGACCGTCCCGTCCGCCGGGACCGCCCCGTCCTCCCGGGCCGGGTGCGCGGCCGGTCCGTTCCTCGAGCAACTCCTCTTCGGCCTCGCGACGGATCTCCTCGGCGCGGTCGGCGACCTCCTCGGCCTGCTCGTGTTCGCCCGCTTCCTCCAGCGCGCGAGCCTTCTCCTCCAACACGCCGGCGTCGCGGTAGCCGAGGCGGATCGCGTTGTCGAAGCAGTTGACCGCGTCCTCGTGGAGGCCGCGCTCGACGAGCATGAACCCGCGGTTGTACCACGCCTGGGCGAACCGCGGGTCGATCTCGACGGCGCGTTCGGCGTGTTCGAGCGCCTCCTCGCTGCGGCCGAACTCCCAGAGCGCGTACGCGAGGTTCGTCTCGGCGGTCGCGGCGTGCTCGGAGTCGTCGTCGATGCGCAACGCCTCCTCGTAGGCGCCGATCGCCTCGTCGAACTCCTCGAGCTCCGCGTGGGCCGCGCCCTTGTTCACCCACGCCTCCTGTGCCTCCAGCGAGTCCTCCTCGGCGAACCGGGCGGCGCGCTCGAACGTCTCGGTCGCCTCCTCGAACCGGTTGATCGCCATGTAGGAGAGCCCGACGTCTATCAGCCGATCGACGTCGACGGCGTCGCTCTCGACGTTCCGGCGGTCGAGCACGTCGGTGAGCACCCGGGAGTCGACCGGGTCGACCGTGGTCGGGTCGGCGTCGAGCTCCTCGGGGTCGAGGGTGAACTCCTCGTAGTCGGCGTCGACGCCCTGGCCCGCGGAGAACTCGTGGCGGTCCGCGTCGCGCTCGTCGGTCATATACCGGGATCTGTCGGTCACGGCGGGTAAGCGTTACGTCGGCGGGACGGACGAAGCACGTGGAAAGGTACCACGAGGCAGACTAAAACGGCCGTTTTGCCCATCCGGAGCGTTATGTTATCCACCCGAATCGATCCACCCGCTAATGTCAACCGACAAGCTCTCCACGGCCATCACGCCGCGACGACAGGTCGCGGCCGTCGTGTTGGCCGCCGCGGTGCTCGGGGTGGTGGTCGCGCCGAGCGTGTACGCGGCGACCAACGAGACGACCGACACGGTGGCGGTGGTCGAGATCGACGGGCCCGTGAACACGGCCCTCGCCGACGACGTCGAAAGCGAACTCGCATCGATACGCGGCAACGACTCCGTCGGGGCCGTCGTCCTGAAGATCGACACGCCCGGCGGCGCGCCCGTCGCGTCCGAACGCATGTACAAGGCGGTCCAGCGCACGAGCCAGCAGATGCCGGTGATCGCGAGCGTCCAGTCGATGAGCGCCTCCGGCGGCTACTACGCGATGGCCCCCGCCGACGACATCTACGTGCTACCGACCTCGCAGGTCGGGAGTATCGGGCTGAACGCCCCCAGCCCAGGGACGAGTCCACCCGTCTCGGGACCGAGCGGCCCGGACAAGGCCGGTGGGAACGAGATACAGGGGTGGGCCGAACAGCAGACGCTCGCCGACACGTTCGTCGACGCGATGATGGCCGAACGCGGCGACGAGTTCGAGATGCCCCGCGAGGAGGTCGCACAGGCGGACGTCTACCTCGGCACCGAGGCCGTTCGGAACGGCTTCGCCGACGAGATCGGCTCGCTCAACGAGGCGGTCCACGAGGCCGCGACCCGTGCCGATCTCGGTGACTATCGGGTCGACACCCGCGAGACCGGCCCGGAGCGTGGGTTCCCGATCCTGCTCCGGACCGACGCGCAGGTCGTCGCGGTGTACGCCAACGACCCGGGCTACGGCGACGTCGAGCCGATGCCCTCCACGTACGTCCACGTCGATGCGGTCCCGCACGTCGACACGGTAGAGCGGTTCTCCGGGAGCGATCTCGAGGCCGGTGAATCGACCGCCGACGGGAGCGGAACCGGTCCCGCAGGCAACGACACGGCAACGGGGGACACCGCGGGCTCCCTGAACGGGGGTGTCTCGGCGTGAACCGGATCGCCGTCCTCGCAGCCGCGTTCCTCGTGACGTTCGCGACGATCGCCGGCAGCGCGGCGATCGCCGGCTACGCGACCGCCGACAGCACAGCCCCCGCACCGGAGATCGAGAACGAGCACTACCAGTCGGCGGATCTAATACACGAGGACGACCCGGGCGAGGCGAACGTGACGATGGAAAGCGACGCGGACCAGCAGACGGTCGTCATCGACCCCGGCGTGGAGCCGACCGGCGGCCTCCCGGCCGGCCCGCTGGGACTCATCGGGTTCGGCGGCCCCGACGTCACGGACCGCGACGTTCGGCCGCTGGCGAACGCCCTCATCGAGAACGGTCACGACGTCAGGGTCTACACGCCCGACCCGAACGGGCAGCAACGTCCGACCCGAACGGGCGAGGACGGCCCCACCCAGCTCGGCGAGGACCTCGCCGAGGCCGACGCGTTCGTCACGTTCCGGACCGACTACGACGAGGACCAGCTCTCGGAGATAGAGACGTTCGCGGAGGAGGACGGCCGGGTCCTGCTGGCGACCGAGCCCGACGCCACGTTCGAGGAGCCCGGGGCGGCGGCGCTCGATGCCACCCTCGGGACCACCACCGAGCCGGGGTACGTGTACAACATGGACGAGAACGACCTGAACTACCAGCGGGTGTACGCGGAGCCGACCGGCGACTCCGCGCTGACCGAAGGGGTCGACCGCGCGATGTTCTCGACGGCGACCCCCGTCGGGACGGTCGCCGAGGACGGCGACGAGTTCCGCCCGATCGACGGCAGCGAGCTGTCGACGACGCGGTCGGCGACCGACGCGCCCCTCCTGGTCCGTGACGGTGGCGTCGTCGCGGTGGGCGACGGCGACTTCCTCTCGCCGGAGAACGCCCAGCGCGCCGACAACGACGTCCTGATCGGCAACCTGGCGGACTTCCTCGTGGAGAACGACCGCGACCCGGAGACGCAGCCGCCCGAGACGCCACCCGAGGAGCCCACCGAGCCGACCCAGCCGCCGACGGAGCCGAACGAACCGCCGACGGAGCCGACGGAGCCGGACGAACCGACAAACGAGACGGCCTGACGAACGGGACGACCTGACGGACGGGACGGCCCTCGGGAGTCGCGGCCGTGTCGCTCTCCTGATCGGCGGCGACTCGGAGACCCTGACCCGAGGGTGACCCGACGACGACGGCCGGCGAAACGTATGACTGCTCGGCGACCGAACCGTACGGGTATCCATGTCGTCGTCTCCGTCCTCGGTTCGAGCGTTCTTCGCCGTCGAGTTACCCGACGACCTCGCGGAGCCGATCGCCGACGTCCAGTCGTCCCTCGAGGGGGCGGCGGGGATCCGGCCCACCGACCCGACGCAAGCGCACCTCACCCTGAAGTTCCTCGGCGACGTCGCCGCCCCGGACCTCGACGACGTACGCACTGCGGGCGAGCGCGCGGTCGACCGCGCCGGCGTCGCCCCCTTCGACTGCGCGCTCGAGGGGCTCGGCGTCTTCCCGTCGCTCGAGTACGTCTCGGTCGTCTGGGTCGGGGTCGACGACGGGACGGCCGAGCTGACGCGGCTCCACGAGGCGCTGGAGGCGGAGACGACCGCGCTCGGGTTCGACCCCGAGGACCACGCGTTCACCCCGCACGTCACCGTCGCGCGGATGGACGACGGGCGGGGGAAAGAGCTGGTTCGGCGGGTCGTGAGCGAGGAACGCCCCGAACTCGGGAGGTTCACCGTCGAGGAGGTCGCCCTGATCGAGTCGACGCTGACCGACGAGGGGCCGATCTACGAGCCGATCGGGCGGTTCGCGCTGGACGACGGCTGATCCGCTGGCG
This sequence comes from Halorubrum sp. 48-1-W, assembly GCF_003287355.1. GTDB lineage: Archaea > Halobacteriota > Halobacteria > Halobacteriales > Haloferacaceae > Halorubrum. Next base: position 5,370 of record NZ_QMIM01000039.1, read on the forward strand.
GCGGGTCAGGCGTGATCGTCACGGTCGTCCGTCGCCGGGGGCCCGGCCTCGGCCGTCGCGTCGCCGCCGGGTGCGCTGTCGGGCCCGACGGGCGGATACTCGATCCGGACCCGCGTGACCCGCGTCGGGGTCGCGCCGGTGACGACGAGCGTGACGTCGCCGACCACGACGCGGTCGCCCTCCTCGGGAAGCCGGCCGACGCGTTCCGTGATCAGCCCGGCGACGGTCTGGAACCCGGCGTCGGTCGGGAGGTCGAGCCGGAGCACCTCGTTGAGGTACGCGACGGTGGTCCAGCCGCGCGCGACCGTGACGCCCGGCTCGATGACGTCGACGTGGTCGGTCTCGCGGCGTCCGACGAGTTCGCCGACCACCTCCTCGACGACGTCCTCCAGGGTCGCGAGCCCGACGACTGCGCCGAACTCGTCGACGACGATGACCATGCGCGCCCCCGTCTCGCGCATCTCGGCGAACAGCTCGTCGACCGGCTTCGTCTCGGGGACGAACGTCGGCTGTACGAGGACGCTCGCGAGGTCCTCGCCCGTCTCGTCGGCGCGGATCGCGTCGCGAACGTCCACTATCCCCACCACGTCGTCGCGGTTCTCGCCGTAGACGGGCAGCCGCGTGAGGTGTTCCACTGCGGCCGTCGAGACGACCTCGCGCGGCGTCGTCGTGTCAGGGACCGCGACCATGTCCGTGCGGGGGATCATCACCGCGGTGACGCGGGTGGCTCCGAGGTCGAGGACGCCGCGGATCATCGCGCCCTCGTCGGCGTCGAGCGCGCCCGTCTCCTCGCCGGAGAGCACGAGCGTCTGGATCTCCTCGCGGCTCAGGTACGACTCGATGGCGGTGTCGCCGCCGACGACCCGGGTGACGACCCCGCTCGCAGTCTCGAAGACGTAGAGGACCGGCCTGAGGAGCCGCTGGACCGCGACGACCGGCCGGGCGACCCGGAGCGCGTGTCGCTCCGCGTTCGCGACCGCGTACGACTTCGGCGCGATCTCGCCGAAGACGATGACGAAAAAGGAGGTGAAGACGGTCGACCCCGTCGCAGCCTGGCCCGCCGGGAGGTACTGGACGAGCACCGCGGTCGCGACGGAGGCGGCCGCGATGTTCGCGACGTTGTTGCTCACGAGCGCGGTGACGAGGAACCGGTGCGGGTTCTCCCGGAGCGACGAGAGCGCCGCGCTCCCGGGGACCGCGTCGGCGACGAGCGCGTCGACGCGGTGTTTCGCGACCGAGAACACGGCGAGTTCCGAACTCGAGAAGAAGGCGCTGATCCCGGTCAGTGCGAGGATCGCTCCAATCCCGAGAAACGAGAGCGTGAGGTCCATACGCCCACATGCGCGTCGACCCGAAAGGGTGTATCGGCGAAAGAGTGTATCGGCGAAAGGGTGTATCGGCGTCGCCCCGATCGTCGGCACGGGTCGGTACTCCACCGACCGAACGAGGCCACGACCGCCGGTTCGCGACGATACGCATGAACGAGCAGTTTCCACCCGAAACGGAGGGGGTTGGTGACCACGATCTCGGATCGGAAACAGCAGCTAGGCGGTGTTTTTGGACCGGAAAAACGGAGCGATGAAGAAAGCGTTAACACCGCGCCGGGGGTCGATACGGACATGAAGGTACTCGTCACGGACCCGATCGCCGACTCGGGCCTCCGACGGCTCCGGGAGGCCGGCCACGAGGTGGAGACGGACTACGACGTCGAGGGCGAGGCGCTTTTGGACGCCGTCCGCGACGCCAACGCCCTGATCGTGCGGTCCGGGACCGCGGTCACGGAGGCCGTCTTCGAGGCTGCGAGCGAGCTCGTCATCGTCGGTCGCGCCGGCATCGGCGTCGACAACATCGACATCGACGCCGCGACCGACCACGGCGTCATCGTCGCCAACGCGCCCGAGGGGAACGTCCGGGCGGCCGCCGAACACACGGTCGCGATGACGTTCGCGGTCGCGCGTTCGATCCCGCAGGCACACGGGCGGCTGAAGGGCGGCGAGTGGGCGAAAGGCGAGTTCCTCGGCACGGAGCTCAACAACAAGACCCTCGGGATCGTCGGGCTCGGGCGCGTCGGCCAGGAGGTCGCGAAGCGGCTCGACTCGCTCGGGATGGACATCGTCGTCTACGACCCGTACATCTCCGAGGAGCGCGCGGCGCAGTTCGGCGCCGACCTCGTCGACGACCTCCACGAAACGCTCTCCCGCGCGGACGTGGCGACGGTCCACACCCCCCTCCTCCCCGAGACCGAGGGCATGATCGGCGAGGACGAGCTCGCCCAGCTGGAGGGCGGCTACCTGATCAACTGCGCCCGTGGCGGCATCGTCGACGAGGACGCGCTCGCGGCCGCCGTCGACGACGGCGTTATCGCGGGGGCCGCGCTCGACTCGTTCGCCGAGGAGCCGCTGCCCGACGACTCGCCGCTCCTCGACGTCGAGGACGTCGTCGTCACCCCGCATCTGGGCGCGTCGACGGAGGCCGCCCAGGAGAACGTCGCCGTCGACACCGCCGAGGCCGTGATCGCGGCGTTCGACGGCGAGCCGGTGCTCACCGCGCTCAACGCGCCGTCGGTCGACGAGACCGCGTTCCCGCGGATCGAGCCGTACATCGCCGTCGCCGAGACCGCCGGCAAGGTCGCTGCCCAGCTGCTCGACGGCCGGATCACGGGCGTCGAGGTGACCTACGAGGGCGACATCGCCGCCGAGGACGTCGAACTCGTCACGGCGTCGGCGCTGAAGGGCGTCTTCGAGCCGCTCGAGTGGCAGGTGAACGCGGTCAACGCCCCGCGGCTCGCCGAGGAGCGCGGCATCGAAGTCACGGAGTCGAAGACCCGCCAGACCGAGGACTTCCAGAGCGTCGTGCGGGTCGCCGTTCACAACGGCGACGACTCCATCGCCGTCGAGGGGACCCTGTTCGCGGGCGAGGACCCGCGGATCGTCCGTATCGACGGCTTCCGGGTCGACGCCGTCCCCTACGGCCACATGCTCGTCGCACGCAACACCGACGAGCCGGGCGTCATCGGGCTCATCGGCACCGCCCTCGGCGACCACGACGTCAACATCGCGGGGATGTTCAACGCGCGTGAGACCCAGGGCGGCCAGGCACTGACCGTGTACAACCTCGATCAGCCGCTCCCCGAGGGGGCGATCGAGACCCTCCTCGCCGACGACCGGATCGTCGAGGTGACCGAGATCACCCTCGACGGCGCCGACGAACGGCACGCGGAGTAGCGACGAACGGCACGCGGAGTAGCGACGAACGGCCACGTCGACTCGCGTGCGGACAGTTCTCACGGCACGTCGCGAAAACTTTAGACGGGGGAACGGCCTACCTCGGGGCAATGAGTCGCGGCCCCGAACTGATAATCACGGAGAAGGACAACGCCGCCCGGCGGATCGCCGAGATCCTGAGCGGCGGCTCCGCGACGGCGGAGCGGAAGAACGACGTCAACGTGTACAAGTGGGGCGGCAAGCGGTGTATCGGGCTGTCGGGCCACGTCGTCGGCGTGGACTTCCCGCCGGAGTACAGCGACTGGCGCGACGTCGAGCCCGTCGAGTTGATCGACGCGCCGGTCCGGAAGACCCCGACCCAGGAGGGGATCGTGAGCGCGCTCCGGACGCTCGCGCGGAACGCCTCGCGGGTCACCGTCGCCACCGACTACGACCGCGAGGGGGAGCTGATCGGCAAGGAGGCCTACGAGCTGGTTCGCGAGGTGAACGAGGACGCGCCGATCGACCGCGTCAGGTTCTCCTCGATCACTGAAAACGAGGTGAAGGCGGCGTTCGCGGACCCCGACGACCTCGACTTCGATCTGGCGGCCGCCGGCGAGGCCCGCCAGGTGATCGACCTGACGTGGGGGGCGGCGCTCACGCGCTTCCTCTCGCTTTCGGCCCGCCAGCTCGGCAACGACTTCATCTCGGTCGGCCGGGTCCAGGGGCCGACGCTCAAGCTGATCGTCGACCGCGAGCGCGAGATCCGCGCGTTCGACCCGGAGGCGTACTGGGAGCTGTTCGGCGACCTCTCGAAGGCCGGCGGCGACCCCTTCGAGGCGCAGTACTTCTTCGAGAACGACGCCGGCAACGAGGCCGAACGCGTCTGGGACGGGGGCGTCGCCGACACGCTCACCGAGGCGCTCGCGGCCGCGGACGACGTGGTCGTCGACGACGTCCGCCGGCGGACGCGGACGGACGAGCCGCCGACCCCGTTCAACACGACCGCGTACATCCGGGCGGCGGGGTCGCTCGGCTACTCCGCCCAGCGGGCGATGTCGATCGCCGAGGAGCTGTACACCGCCGGCTACGTCACCTACCCGCGGACCGACAACACGGTGTATCCCGACGACCTCGACCCCCGCGAACTGCTCGAGGAGCTGTCGGGCGACGCGGCGTTCGGCGACGACGCAGCGAGCCTCCTCGAACGCGAGGACGGCGACATCGAGCCGACCGAGGGCGACGAGGAGACCACCGACCACCCGCCGATCCACCCGACCGGGGACCTCCCCGGCGCGTCCGACCTCTCCGACGACGAGCGGGAGGTATACGAGCTGATCGTCCGGCGCTTCCTCGCGACCTGCGCGCCGGCCGCCGAGTGGGAGCGGCTGCGCGTCGTCGCGCTCGCGAACGGCGAGGCGACGGCGATCGCGGACGAGGCCGACCCGTTCGCTGCGCTCCGGACCCCCGAGGACGCGGAGGGAACCCCGGAGCTGGCCGCCGACGGCGGGCTCCGGCTGAAGGCGAACGGCAAGCGGCTGCTCGAGGCCGGCTACCACGAGGTGTACCCCTACCGCTCCAGCGACGAGCGGATCGTCCCGGACGTCGAGGTCGGCGAGACCCTGGCGCTCTCTGGTCGGCGGACGGATGCCAAGGAGACCCAGCCGCCCCGCCGGTACGGGCAGTCGCGGCTGATAGAGGAGATGGAGAAACGCGGCGTGGGGACGAAGGCGACCAGACACCGGACCCTCGAGAAGCTGTACGACCGCGGCTACGTCGAGGGCGACCCGCCGCGGCCGACCCGGCTGGCCGAGTCGGTCGTCGAGGCTGCGGAGGGGTTCGCGGAACACGTCGTGAGCGAGGAGATGACCGCCCAGCTCGAACGCGACATGCAGGCGATCTCCGCGGGCGAGAAGGGGTACGACGAGGTGACTGCCGCCTCCCGAGAGCTGCTCGACCGCGTCTTCGAGGACCTCACCGAGTCGCGCGAGGCGATCGGCGACCAGCTCCAGGAGTCGCTGAAGGCGGACAAGACGCTCGGCCCGTGTCCGGAGTGCGGCTCGGACCTCCTCGTCAGGCAGTCGCGGGCGGGCTCGTACTTCGTCGGCTGTGACGGCTACCCCGACTGCGAGTACACCCTCCCGCTACCCTCGACCGGGAAGCCGCTCATCCTCGAGGAGCGCTGTGAGGACCACGACCTCCACCACGTGAAGATGCTCGCGGGACGGAAGACGTTCGTCCACGGCTGCCCCCGCTGCAAGGCGGACGAGGCCGACGAGGCCGAAGACGAGGTGATCGGCGCGTGTCCCGACTGCGGGACGGAACACGGCGGGGAGCTCGCGATAAAGCGGCTCCGCTCCGGCTCCCGACTGGTCGGCTGTACGCGATACCCCGACTGCGACTACTCGCTGCCGTTACCCCGCCGCGGCGAGATCGAGGTGACGGCGGAGACCTGCGAGGAACACGACCTCCCGCACCTCCGGGTCCACTCCGGCGACGAGCCGTGGGAACTCGGCTGTCCGATCTGTAACTACCGGGAGTTCCGCGCGCGCGAGGAGGGGTCGGAGCTCCAGACCGTCGAAGGGATCGGCGAGAAGACCGCCGAGAAGCTCGAGGGGGCCGGGATAACCGGCGTCGACGAACTCAAATCGGCCGACCCCGACGACCTCGCCGGAAGCGTCGACGGCGTTGGGCCCGACACCGTCCGCGACTGGCAGGCGAAGGCGGACTGATCGGGGCGGTCGAAGCCGACGGCGGCGGATCCGGCGAGAACGACCGGAAACCGGCGTGTCGAACCGGCTGTCCCGGCGAACACGTATATGCGTCCGAGGACGTACACGTTGACGAACCGATGTCCCACGAGAACGACGGCGGCCGGTCGAACGTCGAGGGGACGACGGACGGCGACCCCGTCGCGATCGTCCGGTCGTTCGTCGAAGCGATCCCGGCTGCGGCGTTCGCCTGCGACACGGACACGCTCGCGATACGCGCCGCCAACGACGCCGCCGCCAGCCTCCTCGGTCGGGAGCGTTCGGCGCTCACCCTCGTCGGGCTTCCGGACCTCGTCGAATCCGGGACGACCACGGCGGGCGACCGCCTTCGCGAGACGTTCGCGGGGTTCGATACGGGACGGGCCGACGGGGAGCCCGTCGTCGCGGAGGTCGACGTCGTCGCGACCGAGGGGACACGGCGACTCGAACTCCGGGCGCACACGACGGCGCTCGCCGGACGGGAGTGGCTTATCACGGTCGCGACCGACGTCACGGCTCGGGTACGCGCCGAACGGGAAGGGACGGCGCGGTCCCGGACCCTCGATGCCGTCGCGTCGGCGGTCCCGATGGCGCTGTTCCGGTGTGACGCCGGGGGAACGATCCGCCGATGGAACGGGCAGGCGATCGAGGACGGCGGATACGACGCTGCGGGCCTCTCCGGGCTCGACCTCGTCGACCTGTTCGACGGTACCGATCGGTCGGTCGTCGCCGAAAGCCTGACACGCGTGTACGAGTCGGGAACCGTCGCCGAGTGCGAGCCGACGCTCGTGACGCGCTCCGGCGAGGAGGTTCCCTACCGGTTGACGATCGGGCCGGTGACGGACGGCGAGACGGTCGTCGGCGCGGTCGTGCTCGGGGAGGACCTGACGAACGAGGCCGTCCGCGAGGAACGGCTCGCGGTGTTGACCCGCGTGCTCAGACACAACTTCCGGAACGAACTCAACGTCGTGAGCGGGTTCTCGGAGGTAGCCCGGAGCGCGGTCGATGACCCCGAGGTGGCGGCACAGCTCGACCGCGTGGTCGAGACGGCGGACCGGCTGCTCCGCCTCGGCGAGACCGCCCGGGCGGTCGAGCGGTTCCTCGCCGAGCGACCGGAGCCCGAGCCGCTCCCGCTGGCGTGGGTAGTGTCGTCCGCACTCGAATCGCTTCCCGTACGGCTCCGCGAGTCCGCCGACGTCGACGTCGACGTCCCGCCCGGGGTCACCGTCTCCGGGGTCGACCGGCTGCCGGACGCGGTCGCCGAGCTCCTCGACAACGCGATCCGCCACGACGACGCCGACCGGCCGAGCGTTCGCGTCTCGGCAGTGGAGCTCCCGAGCGAGTCGTGGGTCTCGCTCGTCGTCGTCGACGACGGCCCGGGGATACCCCCCGCCGAACGCGCCGTGCTCACCGGCGAGGAGACGCCGTTGAAACACACGAGCGGTCTCGGGCTGTGGTACGTCCACTGGGTCGTCACGGCCGGCGGCGGCCACCTGGACATCACGGAGAACACTGACGGCGGGAGCCGGATCGAGCTCAACCTCCGGATTCCGGAGGAGAGGTGACGCCGGCGTGGCTCCGGCGACACCGGCGACGCGCCACGGCCGACAGCGGACTCACTCCCCGAGGACGACCTCGTCGCCGACCGCGATCCCGTCGGCCGCCCCCGCGGGCAGCTCGAGGACGGTATCCGCCTCCCCGCGGGCGAGCCCGACGAACGGCGCGAGCCGCTCCACCCTCGTCACCTCCCGGTCGACGAGCCAGACCGCGTCTATCGCGAACGGGACGAAGAGCATGTGGAGCCACCGCGTCCCCACGTCCTCGAAGGGGAAGACGAGCGCGTAGTCGTCGGGGATCGACCGGCGGAACATCAGCCCACGCGCCTGCGTGAACCACGAGCGCGCGACGTCGACGTCGCTCGCGAGGGTCCGTTCGTCGGTCGAGGCCGGATCTCGCTCGGGCCGGTGGACGAGTCGCACGTGGACCCCGTCGGCGTCGGTCGACAAATAGCCCGGTGGGTCGGGGCGTGGCCTACTACGACGACTCGATCAAGAGCGGGTCGTCGTCCGGGACCGCCATGTCGAAGAGCGCGTCGTTCTCGTAGACCGCGGCGCGCTCGTGGCGGCTGAGGACGTAGCCGTCGCGCTCGGCGGCGACCTCTGTCTTCACCTCGCCGTGGGCGTCGACGACCTCGGCGACGACCTCGCCCGCCTCGACGAACTCGCCCTCCGTCGCCCGGTAGCGGACGATCCCCGCGACGTCCGTGTGCGGGCCGTCGAACCGGCGGAGCTGGCCGTCGGTGTCGAACTCGAACTCCGGGTGCCGGTCGGCGGGTTCCTCGACCATCTCGAGCGCGTGGAGGACGTTCCACACGCCGTCGACGGCCGCCTCGGCGACGTCGCGTTCGACGACGAGCCGGCCGCCGAGCTCCGGGGTGAACGCGGGAATGCCGTCGGCGACGGCTGACCCGGTGAGCGAGTGCTGGAGGTCGCGTGTCTCGGTCTCGCCCGGCGGATACTGGTTGACGACCGGCATGCCGAACGCCTCGGTCAGCTCGACGAGCCGGTCGCGGAGGACCGCCGCGTCGGACACGCTCCGGTCCTCGCCGTAGGGCACCCGCGGCTGGATCGTGTACGGGTGCGTCGCCACCCACGCGGTGTGTAACGCGAGGATCGCGTCGGCGGTCTCGCGTATGTCCTCGTAGATCCGCTCGCAGACCACCTGCTGGACGCGCGGCGGTGACTCCGAGCCGTCGTCGTCGCGGCCGAAGTAGCGGTTCGGGTCGTCCCCGTGGTAGTAGGCAGCCCGCGAGTTGGTCCGGAACCCCGCGGGGTTCATCACCGGGAGACAGACGACCGCGCCCGCGAGCTCGGCGACGTCGACCCGATCGGCGACGTCGTGGGTCACGGCCATCCCGGTCGGTTCGTCGCCGTGGATCGTCCCCGTCACCCACACGACCGGACCGGGTTCCGCGCCGTTGAGGACCGTCACCGGGAGGTCCTCGGACCCGCCGACGGGGAGCTCCGTGACCGTCCGGTAGCCGGTCGCCGCCTCGCCCGGGTCGGCGTCGGCCGTGCCAACCTTCATCGGTTCCTCCCGCCGGTTCGTACGCGTCCGTCGTCTCGCGAACGTCGGTCGCCTCGCGGACATCCGTCGTCTCGGCGTGTCATCACGCGAGATCCGAGTGGCCCCGACGACATCAGTCTACGTGCTCCGGCGACCGGGAAGGAACGTGACGCGTCGGGTGTCGGGACCCCGTCATCGGGTCCACTCGCCCTCGTACAGGGTCGCTCCCTCGTGTGAGACCACCGTCCGGACGCGATCGCCGGACCGCGAGATCCGGCTCGTCGCCACGATCACGAACGACCCGAGGTCGTTTTCGACCGTCAGCCGTAGTTCGTTTCGCGCCGATATCGACGCCGGATCCGACTCGTCGACGGTCGCCTCGTGTCTCGACTCGGAGACGAACGTTCCGTGCGGGAGGTCGACGCGCTTCTCGCCCGACTTGACCGCCCGGACCCGCCCCGCGACGTGCGCCCGCGAGGTCTCCCACTCGGCCGAGCCGACCGCGCGCTCCGCGTGGGCAGGGATCCGGTCCTCGTCCGGTTTCGCCATCGGGACGGCGTCCACGAAGGAGGGGTCGGCCTCCTCGTGACGACGGCCGGGAACGGCGAGAATCGACGGACTCGTCGGACCCGAACGGATGATGAGGGTGTCCTGACCCCCCGCACCGTCCGGGCGGGGGAGGGCGGCAACCTCGGGGAAGAGCGCGCTCCCGACCGCGAGTCGGATCCGGTGGCCCGCCTCGAAGAGGTGGGAGGCGGGCTCAAACGGGACCGAGAGCGTCGTCACCTCGTCCGTTGGCAGGGGTTCCCGAGCGCCGAGTCCGGCCCGGAAGCGTCCGCGGAGGGCCCCCGAAGCGACCGTTCGACCCCGACCGCGGGGGTCGACGTCGACCAGTCGGGCGACGATCGTAGGGTCCGGGACGGGCGAGTCGACGCGGAGCGTGACCTCGCCGGTTCCCGTGACCTCCACCGGCCGGTCGAGCGGACCGGTGTCGAACGTCAGAGTGCGAGCGTCGTCGTCGTTCGTGATCGGCGGAGCGATCGCGGCACCGTACGGGTCGACCGACGCGAGCCCGACCGTCGGGTCGGGCTCGCAGGTGAACGCGACCGGCTCGGTGAACGCGTCTAGGTCGCCGACCGCGGGACCGACGAGCCCCGCCGGGGAGAGCGCGAGTTCGACCCGATTCGCGTCCGGATCGTCGAGCGTCGGCCACGTGTCCAGCCCGCGCCAGCATCCCGCACCCGTCCCGCCGCCGTCGCGCTCGGTCCAGATCCGGTATTCGGGCCGATCGAGCACGCCGGTCTTCCCGTCGCACAGGAACCGGTCGAACCAATCGGCGACCCGTCGGCGGAAGTCGATCGCCGACTCGCGACCGCGGTGCGGCATTCGGTGTCGCCACGGACCGAGGAGGACTCGCGTTGGCGCGTCTATCCGGTCGACGTACCGGAGCGTGTCCTCGGTGTAGGGGTCACGCCAGCCGTCGACGGCGAGGACGGGGACGTCGATCCGCTCGACGGGGATCGTCTTGTCCGCCCAGTACTCGCCGTCGGGACCGGCCTCCAGGAACTGGAACAGCCACGGCTCCCGGTCGTCCAGCCGGTCGAGTCGCTCCAGCCACGCGTCGAGGGACGCGGGATCGCCGAACGGGTCGGAGGGGGGTTTCGCGTCGAGCGCCTGCATCAGGGTGAGCCAGTCCATCCCGATCGTGAGGAACTCGAAGAGCCCCCCGTAGGTGTACGCGTTCCTGACTCCCTCGAAGGGGGTGTGGATCGGGACGATGGCGTCGAGCGCGTCCGGGCGCTGTGCGGCGGCGTCGAGCGCGGTTATCCCGCCGTAGGACTTCCCGAACATCCCGACCCGACCCGTCGTCCACGGGCGGTCGGCCAGCCATTCGACGATGGCGGCCGGCTCCCGGCCCTCGCGGCGCGTGAACGGCTCGTCGATGAGTCCCGTCGACCCGCCCGTCCCGACCATGTCGGCGACGACCACCTCGTAGCCGCGGGCGGCGAGATACCGGTTGAGCGGGTCGTACGCGCCGTAGGTGATGCTGTCCTGTTGTGGATACGGGACGTACGTGAGGAGCGCCGGCGAGGGTCCCGACTCGTCGACGGGTTCGTAGCGGGTTGCCGCGACGGTCTCGTCGCCGACCGGGATCCGCAGGCCCTCGTGGCGGGCGGTCCGCCCGGTCACGCCAACTCGTCCGCCCAGGGCCACGGGCGCTCCTCGCCCCACGGCCACGAGTCCGTCGCCTTCATGCCGACGTCGTGGCCCTCCTCTATCGTCTCCGCTTTCACCGCCTCCGGATCGCGCCCCTCGATCTCGCGGTCCGCCTCGGCCAGCTTCGCGACGCCGGCCGCACACAACACCGTCAGCTCGCGGAGGTCCCGGATGTCGAGCTTGTCGAGGGTGTCGCCGTGGGTGTGTCCCCACCCCCGGCCGCTCCCGTCGGCGGTCGACCGGCCCTGCCCGCCAGCGACGCCGCGCTGGACGAACGGCCAGTGGTCGCTGTGCGGCCGGAGCCCGTCCTCCACGACGATCGGCACGTCGAACTCGTCTTCGACCTCCTCGAACGCCTCGCCGAGCCCCGACGCCCCGTGCGGGTAGATCTCGAGGTTCCGCGAGTAACCCGCGCCGTCCACGTTGAGCACGCACTTCACGTCGTCGAGGTCGTGGGTGTGCGACCAGTAGTAGGAGCCGTACAGCCCGGTCTCCTCGGCCCCGAAGACGACGAGCCGCACGCGCGTCTCGAGCTCGTCCTCGATCGACGCGAGCACGCGGCCGACGCCGACGGCCAGCGCCGAGCCGAACCCGTTGTCGTTCGCGCCGACGCCGACGTCGTGGGCGTCGACGTGGGCGGTGTACAGCACCTCCTCGTCGGTGTCGGGGCCGACGACCGCCTCGACGTTCGCGGAGGTCGCCGGCTCGTTTCGCGCCTCCACCGAGAGCGTCGCCTCGATGCCGCCGTCGCCCGCCACCTCGTCGCAGTGTCGCGTCAGCCGGCTCCCGAGCTCCTTGCTCAGTCCGACCGCCGGGATCGGCCCCGGCCCGTTCGTGTGGTTGATGGAGCCAGTCGGCGGGAGCGCTCCCTCGATGTGGTTGTAAAACAGGAAGCCCTCCGCACCCGACTCGGACGCGTAGTCGTACTTCTCGCTGCGGTGAACCCACCGGCCGTAGTCGTCGGGCGTGATACTCGACGCCATCGCGATACACCCCGAGAGGTCGACGTCCTCGAAGTCCTCGGGGAGGCCGTACCCCATGTCGACGATCTCGCCTGTCACCTCGCCCGAGGGCGTCCCCGGGAGCTCGACGAGCTCGTGGCTGCCGTCGAAGACGTGGCTCCGTCCCCGATGGTCGAGGCGCAGGGACGCCTCCCCGCGCCACCAGCCGGGGATCGGGAACTCCGTGACTGCGACCTCGGAGAGCCCGGCGTCCTCGAAGGCGTCGGCCACGAGCGACGCGCCCACGGCCTCGCCCTCGTGGCCGGGCATCCGGTCGCCGAGGTCCGAGAGATCGGCGAGAAGCTCCCAGGCGGTCGAATCAGTGTACGCGTCACCGACGGTCTCGGACGGTAGGGTCGTCATACGCTCGGATACAGGCGCTTCCAGTATATGATTACCCGGGGACGACGGGGGGATTGCCGGGAGATCGCGGTCGGCGTCCGACCCGCACGCCGGATCGACCCCGGGAAGCACCCGGATCGACCCCGGGAAGCACCCGGATCGACCCGGGAAGTTATATCGATCGCGCCGAAGCGGGCGTATGGAACCCTTCCTCGCTGCGATCCTGATCGGACTCCCGATCGCGTGGCTCGCCGCGTTCGCGGTGTACGCCTACCTCGACGCGCCGAAACACGGGATGAACCCGCGCAAGTGGGCAGCACTCTCGTTTTTCCTCCCGCTTTTCGGGTTCTTCGCGTACCTCTTCGAGCGCGAGGAGCGCGACTACGACCCCGAGGAGGACCCCTACGCACAGGGGGCGACCTTCGCGATCCACGAGTCCAGACGCGGCGAGGAACTGCTCGACCCCGGCGGAACGGGAGTCCACGGCGATGACGGGAGCGGGACGAAAGACGGGAGTACGACTGCGAAAGAAGGCGAGAGAGCTGACGGAAGCGACTCGGACGACGAGTGGAACGACCCGCCGGGCGTCGACCTCTGAGGTCGGGGAGGGGGTGACCGACCGACGCGAGGGCGTACCGACCTGACCACACGGCGAGGGCGTGCCGACCTGACCACACGGCGAGGGCGTGCCGGCCGGCGTCTCAAAGCAGGTCCAGAAGTGCCGTCCGGCGGCGGTCGAGGTCGAACGCTGCGTCTGGGGCGTCGAGCCGGTCGAGAAAGGCGAAGACGTCGGCCCCCTCGCGTTCGGCGTGCGCGACGAGCGCCTCTATCGACGCGCGAGAGAGCGCGAACGACTCCAGATGCCCACAGAGAAGCGCCAACGCGATCCCGGCGTCGCCGCCGGGAAACGCCGGATCGACCGCGGAGAGGTCGGGCGGGTCCGCCGGGACCGCCTCGATCCCGGCGTCGACGGCGGGGACGACCCGCAGACACCGCGTACAGATCGCCGCCCCGTCGGCGGGGGCGTGCTCGCGGAGGTCCGAGGGGACGGCGAAGGCGACGACGGACGAGGAACAGTGTGGACAGGCCATCTGTGTCGAAACGAGAGAGAAACTGGATACGTGAACCGGCGCGGCGCGTGCCTCAGTCGGCCGCTTCGGGCTCCTCTACCGCGACAGCCTCGGCCGCCGCCTCGGCTTCAGCCTCCGCTTTCGCCTCCTCCTCTTCCTTCTTCGCTTTGATCTTCTTCAGCCGGAAGATCTCCTCGCGCTCCTGTTCCTCGAGCTTCTGTTCGATGTACTCCTGGTTCTCGTAGAGCTGGGGGAGGAGGGTGAACTCGAGTGCGTTGACGCGACGCTTCGTCGTCTCGATCTCCTCCAGCATCTTCTTCATCGCGGTCTCGACCTCGGCCGCGAGGATGACCGACTCGAGGAGCTCCTCGTAGGCGTCGGCCGCCTCGTCGATCCGCGCGGAGGAGCCGAGCAGGCCGTACCCGCGCTCGTCGAGGCTCTTTCTCACCTTCGAGGACTCGATCTGTGGGACGACGACGCCCATGATGTTCTTCGACTGGGTGGTGATCTCGGGGTGCTCTTTCAGCGCCGCGGCCGCGCCGCGGACCGCGACGTCGCCCTCCATCGCGCGGGCCATGTCGATCTTGCGCTGGGCGGTCTCGTAGTCCTCGGCCACCTCCGACCGGACGTCCTGGGCCTGATCGAGGATGTCCATGAACTCCATGATGAGGCCGTCACGCTTCTGTTCGAGCGTGTCGTGGCCCCGCTCGGAGAGCTCGATCCGGTCTTCGATCGCCATCAGGTTCTTCCGGGTCGGTTTGACGTCCTTTGCCATCTTGTGGGAAGGTAGTGAATCGAGCCTGTTAACCTTTTACTGATCGCTCAGGAACGCCGGGTCGGGAGCTGGCGACACGCGATGTACGACGCGATCCACGGCGGGCGACACGCGATGTACGACGCGATCCACGGCGGGCGACACGCGATCCACGGCGGGCGACACGCTCACCCGTCGACGGGTTCGGGTATCCCGGTCGCCGCCGTCACTCGACCGGGGTATCCACCGTCAGTCCGCCGGGCTCGCCATCGCCGATCCGGCGGCGTCGAGCACGTCGCGGCTCGACAGCAGGATGATGCCGAACCCGACCTTCGCGACCAGGTCGAGCACCATGAACCCGGCCGTCTCGATGTTCAACGAGACGATCGTGAGGCCCTCGGTCCCGAGTATCCACCAGACCGGGTAAACCAGCCAGACGACGACGATCAGCGTCCGCAGGGTGCTGAACGTCGAGGCCGCCTGACCGGACAGCTGGCTCGCCTTCTCGTCGAGCGAGCCGTACAGCATGTACAACAGGACGAGCAGGAAGCCGGTCGAGACGCCCCACCAGACCAGGCGCTGGCCGCCGGCCGAGAGCACGGCGGCGCTGGTCGACAGCGTCGCGACCGCGCCGGTGCCGATCATGAGCACGTCGAGCCCGACCAGCGAGGCGATCTGGTTACGGTTCGCCCCGACGAGAAGGCCCAGGTCGACGAGCAGAAGCGGCGTCGTGAAGAGCCAGTCCGTGTAGCGTGCCCAGTAGATCGGCACCTCCTCGCCGCCGAGCGTTATCGTCGTCAGTCCGAAGCCGAGCGCCATCGCGAGGTAGTTGACGAACGCGATGGCGGTGATGAATATCGTGACGATATAGAACTCCTGACGGCGCCTGTTCGTCTCGCCCCATCCCCTGGCGATGAAGTACAGCATCCCCAGGAACATTCCGAGGGTGCCGATCCAGAGCCACACACCTTCGGTACCAGGTTGTGCTGTCATACGACGACCGATCGTACGGGTTACAGCTGTCTAAACGACATACGTAACTGGTTAGGGAGTCCCAAAAGCCCGTCCGACGCTACCGTTCGAACAGCGCCGTCGTGAGCTTTCGCTCCGCCGCCCTGAGGTGTTGGTGAAACGTCGACCGGGAGACGCCCATCGACTCAGCGAGGTCGTCGCCGCTCGTCCCGTGTGGCCACTCGAAGTAGCCGGCGGTGTGGGCACGGAGCAACGCAGCGTGCTGGCGGTCCGTCAGTCGAGACTTGAGGTCGGAAACGAACGCGTGATGGGTCTCGCGTCGTCGCTCGCAGCGTTGATAGCCGACCAGGTCCACGTGCTCGAAGCGCTCCATCGCGGCGTCCGCGAGCGACCGGGCGAGCGCCTCCCGCCCGACCGCGAGCGTCACCCGGGTGACGCTCCCGTCGACCGCCCAGTCGCACAGCTCGCCGCTGTACTCCCGCAACAGGTCGTGGAGTGGGTCCTCGTCGATCGACAGCTCGATCACGGGAACGTCCTGCTCGACGCCGACGAGCCCGTGAACGGTCACCGGGGTCCCCTCGACCGCCGTCCGTACCGTCTCTGCGTCCACCTCCGTGGCGTCGTCGAGTTCGAACAGCATCGACGGCACCGTACGGTCCCCGACCGTTCCAACGTACCGGAGCCGACACGAGAGGACGTCGGCGAGATCCACCAACGGGTGGTCGGCCATGGCCAGCCGGAACTCGACGACCTCGTCGTCGTGGAGGGTCCGGTGGCTCTCGATTGCGTTGATGCCGGTCGCGACGGTCCGCCCCAGCGCCGTCAGGACGTCCCGCTCGTGGCTATGGAACTCCGTCGTGCGGACGTACACCGCGATGGCCCCGTAGGTCGCGTCCCCGAAGTGAAGGGGGACGCCCGCGACGGCGGCCGTACCCTCCGGCGCGCTCGATCCGACCGGCTCGATGTGGACGTACCGGCCCTCGATCGCGTCGGCGATCACCGTTTCGACGCCCTCGACAGCGGTTCCGTCGAGGGGAAACCGACGCCCCACGACGTCGGGATCGGTCGTCCCCTCGGCGACCTGGGGGACGATCGCGTCCGCCACGGGGTCGTGCCTGCCGACCCACGCGCCGGCGTACGTGTCCGCGAGGCGGGCGGCGACATCGCGTTCGAGCTCCGTCAGCGAGGACGCGCGGGTGACGGCCTCGGAGACGTCGGTGACGACGCCGTCGATCCGCTCGAGCAAGTGTTCCTGGGCGACGCGTTCCCGATCGATCCGCGTAGCGCGGGTCGCGGCCGCCCGCTCCGCGCGCTTACGGCGTGTGATGTCCTGCTGGAAGCCGACGTAGTGGACGACCTCGCCGTCGTCGTCCCGGAGGGGGGCGATCGTCACCTCGTTCCAGAACAGCTCGCCGCTCCGCCGGTAGTTGCGCAGCTCGACGGTCGTGGCCTCCCCGTTCTCGATGGCGGTACGCATTCGGTGGACCGGCTCGTCGCAGGTCGCCTCGCCCTGGAGGAACCGACAGTTCCGCCCGACCGCGTACGAGGGCGAATACTCGGTGATACGCTCGAAGGCAGCGTTCGCGTAGATCAGCGGCATGTCCGATCGGGTCGCGTCCGCGATGGTGATCCCCACCGGTGCCTCGTCCATCGTACGGGTCTTCAACGCCTCGTCGACGACGGCGGTACTCGCCGACGGCGCCGGGTTCCCCTCCCGTGAGCTCCGTTCGATCGCGGGCTCCGGATCGACGCTCGACGCCGGATCGACGTCCGACGCTCCCGATCGTGTCATGAGAGTATACCGTTCCGGAGCTACAAAACGTGTGGGGCGGAACTACCGGGGTGACGGCGTCGCTCTCGGGCGTTCGACGTCGTGAAAAGCGGGGCCGAAAGCGTCAGTCCGCGGCTTCGACGACTTCGCGCTCGGAGTCGTCCTCTCGGTAGTACTCCTCGATGAACTCCTCGTCGACGCGGTTGAGCTCCTCCTTCGGTAGCATCGAGAGGAGGTCCCAGCCGATATCGAGCGTCTCCTCGAGGCCGCGGTCCGTCTCGAAGCCCTGGTCGATGAACTCCGTCTCGAAGGCGTCCGCGAAGTCGAGGTACTTGTTGTCGCGCTCGGAGAGCGCCTCGCGGCCGACGATGTTCACGAGGTCGCGAAGGTCCTCGCCCTCCGCGTACGCCGCGTACATCTGGTCGGAGACGCCGCCGTGATCCCCGCGGGTCAGTCCCTCGCCGATCCCGTCGTCCATCAGCCGCGAGAGGCTGGGGAGGACGTTTACCGGCGGCTCGAGCCCCTGACTGTTCAGGTCGGGGTCGACGTAGATCTGTCCCTCGGTGATGTACCCGGTCAGGTCCGGGATCGGGTGGGTGTCGTCGTCGCCGGGCATCGTGAGGATCGGGATCTGCGTGACGGAGCCCTCACGGCCCTGTATCCGACCCGCGCGCTCGTACAGTTGCGCCAGGTCGGTGTACATGTACCCGGGGTAGCCACGCCGGCCCGGAACCTCCTCGCGGGCCGCGCCGATCTCGCGGAGCGCCTCGCAGTAGTTCGTCATGTCCGTGAGGATGACGAGCACGTGGTAGTCCTTCTCGAAGGCGAGGTACTCGGCCGTCGTCAGGACCATCCGCGGGGTGACCGTCCGCTCGACGGCTGGGTCGTCCGCGAGGTTCATGAAGACGACGGAGCGCTCCAACGCGCCGGTGCGCTCGAAGTCCTCCATGAACTCGTTGGCCTCCTCCTGGGTGATCCCCATCGCGCCGAAGATGACGGCGAACTCCGAGCCCTCCTCGTCGTCGCCCTCCTCCTCCTCCTCGGGCACGCTCGCCTGCCGGGCGATCTGCATCGCCAGTTCGCTGTGCGGCTGGCCCGAACTCGAGAAGATCGGGAGCTTCTGGCCTCGAACGAGGGTGTTCATGCCGTCGATTGCGGAGACACCCGTCTCGATGAACTCCTCGGGGTACTCCCGGGAGTACGGGTTGATCGCCGCGCCGACGATGTCCTGTCGCTCCTCCGGGACGATCTCCGGACCGTCGTCGATCGGGCGGCCGGAGCCGTCGAGCACCCGCCCGAGGAGGTCCTCGGTGACGGGCATCTTCATCGTCTCGCCCAGGAAGCGGACGGACGCGTTCTGGTCGATACCGGAGGTGCCCTCGAAGACCTGGATGGCGACGACGCCCTCCGAGGACTCGAGCACCTGACCGCGCAGCGTCTCCCCCTGTGCCGTCTCGATCTCGACGATCTCGTCGTAGCCGATCGCCTCGTCGACCTCGGCGTACACGAGGGGGCCGCTGATCTCGGTGATGGTTTGATACTCTTTCATGGTTCAGTAGAGGCTCCGAAGCTCCTCGGTGATGTCCGCTTTCAGCTCCTCGACGTACTCTTCGTAGTCCTCCTGGACGCCGATCCGGTTGATCCGCGGGACGGACTCGACGTCGATGATCTCCTCGACCGGGACGCCCGCCTCCAGCGCGTCGAACGCCTCGTCGTTGAACGTCTCGATCGTCGTCAACATGAGGTACGTCTTCTCCGGCGGACAGTAGGTGTCCACCGGGTGGAAGGCGTTCTGCTGGAGGTACGCCTCGCGCAGGTAGCGCGCGACCTCGAGGGTGAGCTGCTGGTCGTCCGGCAACGCGTCCTTGCCGACCAGCTGGACGATCTCCTGGAGCTCCGTCTCCTCGTCGAGCACGTCGACGGCCCACTGGCGCTTCTCGGGCCAGTCCTCCTCGACGTTCTCCTGGAACCAGGGGTCGAGCTGGTTCTTGTACAGCGAGTACGATTCGTTCCAGTTGATCGACGGGAAGTGCCGCCGTTCGGCCAAGTCCGCGTCGAGCGCCCAGAACGTCTTCACGATGCGCAGCGTGTTCTGGGTGACCGGCTCCGAGAAGTCGCCGCCCGGCGGGCTCACCGCGCCGATCGCCGAGACGGACCCCTCCGTCCCGTTGACGTTCTCGAAGTAGCCGGCGCGCTCGTAGAACTGCGCCAGGCGGGCAGCGAGGTACGCGGGGTACCCCTCCTCGCCGGGCATCTCCTCCAGCCGGGAGGAGATCTCGCGCATCGCCTCCGCCCACCGCGAGGTGGAGTCGGCCATGAGCGCCACGTCGTACCCCATGTCGCGGTAGAACTCGGCGATCGTGATCCCCGTGTAGATACAGGACTCACGCGCCGCGACCGGCATGTTCGACGTGTTCGCGATGAGCGAGGTCCGGGCCATGAGCGGGTTGCCGTTGGCCGGGTCCTCAAGCTCGGGGAAGTCCTCGATGACCTCGGTCATCTCGTTGCCGCGCTCGCCGCAACCGACGTAGACGATGATGTCGGCGTCGGCGTACTTCGCGAGCTGGTGCTGGGTGACCGTCTTCCCCGAGCCGAACGGCCCCGGGATGGCGGCCGTCCCGCCCTTCGCGATGGGGAACAGCCCGTCGAGGATGCGCTGGCCGGACACCAGCGGCGTCCGGGGCGTCTTCTTGTTCGCGGAGGGACGGGGCTCGCGAACCGGCCACTCCTGGTGCATCGACACCGCCGTCCCGTTCGAGAGTTCGGCCACCGTCTCGGTGACGTCGAAGGAGCCGGCCTCGATGGCCGTGACCGCCGCGGTCTCGTCCTCCTCGAGGGCGTCCGGCGGCACCATGACCTTGTGGTCGATGGTGACCGTCTCCTCGACGACCCCGACCACGTCACCGCGGCCGACCTCGTCGCCGACCTCGACGGTGGGATCGAACTCCCACTCCTTCTCGAGGTCGATGCCGGGCGCGTCGACCCCGCGGTCGAGGTAGGGACTCCCCATCTTGCCCTCCAGTACGTCCAGGGGCCGCTGGACGCCGTCGTAGATGGCGTCCAGCATTCCCGGACCCAGGTCGACCGACAGCGGCTCACCCGTGGTCTCGACGGGTTCACCTGGGGCGACCCCGGAGGTCTCCTCGTACACCTGAACCGTCGTGATGTTGCCCTCGATCTCGATCACTTCCCCCATGAGGCCTTCGTCGCCGACGTAGACGACGTCGTTCATGCGGGCGTCGAGATCGCGAGCGCTCACGACCGGACCGCTCACGTTCTGGATGACACCGTCGCCGGTGGTCTCCGTGGATTCTGCTTTGCTCATGTTAGTCGTCCTCCTCCATCAGGTCGATACCGATGGCTCGTTTGATCTGGTCGCGGAGCCCGCCGCTGCCGGCGCCGCCTGCGCCGAGCGTCACGAGCACTGGCTCGATGCTCCCCTCGACCCGCTCGCGGGTCCCCCGCGAGAGGTGATCGAGGTCCGCGTCGTACATCACGATGATTCCCGTCCGGTCGTCGTCGAGCGTTCGTTCGACGGCGTCGTCGAGCCGCTCGTCCTTCTCGTCGTCCGGTACGTTCTCGAACTTGCGGACGCCGGCGAGCCGGAACCCTGTCGTGAACTCCGGACTGCCGACGACGGCGATCTCCTGGCTCATGTTATCACCAGCTCCGATTCGATCTCGTCGGCCGACAGGCCGGCCTCCTTCCCGCGGGCGATAGCGCGGATGTTCTCCACCTCGCGCTCCTTCGCGAGGATGTAGGAGATCACCGGCGTCACGGACACCGGGTGGACCGTGCCGAGCCGGTCGCCGTACGCCAACAGCGCGGCGTCGGTCGCGTGCTCGAACGCGATCAGGCTGTCCGCCTCCTCGAGTTCGCGCAACGCCGGGCCGAGCTGGTCGGCGTACGCGCTCTCCCCGATGTACTCGACGAGCTCGTCGACGTTCCGTGCGAGCCGGGCGAGCGTGTCACGGGTGAACAGCTCGCCGCCCTCGATGAAGTACTCCGCGGGGTCGATCTCCGCGCCCGAACGGGCGAGCCGGAGCGCGTTCGTCGCGTTCCGGAAGTCGACCTCCGCTTTGAGGAACGCCTCGTACTGCCGGACCGGCTCGCTGCCGGGCAGGTTCTCGAGGAGACGCTCGTAGAAGACGCGATCGATCGCGTTCTCGAGGGGGACGAGGGTGTCCGACTCCTCGTACGCCGTGTACGCCTCGCGGAGCGGGTCGCCGTAGATCGTGTCCTCGAGGACCTCGACGACGGCGTCGATCGAGTCGGCCTCGAGCAGTCGCCGGATACGACGGTCGTCGAACTCGCCGGCCCGGATGAGGTCGACCTCGATCTCGTCCTGGCTCGCGTCGGTGTAGACGCCGCGGATCATGGTTTTCACGTTCCACGCGTCGAACTTCCGGAGGTACCGGGCGATCAGGTCGTACAGCGCGCCCTCGCTCCAGTCCAAGATCCCCTCGAACTGCTTCGCGAGGTTCGCGTTCAGCGCGTACTCGATGAGGTCGACGCCGCCGTGACGGCTCCCTAAGGCGTTGATCTCGGCCTCGTAGCTCGACTCCTCCATGAAGCGGGCGATCTCGGCGGGCGTCATCCGGACCAGCTTGCGATACTCCTCGTCCCCGTAGAGCTGGCCGCGGCGGGCGCGAACCCGCGCGACGACGAACTCCGGGTTCGAGCTGCCGGCGGCACTCATTGGTCGAACAGTAGCTCCGAGACGTGTTTCAACTCGTCGTCCCAGACCGTCTCCAGGACCGAGTCGAACGTGTTGTTCACGCGAACGCGGGAGGTGTCGCTCTCGGCGACGACGCCGCCGAGACACTCGACCTCGCCGTCGACCTCTGCGTTTCGCCCCTCGACGAGCTCCTCGAGGAGGTCGACGTCCTCCGCGCGGGTGTAGACGGCGACGTCCGCGTCGTCGTCGAACTCCGCGAGGCTGGCGTCGAGGGCGGCCTCGGTCAGCTCTCGTCGGCGGTCGCCCTCGAGGCCGGCTATCGTCTCCTCGACGCCGTCGTACACGTCCTGGAGGACGTCACGACGCGCGCCGAGTCGCTCCTGTTTGGCCTCGAGCTTGGCCGACGAGAGCGTCTGCTCGCGCTCCTGGTCGATCTGTCGGTCGACCTCGGCGAGCCGTTCCTCGCGGATGCGCTCGGCGTCGGCCTCCGCCTCGGCGAGTATCTCCTCGGCCTCCGCCTCGGCTTCCTCGCGGATCTCCTCCGCACGCGCGCGGGCTTCGTCTCGAACGTCCTCAACGACGGTTTCCAAACTCATTGTGTGAAAGGGGGGTACAGCTTAGACGATGAAGACGACGACGAGCGCGAGGATGACGATCGTCTCGGGAAGGACCGTCAGGATGAGCCCGTTAACGAAGAGGTCGTCGTCCTCGGCCATCGCGCCGACGGCAGCCGAACCGATACCTCGCTCCGCGTATCCCGCACCGAGAGCAGCGAGCCCGACGGCGAGCGCGGCCGCGGCGCTGGGGTCAGTGAGCGTTCCTCCGGTGGACAGTACGGCGTTCCCGAGTGCGTTGGTAGCTTCAAGCATTGGTAGTAGTTGCGGTTGCTCGTCTCCGAACAGTAGCTAGTTGCCGCCACAGTGGACATAAAGCTTCCCAAAACGACCGACGAGAACCACCGCGAGGGGACTCAGCAATGCGGTAGAGCACGCTCTCGGGGACGGGGCAGCCGGGACGGAAGGATCCTCCGAAGGGGCCGGGGTGGCGGTTACTCCTCGGTGTACTTTCGGTCGTATCCGAACGGCGAGTACGCGTTACCGCCGCCCTCGTAGAACTTCCCGAAGAACTCGACGTACTCGAGACGCACCGCCTGGATTCCGGCGGACGTGACCCCGAGCAGGAGGACGACGACGTGCCCGACGAACGCCACGACGACGCCGGCGAGCAGGGCGACGATCCCGACGAGACTCGGCTCGAACGCCGTCGTCAGCCCCGCGAAGACGAGTTCGTACTCGCCGCCGTTCGCGACGGAGTTCTCCTGAATGTACGCGAGGTACTCGGGCGTGAAGATGAAGTGGAAGCTCCCCGCCCCTTCGTCGCCGATGTACGCGCCGAACGCGAGCAGGTTCACGGCGAGCGCCATCCCACCCTTCGCGAGCAGGACCGCCATGATCCGGGCGTACGAAATGACGTTGACGATCGGCGAGAGCACCTCGGCGAGCTCGGCGGGTTCCCCGATCGCGAGCAGGACGGCCCCGAGCCCGGCGGCCACGAGGCCGGCGATCCCGACGGCGACCGGGAACCCGGCGAACGAGACGGCACCGAGCGTCAGTATCGAGACCGACTCGAACAGGAAGTCCGGCTTCGGGCCGGGAACGTGCTGGCTGAAGATCCAGATCCACGCGCCGTTGAGCAGCAACAGCCACGAGCCGCCCTCGTACATCGCGTGCTTCAGGTCGTGCTGCTCGTAGTTGCTCACGAACGAGAGCACGTACCCGATGTTCAGGTGAAGCAACCCGAACAGCACGCTGACGACGAGGAACGCCAGCGCCCAGTTGAGGTCGGCCGGGGAGAGTCCCTTCCCGGCGACCGGCCAGTGGATGCCGAGTAGCTGGTAGGCGTGGTAGCCGAACACGTCGATCCCGAAGTAGATCCCGAACAGGATCGTGAAGCCGCCGGCCCACAGTGCGACCGCACCCAGCTCCCGGAAGGCGCCCTCGTAGTTCGAATACATGAAGTAGCCGATAGCGGCGTACAGCACGCCGTACCCGACGTCCCCGATCATGAACCCGAACATCGCCGGGAACGTGAGGAAGACGAGAAGCGTCGGGTCGAACTCGGAGTACTTCGGCCGGCCGAAGCCCTGGACGAGTAGCTCGAACGGTCCGGCCGCCCCCCCGTTGTCCTGGACGACCGGTGGCTCGTCGCTCCCGTGGGTCGCGTGGCCGCCGTCGGTGGCCGCCTCGCGATCGGCGTCGTCCCCGACGTCCGGGGCGGTCGTCCCCCCGCCAGCCGTGTTGTCCGAGGAGCCGCCGTCCGCGACCGCCTCGGTGTGGTGGTCGCCGTCCGGCGTGAAGGAGGCGCGTTCGAGCTCCTCGACCTCGGCGTGGTCGCCGACGGCGTCGGCGACGACCGCCTCGAAGTCCGCGACCGTCGCGGTCGGGATCCACCCCTCCGCGATGAACGCGTTCTCGGTGGTCGCAAAGGAGATCGGCGCCTGCTTCTTCTGTGCCTCGATGGTGAGCTGCTCTTCGGCGCGCAGGAGGAACCCCGCAGCCTCGGCTTTCACCTCCTCGAGCTCGGCGTCGACCGCGTCGAGGTCCTCCTCGAGGTCCACCCGCTCACCCTCGAGCTCGGCGACGTAGTCGGCCGGGCTCGCGTCCGCGTCGGGCACCTCGAGGAACGCGACGTCGACGCCGACGAGCGCGTCCTGGAGAACCCCCGACTCCGCACCCTCGGCGGGCACGGCGAACGCGGCCACGACGTTCCCGCCCGAGAAGACCTCGAAGGCGCCGATCCCGTCGGCCGACGCGAGCGCCGCCTCGACGGCGTCGGGTTTCGCCTCGCCGACGACGACCTCGAGCGAGTCGTACCCGCCGAGGAGGTCGAGCTCGATACCGAGCTCGGCGAACGGCTCCATCCGGTCGATCTCCTCCTGGCGGTCGCGTATCTCCGCTCTGAGCTCGTCGCGCCGGTCGTTGAGTTCGTTGACGCGCTCGCGGGTCCGATCGAGCTCGGCTGTGAGGGCGTCGTCGGGGAGTTTTCCCGGTCCGTCGGCGTCGTCCTCGTCGACGTCGAGGATGCTCTCGAGCGAGCGGACCGTGACGAGCTGTTCGTTGACGTCCTCGGCACCCTCAAGCGACGTGCCGGGTTCGAACCCCTCGTAGCGGTCGTCGTAGTCGGTGACGTGAAGCGAGTGGTGGTCGTAGGCCGCCTCGATCACCTCGTCGATGACGCGCTTCGAGCCCGTCACCGACACCCTGCTCATTCGCTCCGGTCTAAGCGCCATTCATTCCCCCGTCGTCTGCCCGTTCACCGCCTCCTCGAACCGTTCGACCGCGTAGTCGACGGCGTCATCGATCCGCTCGCGGGCGGTCGATTCGAGCGCTTCGCGGTCCTCGCGTCCCTCGGCGAGGATCTCCTCGCGGCGTTCCTCGAGCTCCTCGCGGGCGGACTCCAGCCGGGCGTCGGCCTCGGCCGCCGCCTCCTCCTCGGCCTCGGCGCGGATCTCGTCCGCGCGCGATCTGGCCTCGGCGAGGCGCTCGTCGGCGTCCGATTCCGCCTCCGCGATGATCTCGTCCGCCTCCGTTTCAGCCTCCTTGATCCGGTCGAGCACCTCTGGTCTCGCCATTCTACTGATCGCGTAGACGTCCACGAGCGACGTATAAGGTGTTTGCGGAACCGCTCGACGAACCGGCGGAGAACGGCGAACGCGGTGGAACGGGTGATCCCCCGTCTCGCGGCCTACATTTAAGTACCAGTCGCCGGACCCTGACGGTATGGCAACGGTGTATGCGGTCGCGTCGGCGAAGGGTGGCGTCGGGAAGACCACCACGACCGCGGCGATAGCGACGGTCCTCGCGGAAACGGGTGCCGACGTCGTCGCCATCGACGCCGACGTGGGCATGGCGAACCTCGCCGACGCGCTGGGGATGGTCCCCGGCGAGACGACGATCCACGACGTGC
Organism: Halorubrum sp. 48-1-W; assembly: GCF_003287355.1. Classification (GTDB taxonomy): domain Archaea; phylum Halobacteriota; class Halobacteria; order Halobacteriales; family Haloferacaceae; genus Halorubrum. The sequence continues at coordinate 31,160 of NZ_QMIM01000039.1, forward strand.
TCGCCGGGCGCGCGGACCCGGACGAGGCCGTCCACGACGGTCCCGCCGGGCTGCGGGTCGTCCCGGGGGACCCGGACCTCGACGCGTACGCTGCCGCCGATCCCACCGAACTCGCCGGGGTCGTCGAGGCGTTCGCGGACGCCGAGTACGTGTTCCTCGATTCGGGCGCGGGGCTCTCACACGACTCGACGCTTCCCGTCGGGCTGGCCGACGAGACGCTCCTCGTCTCCACGCCCGACCGGAGCGCGCTCGGCGACACGGAGAAGACCCGACAGCTCGCGGAGCGGATCGGCGGCACCGTCGCGGGCGCGGCGATCACCCGCGTCGGCGGCGCCGAGGACGAATCCGACGGTCCGGGCGAGGTCGACGGGACGGCGGAGCCGGACGACCCGGCCGTCGACATCGTCGACGAGATACTCGCGACGACGGTGCTCGCGCGGATCCCCGAGGACCCGACGGTGGCTCGGGCGACCACAGCCGGAGAGCCCCTGACGACCTTCGATCCGGAGGCTCCGGCGAGCCGGGCGTACCGCGAACTGGCCCGGACCCTGACGGGGTTCGACGTCCCGGAACCGAACGCGACGGGGACGCGATCGGACCCGGACGCGGAGACGGAAGGCGATGCGGAACCCGACGCGGAGACGGAAGGCGATGCGGAACCCGACGCGGAAGTCGATGCGGAACCGGACGCGGAGACCGAAGGAGACGCCGGAGATTCCGAGGCCACTGAAGGTGCGGAAGATATCGAAGACGCCGAAGACGTCGAGGACGCCGAAGATGCCGAATGCGCCGGCGACGAGGGGGCCGAACTGATCGAGGAGGCGGAGCCGGGCCCCGACGCCGACGGGAACGTCGAGCCGGACGTGGACGACGCGGGGGATGCTGGCGGCGACGACGTGGAGACTGCCGACGACGGGACGGGTACCGACGGCCCGAAGGACGCCGACGGCGACGAGGACCTCGCGGGGAGCATTCCGTTCCGCGACGACGACACCGGAACGACGGATGCCGACGACACCGGAACGACGGATGCCGACGACACCGGAACGATGGACACCGCGCTCACTGGCGCGAGCGACGATGACCGGGAGGGAAGCGACGGAGAGGACGACGAGGACGAGGGAGACGGAGGGGACGGCGAGGACGACGACGGCAAAAAGGGCGGGTTCTTCAGCCGGCTGTTCGGCCGCTGACGGCCGGTCGACCGCGCCGCGGTCGCCTACGCTTCCGAGGGGGCTTCCGCGCGGTCGCGGATCAGCTCGCGGAGCGCCTCGGGGTCGCTGACGTCCTCGATCTCCTCACAGGAGACGAGCGCGGTACCGTCGACGGACTCCCGGTCCTCGGACTCCTCGGTGAAGTACACCGACCGGGTGTGGGCGACCTCGCCGATGGAGGACATGATCCGCGCGCGCTTCTTCGCAGCCGGGGTGAACGCCGAGTGGCCGGTGAGCAACCGCATCACGGGGTCGTCGTCGTCCTCGGAGACGGCCTTGAACGGCGCGCGGGCGGTGGGATGGACGGTGAATCCCGCGGTCGTGAGCACGTGAACGACGTGCTCGTCGTCCGGGTCCGCGTCGGGCGCGGACGGGGTCGGGTCCGCGTCGCGGACGCCGTCGGCCCCCTCCAGGACGTCCACGGGGCTGGAGAACGGCTCGTCGAACAGCTCTTCGAGCTGGATCGCGACCTCGATGGAGGCGTTCATCCCGTCCTCGTACTTCGAGACGGTCCGCCGGGAGACGCCGAGTTCCGTCGCGAGCCGGCCGAGCGACCAGCCGCGTTCCTCGCGTTCGTCCGCCAGGAGGTCGCCGTCGAGACTGACGTAGAGCCCGCCGGGGGCCGCGTAGATGAGCGGGGGCATCCCCTCGATGAACAGCTCGTAGGCGGTGTCCGGGTTGATCACCGGCACGCCGTGTCTGAAGTAGACGACGCCCGGCTTCAGCTCCTCGTCGCGGGTCCGGATCCCGATCACCATCGGCGTGGCGTCGAGGTACTCGCCGAGCCGCCGCATCTCCGCGCCGGTCGCCGCATCGAGCGCGTCGACGTTGCCGAGGATCTTCAAAAGCAGGAGGTCCTCGCCGCGCCGGATGGCCACGTCGAAGCTCTTGGGCCGGACCGCACACCGGTCGCTGACGAGGAACCCCGCGTCCTCCAGCATCGCGGTGACGTTCTCGATCAGCGCAGTCCGGGACATACTCGAGATAAGCGGCTCGGAACATATATACGTTGTGTCGACCGGGTTCGTCGATACCCGCGCCACCTTGCGTTTTTCCGACATCCGGCGGACGGTACGATTATATAGGAGTTCTCGCCGGTTTGACCGGGGGACGATCGACGGTCGAAACCGGCTTGTTCGCCGACGCGAAACTCCGGCCATGCCGATCGTCGCCGTCGACGACACCGACTCACGGGACCGCGGCATGTGTACGACCTACGTCGGCGTCCGGCTCGGCGAGCGGCTCGAGGCAGCGGGCGGGCGGGTGTCGCGTCGGCTACTCGTGCGGCTCAATCCCGCGGTGAAACACAAGACGCGGGGGAACGCCGCGGTCGCGCTCCACGTCGCGGGCGTCGACGCCGACGCGACGTTCCGGCTCGCGGCCGAGACCGTCCGGGAGTTCGCCGCCGCCGACGACCCGCGGACCTCCCCGGGCGTCGTGGTGGCCGACATCGACGTTGGCGGTCGAGACATCGACGAAGGAGACGGCGACCCGTTCGTCGACGCCTCGGAACGGCTCCCCGACGACGTGGGGGCGTTCGCCCGCCGAGCGCTCCGCGAACGGCTGGGGCTCGCGGAGGCCGAAGCGATCGCGGACCGCCACGGCTTCCGCCACGCCAGCTTCGGCGTCGGCGGCGCGGACGGCGAGGGGACGCCGGGTCGCGGGCGGATCGGCGCGCTCGCCGCGATCGGCGCCCCCGCCGTCCACGACGAGTGGACGTTCGAGCGGATCTCCTACCGCGAGCTGGACCGGTGTGGAACCCCCCGCGAGGTCGACGCCGAGAGCGTCTTCGCGGCCGCGAACGCGGGATATCCGACCGTCTGGGACACGGTCGACCGCGGGACCGGCGAGGTCGTCTGCGTCCCGAACGCGCCGGGGCCGATCCTCCACGGGATCCGCGGCGACGACGCTGCCGCCTGTCGGCGGGTCGCGGAGGCGATCGGGAGCGAACCCGTCGAGCGCGCTGCGACGTTCCTGACGAACCAGGGGACCGACGCCCACCTCGCGGACGGGACCCTCGGCGACCTCCGCGACGGCGCTGGCTATCGCGTGACGGGCGTCGTCGCGGACGAGCCGGAGACGAAGCGGGGCGGACACGTCCACGTCCCGGTAGCCGACACAGCAGACCACGACGTGACGGACGCCGACCCGGACGTGACGGACGCCGACCCGGACGTGACGGACGCCGACCCGGCCCTCAGGGCCGTCGCGTTCGCGCCGACCGGCCGGTTCCGTGATCGCGTGCGCGCGCTCCGCCCGGGCGACCGCGTGACGCTGTGTGGCGAACACGAGGTCCGCGAGGGGGAACCGGCGCCGAAAGGGACCCTGAAACTCGAGAAGTTCGCGGTCCGCGACCTCGTGCGAACCGAGCCGACGACGCCGACCTGTCCCGAGTGCGGGCGAACGATGTCGTCGGCGGGACAGGGCCAGGGGTATCGCTGTCGCGACTGCGGGACGTCTGCGCCCGGAAAGGTCGAGGTGACGGTCGACCGGGACCTCGAACTCGGGTGGTACGAGGTCCCGCCGAGCGCGCGCAGACACGTCGCGAAGCCACTCGTCCGCGGCGGGTTCGACGCGCCGACCCACCCGGAGCGGTAGGGACCGGCGAGTGGGTGGTCGTCCTCGCGTTCTCGGGACGCCAACGGCCGCGATCGGCGCGTTCCGGACGTGGCTCGGGCGCCGGGGGTTCCCGAAACGGTCAGGTCGGGTCGATCCGGCGCGCACCTCGCGATCCGGCACCCCCCGATCCGCGCCGATCGGTCGCGGCCACGCGGGGGGTCGCGTACCCCACGCGGGGGTGCGCTTAAGTCGTCTCGGCACGCGCGCTCGGACGATGGCAGGGATCGTCTTCTACGCGACGGAGAACCACGACGCAGTCGTCGAGTTCTATCGCGAACGGCTGGGGATGGACGTGTGGCTCGAACAGCCCGACTGTACGATACTCCGTCACGGCAACCTCCTCGTCGGGTTCTGTGACCGGGACCGAACCGACGACTGCGGGATCGTGACGGTCGTCCACCCCGACCGCGAGGGCGTCGACGACGCCCACGACCGCCTCGACGACGCGGTCCGCGAGGAGCCACACGAGAGCGAAAAGTACGGCATCTACCAGTTCTTCGCCACGGACCCCGACGGCCGGACCGTCGAGTGCCAGGCGTTCCTCGACGACGACGTTGAGATGCCGTAAACGACCCCACCCTACTTCGCTCACCGCATACGCGGTTCACTCGTTGAGGGTGTGACCAGAACGTGTCACGTTCTGGTTGCCTGCCGGACGTAGTCCGGCAATGTCGTCAGAAGCGGCGCTTCTGACTGCTAACCAGAAATCGGAGATTTCTGGTGATGGGGTTTTAATGTGGACTCCCGGCGATCAACTGAAAACAGCGATCAATCACGAGGCGACTGCGACGGTCAGTCGTCGAGGTCGTGTTCCTCGCGCCAGACTCCAGCCCGCTCTTCTGCCGCATCGCGCTCGTCGAAGAGGACCCGATCGTACGCGCGGGCGTCGACGGCCTGTTCCATCACGTCGAGGCGCACGACGAACCGGCCGTCGCCGCGCTCGCGGAGCCGGACCGTGGCGTACCCGTCCGACCGTTCCCACTCCGTGATCGTCGCGTCCTCCCGCCTCAGGGACCAGGTCATACGGAAACGGGGAACGCCGCGGGCTAAAACGACGCGATCCGACCCGGGCCGGACGGCTCAGGCGTCGACGACGCCTTCGGGGCCGTCCGAGTACGAACAGGCGGGACAGACCGCGTAGCCGAGGGCGTCGTACGGTACCGACGTCGACCGAACCGTTTCGCCACAGTCGGGACAGCGGAACGTCGAGGGAGCGGGATCGGTCTCGCCGTCGAAGTCGAACGGCGTGGAGTGATCGGTCGCCATGTCTCGTGTGAGGGGAGATATCCCTATAGTTACGACCCGCTTGATGGGACGGTAGTCACACCCTGATTTATAAGCTCGCGCCGGACGGAGGGTGTGTATGACCGACGACGCCTACAGGGCCCGCCGCGGCCGGGCGCGAGAGCAACTCCGGGCGATCGGGGCCGACGCGCTGGTCTGTTTCCCGAGCCGGAACCTCCGGTATCTCACCGGGTTCCAGGCCGAACCGAGCGAGCGTCACTTCCTGCTCGTCGTCCCCGCCGAGGGGGAGCCGAGCCTGCTCGTTCCGGCGCTGTACGGGACCCAGCTTCGCGAGGAGACGAGCGTTGCCGACGTGCGGACCTGGGCGGACGGCGACGACCCACGAGCCGCGACCCGGGACCTCCTCGAGGCACACGGCCTCCGCGACGGACGCCTCCTCGTCGACGACGCGATGTGGGCGCGGTTCACCCAGGACCTCCGGGCGGTCGCGCCGGGCGCGGAGTGGGGACTCGCCAGCGAGGCGCTCGCGGACCTCCGGGTCCGCAAGGACGGGACGGAGCTGGCCGCGTTGCGGGCGGCGGCCGCGGCCGCGGACGCGACCGTGGACGACCTCCGAGAGCTCGGCTCCGACGCGGTCGGCATGACCGAACGCGAGCTGGCAGGGTGGATCGCCGACCGGCTGACAGCGCACGGCGGCGAGGGGACGGCCTTCGAGACGATCGTGGGCGCGGGCCCGAACGGCGCGAAACCGCACCACGGCCACGGTGACCGGGAGGTCCGCGCCGGCGACCCGGTCGTCCTCGACTTCGGGACGCGCGTCGACGGCTATCCCTCCGACCAGACGCGGACGCTCGTGTTCGCGGGCGATCCGCCCGAGGAGTACGAGAAGGTCCACGCGGTCGTCCGGGAGGCGGGGGCGGCCGCGGTCGACGCGGTCGAGCCGGGCGTCACCGCTGCCGCCGTCGACCGGGCCGCCCGCTCGGTCATCGAGGCGGCGGGATACGGCGACGCGTTCGTCCATCGGACCGGCCACGGGGTCGGGCTCGACGTCCACGAGGAGCCGTACGTCGTGGCGGGCAACGACCGCGAACTGGAGTCCGGGATGGTCTTCTCCGTGGAGCCCGGCGTCTACCTCGACGGGCGGTTCGGCTGTCGGATCGAGGACCTGGTGATCGTCACGACCGAGGGTGTAGAGCGGTTGAACACGACGGATCGGGGCTGGCGGTGATGCGGTGACGGGAACGGAACGTGGAACCCGGGCGACGAAAACGGAACCCGGGCGACGAAAACGGAACCCGGGCGACGAAAACGGAAGGTGGAACCCGGCACGCCGTGGTCACCGAAACCGCGACGCGTCGAGCGGGAATCGTGTGCGTGACCCCACAGGTCGGTAGAGAGGCTAAGAGATAACGACACCACCAAATAATTCCGGTATCGCTGTCACCATTCCGGACGACGGCCCGGACCGAAACCGTTACCACCGGCCGACCGGAATCGCGAGCCATGAGCGAAAGCGACGAGGAGACCGACGAAACGGAAGGGGACGCCGAACCCGCCGTCGAACTCGGCGACGGCCCCGACGTCGCGGGCGAGCCGATCGCTCGCGTCGCCTCCCGGCTCACGTGGCCCGCGACGCGAAGCGACGTGCGCGCCCAGGAGGGCGACGCGACCGTCCGAACCCCCGACGGCCCGACGAGCCTGGACGCCGTCCTCGAGGAGTCCGGAGTCCCGCTCTTCGAGAGCCGTGCCGAGTTCCAGCAGGCGGTCGAGGACGTGGTCGGGAGCGGCCCGGTCGCCACAGAGTAGGCGGGTTCGAGTAGCCACCCGACCGAGCCGGCCGGACGACTCGACACACACCCTTTTGTTCGCTCCGGTCCGACGGTGACCCATGACGCTCCCGTTCGATCCGGACGACCTGGACGGCGACGACTTCGGCGAGGAACGCACGACCCTCGAGATGGACCACGAGACGGCGATCGAGCACGTCCGCGAGGTCTGTACCGACGCCGGCTTCGGCTTCCCCGTCGAGTTCTCCCCCTCGGAGATGCTGAACGAGAAGGTCGACGCCGACCGCGACCCCTACTACGTCCTCGGCGCGTGTAACCCCGCGGTGGCCGACCGCGCGCTCGACGCCACCGACGGCCGGATCGGCTCGCTGTTCCCGTGTAACATGGTGATAGAGCAGGTCGAACCGGGGAAACAGGCCGTTCACCACGTCTCGATCATGCGGATCGCGCGACTGCTCGGCCTCCCGAGCGACGACGCGGAGATGGACGCGATAATCGAGGACACCGGCGAGATGGTCGGCGAGGTCTTCGAGCGGCTCGAGGACTGAGGACCTGCGGCGGCGATACCGACAGCTCAGTGTCCGCTCGGTTCCGGGGTACCTCCGTTCGTCCTCGAGTCACCCCATATCCGGGCGTTAGCGTCCGTTTTCGACGCGCTCTCGGAGTCGATCCACGTCGGATTCCAGCGCTGCGATCCGCTCTTCGAGCGCCGACCGACGACGGAGGAGGAGAACCAGGGCCACGACGCCGAGCGCGACGGGAGCAGTGAGCAACAACAGCACCAACGCGACGATCACGAGTTCCGGACCGCCCGGGACGCCGAACTGCGCGGGGAGGGCAGCGAGCATGTCGGACGCTCATCACGATAGGACAAAAACCCTCGGGGCGGACCGTCGGATCGGCGGGGTCGCGCGCCCCCACAGCGAACGTCCTCGCCGCGTCCGCTCGGTCTCCCGTCCCGCTCGAGCGCTCAGTCGTCCCGACCGGCGAAGTCCGCGAGGTTCGCCTGGAGCCCGGCTGTCATCGTCGACTTCCGCCGGAGGCGACCGAGCGAGATGGGCAGGTGCGCCGTGACGCCCCGGACCGCCTCGCCGAACGTCTCCGCCGTCCCGTGTTCGCCCTCGAAGGCGTTCCGGACGGCCTCGCGCACCTGCCAGACGCCGACGGGCCCCCAGTAGTCGTCGGAGACGTGCCGGCAGACGAGGACCTTCGCCTGCCGGCCGCGGTCGTGGAGGTGTTCGAGGACGCCGAGGCGGGCAGCGTAGTACGCGCCCGCGGTCTCCTCGACGTACCCCGTCCGTCCCTCGCGTCCCTCGCTCGCGGCTGCGAGGTAGACGCCGGCGTCGGGGTCGGGGTTCCAGATCGAGCCGGGCGCCTTCAGCTCGACCAGCTCGTACTCCCAGTGTCCGGGGACGAGAACGACCCAGAACGCGTTCCCGAGGTACTCGTTTCGGTGGACCTCGATGGAGTCGATCGTCGGATCGTCCCGGATCGACCCGCGGAGGTACGCGCCGATCGTGTCGTCGACGGCGGTGATCGACCAGCGGGTCGGCACGAGCCGACGGTCCTCTCCACGCCCGAGCGCGCCCGCGGAGAGGATCGTGTTGACCTCGTACACGTCGAAGCCCCGGCGGTAGAGGTACGTCATCGCCCCCTCCGCGCGCCAGTCGTCGTCCTCCAGGGTCTTCTTCACCGGGCGCGGGACGTGCGGGTTCTCGCCGAGCGACGCGTCCCGTGCCGCCGCCCGCGGTCCGGTCGGCGTCTTCACGTCCTCGAGGCCGACCTCGAAGTCGAGGTCCGGCGTGCCGTCGAGGCCGATCTCGACGTCGACGGGGCGGTCCGCGATCGCCACCTCGCGTTGGACGCCGAGCCAGCCGTCCCACGCGTCGTGGACGCTCGCTGTGTCGGTCCCGGAGCTGACGGTCCCGGGTCCGCCGCGTCCGCCCCCGCTTCCGACGTCGGTTACGTCAACGCCGCGGTTGGCGTTGAGCAGGCTGGTCCGGCGTTCGAAGACGTCCGCGATCGAGACGCCCTCGTCGTACCACGCGCCGGAGGTCCGGAAGCGGCCTGCGCGCTCCTCGCGGCCGACCGGCGAGAGCAACCCAGTCGAGACGGTCGGGTAGTCCGAGCGCCCGACGAAGATGGAGGGAGAGACGCTGCCGACGACCGCGTCGTCGGATACCTCCGCGTCGAACCGTCGCTCGAAGGAGTCGAGGTGGTCGAGTATCCCGTAGTCCTTCTCGCGGGCGAGCCGACGGCGCTCGGCGCGCTCGTTCGTCTCGAACTCGAGGTACTCGTCGAGCCGCATTCGTCGGACGTTGGCGGCGGGCGGGCTTGAACGTTGCTTCGGTCACGGACGCTGGTCCGAGGTGAGAGACGTCTCGACGTCGCCGTGCGGTGGCGCGCCGGTGAGCGGGTGCGATAGCACCCGCGAACCGCCCGCGAGGTCGTCGGCGCTTCGCGCCGACTGCTCGGAAATCTCCGATTTCCGGTGGAGTCGACCGGCCTCCGCTTCGCTCCGGCCGGTCGACGAGGCTGGGGAGGCGTGAGGTGCGGGGCGGTTGCGGTTCGGGTGGGACTCA
>NZ_QMIM01000041.1 GCF_003287355.1 Halorubrum sp. 48-1-W
GTCCGGGAACGAGGAGTTCGTGAGCCCGAGCCCCTTCGTGTACTTCTCCGGGTCGTCGCCCTTCTCCGGGGCGAAGGTGTTCGGTAAGTCGAGTTTGAGTTTTCCGGATCGGATCTCGATGGCGTCGATCCCCACTGCGGTCATGGACGACCGTTCAGAGAGTGGGCATATGTGTGTGTCGATGCGGATTACGTCGATCGTGGAAACCAGTCGAACCATCGCTGTCATTCATACGTCTCATAGTTACTCAGACTGTTTCGTGAGTATTACTCTAAAAAAGTAATACGAATATTCAAGTAGCATAATACCCACTCATAATGTATGAGCCACGCCGAAGACGGGGCCACTGTGACCGTCACGAGCAAGGGTCAGGCAACGATCCCCAAGGAGTTCAGGGAGAAACTCCACATCGACACGCCAGGGAGAGTTCGGTTCATCGAGAACGAGGACGGGGAGGTCGTGATCCGTCCGGTGAGACGTCCGTCAGAGATTCGGGGCGAACTCGCGACGCCCGCGGCGAAGGACGAGAAGTCGGCAACCGAACTTCTCCGTGAGGATCGAGAGCGGGACAAACGAGAGTTGGACGAGAGCCACGAGATCAACGAGAGCGGCGAATGAAGGTCCTGTTCGACGCCGAAGCGCTCGTCGCCTTCGCCTTCGACGAGCCCGGCGCGGACGCCGTGGAGGACGTGTTGGATGACGTGTACAACGGTGATGTCAACGGGTACGTCACGACCGTCAATCTCGCGGAGTTCCGGTACGTGGCGGCCCGTCTGCGCTCTGCGGAGCGAGCGGACGCCCACATCGCCCATCTCGAACGGATGGGCGTCGTTACGTACGGGATCGACGACGTGTGGAAGCGCGCGTCGGATCTGAAAACGGAATACACCCTCTCACTCGGGGATGCGTACGCCCTCGCAGCCGCCAAGGAGGAAGACGCCGGGAAAAGTGAGGTGGTGTTGTTGGTCGGTGCCGACGACGACTACGACGAACTCGAGGATACGGAGGAGTTCGGTCACTTGATCGAGCGGTTTCGAGAGGTATCAGATTGAGTCGGTGAGAGGTTGAGGGAGTACTTCGTGTCGTATAGATCCGACAGAGGACGAGAGTTTCAATTGATACTACACCGTATCTCGCTCAAACAAGGCAACCACCTTGATTCTCGATCGTGCCGGTGCAGGTCCGGGAACCCCCATCAGCATTCCGAACCGCCATCTCGATGATTAATAGGAATAAAATTTCTACTGTTCCCTTGCTCATCCGCCCACGTCGCGTTCACGATGTCCGTCCACCACGACCGATGTTGTCGACGGTCACATTGAGATCGAAGGAGTCGCCCTGGGTTGCCGTGTTCGGTGTGGCGTGGGTCCGTCGCTGAACACCGGCCGCATTCGCGCCCATGGTGACGATGTCCTCGTAGACGTCCGGGAACGAGGAGTTCGTGAGCCCGAGCCCCTTCGTGTACTTCTCCGGGTCGTCGCCCTTCTCCGGGGCGAAGGTGTTCGGTAAGTCGAGTTTGAGTTTTCCGGATCGGATCTCGATGGCGTCGATCCCCACTGCGGTCATGGACGACCGTTCAGAGAGTGGGCATATGTGTGTGTGTCGATGCGGATTACGTCGATCGTGGAAAAAAGACTAGATCGACAGGCTCGGTAACAACGATCGAGATGATTGTGACCGATCAAACCTGCGTCGAATCATCAGGAACAAGATTCTACCGCACCTTCGTGCTCCAGTAGATCGGATCAGGTGATTCCGATTTCTAAGACCGAGCCATCGTCGAACTCCAAGGTAACGACGATATCCGGATTCCCGGTGTCCGGATCGACGAACTCCTCTTCAAGAGAGTTTTGAATATTATTTGTGCTGAATCTAGCGAGGTCGATCGTAACCTGACCAGAGAATGTAGTCGGTGGTTCATCGCCACCCACGGTACTCCCGTCGTTGGTGAAGCTACCGATATCCGTGGTCACAGAGAATCCAGTAAGTGTGACCTCACTATCGGCAGTTATGTCGAACGCGATTCGACTGCCACCACCATCGGGTCCTCCAGCAATATTGGATCCACTGGGAGAACCTGTTGTCGACACGGAGTTGGCCATCGACGGGTCGATAGTTACGGTTTGGGTTTCGGTATCGTCGTCAGAGCGAACCGTAATATCGTCAGTCCCAGCGTCACCGGATGTCGTCGCCCACGTGAGCGTACCTGACGTGGTTTCTCCCCCGTCAAGCGTAACTTCGAACGAATCGACGACTTGGCCGTCGAAGTCGAGCAGTTCGATCGTCTGTGTGTCGGTTTCGTCACCGGTGTTCTCCACCGTGTAGTCGACGTTGAGATCCTCACCCTCGGTGACCGGATCGTTGACGTTGGTGATATCGACCGTGAAGTTCGGATCCGGATCCTCAACGGTCGTCGTGTCGCTGTCTAGCTGTACCCGTCTCGAATCGTCTTCGTACAGCGTGGCGTTGATCGTGTCGCCACCGCTAATACCACCGATGTCGTCGACGTCGGTGGTGCTCGTACCGTCGCTGATGTTGTACATCTCATTTACACCTGTGTCTTCGTTCTCGACGACGAGGAATCCTGAATCGAGGTTTGTGAGACCGTGATCAATAGTGAATTCAGTGTCGTTTTCAGAGATGGTGTCCTGTAGATCGACGCTCCCGTCGATGACCGTCACGCTTGCCGTGTCGACGTCGTCCCCGGCGGACGCAAAAACGTCGAACGATTCACCTTCCTGAGCGTTCCCTGCTTCGAACGTGACGTTATCTTTTCCGTCGTGGACGGACTGGTTCCATTTCGACAAGGAACCGTCGGGAGACTGCGGAGTGATCGAGTAATCGATCGTCGCGTTCGCGATCGGATTCCCGCTTCGATCGGACACACTCACGTTCAGATCTCGATCGCCGTTCGCTACCACGGTCGCGGAGTCCGACTCCCACTGTGTACTGAACGTTCGGTTCGTACTACCGCTACTGCCCGCTTCCGTCACACTGAACGGAACGGACTCGTAGGACTCGCCCCCACCGTTGATCGTCGCGCTGTAGTCATCGGGAGCGTCCGGTTCGAAGAATACCCGTCCGTCGTCGTTCGTCTCTCCGGTGGTACCGTCGAAGGACACCTCCGCATCCGCAACGGGGTTGTTATACGTGTCTCGCACCTCGACACCGACGCTCTGACCGACGGTTCCGTTACCCGTAACCGGCACGAGGTACGCCGGTTCCGTCGCCCCATCACCGTCGATCGAGACCTCCGAGAGGGACAGCGAATAGTTCCCCTCGAGGGCGACCTGGATCCGGTCCTCGCCGTGAACCGTTACCGTGGCATCGGTCGTCCGGTTCCATCGCTCGGCGAGGGCGGTCTCGTTTTCCACCGCCGTCGGTAAGACGATCCGTGAGTCACCGGAGTCGGGAGCGAGCCGAACGCTTCCGCGTCCCTGTGAAACGGGCGAAACGTCGACGTTTCGAGCATCGACACCGTTATCGGAGATATCCCCGGTTAAAACGGTCAACGAGATCCGTGGGTCCGTTCCCGACTCACCACGGACGACTGTCGGGTCCGACCGCAGGAGAACGGCCCCGTTATCGAACTCCCCGGCGATCGCGGAGTGTTCGTACGTCAACCGTGGAGCGCCGCGGTACTCATTGTAGTTCGGTCGGTACTGTAGCGAACTCGTGTTGAACGTGAGGTCGTTGTTTTCCCAGTACGCCTCAGCGTTCCCTCCATCCTCCACGCTCACGTTCTCGATCCGGATCTCTTTCGATTCCGTCGTCTGAAGCGACCCGGAGGAGGGTGGCGGGTTCAGAAAGAACGTCCGCTGTGGATACCGCGTTCCGAGCCGCACCCGTTTCGACTGTGCGGACCCGGTCGAGCCGGCCTGAAGTATCGCGTTTCGCAGGTCCAAAAAGTCGCCCTCGACCTGCTGGCTGTGTTCGAACTCGATCTCCTGGTTCTCCGTCGGCACGAACTGGACCTGATACGTCGCCATCGCGAGGATCAGGAAGCCGAAGAGGATCACCGTCCCCACCACGACCGACTGGCCCCGACGGTCGTGACTGAAACTCATTGCCGTCTCTGGGTCGCCAACGGTTATAAATTCCCGCGACCGCGTCTCACCTCCGATAACGCATGGCGCGAGCTGTTCTCGACCGTGCTACGACGACGTCTCGCCCACTTCGGCGACCGCTGAGGACGCATCGTAAATCGAATACCACGATATCAAATCGTTCTCGGCGGGTCAGAGCGTCCGACCCGAACGGCCAGCGCTGTCGCCAGGAGCGCGACGACCGCCGTGATCGGACCGAAGCCGGGGATATCGTCCGTCGAATCGGGTCCGTCCGGGGAAGGATCGGAGTCGCCGCGGCTGTCGCCGACGGAGAGCTCGCCGACCTCGACGCCGTCGAGCGTGACCGTGCCACCGTCCGTCGGCTCGAAGGCGATGTCGACATCGGCAGTTTCCCCGGCTTCGACCGACACGTCGCGTTCGGCGACCGCCTCACCGTCTATCGCGACGACCAGCGTCCGCGTCACCGCCCGCTCGCCGGGGTTTCGGACGGTCGCGCTCACCGTGGTCTCGTACCCGGTGCGAACCCAATCCGGGACGTCGGCGTCCACGATCTCGACGGACCCGGACTCGATCGCGACCACGGCGAGCGGGGTCAAAGCAGGGAGTCCGACGCCGTGGGAGCTCCCGTCGACCTCGTGGGTTACTCCGGCGCCGGTCCATTCCCCGTCGACGTACCGCATGACCTGTACGTCGTCGTTCCCGATCCCGTCGGGGAGCGCGGTCGGGTCGAGTTCGAAGTTCAGGGTGGCCTCCGACGTTCCGTTCGCGGTGAGGTTCGACCCGAGATCGACGTACGCGAGCACAGCCCCACGCGGGACGGCCGGGAAGTCGCCCGGGTCGGCCGTCGGACGGACGGCCCGCACGTGGAACCCTCCCCGGTCGCTCTCGGGACGGACCTCCAGAGTGGACACCGACACATCGGGATCCGTTTCCGACGGTCCGGAGAGATCGACCGGAACGACGACGCTCCCGTTTCGGGCGTCGTCGATACGGACCGTGATCTCGCCCGCCGTTTCGGTCCGGTTCAACGACGGCTCGACGTCGGACGGGTCGTCGTCGTCGTCGCCAATCTCCGACGACCCGGACGGCTCCGACGACCCCGATGACCCCGACGACCCGGACGGCTCAGACGATCCCGACGACCCCGACGACCCGGGTGGATCGGACGATCCCGACGGCCCCGACGACCCGGGTGGATCGGACGATCCCGACGGCCCCGACGACCCGGAGCCTCCTCCGCGGGTATCGTCGTCGGCTTCCACGGTCAACACACCGGCGCTGGTGCCACTGACCGAGACGTTGTACTCGCCGCTGTCGTCGAAGGTCTCGTTCATCGAGACGTTCGTCGATCCGCCGCCGGCGACGGGGACGGTCCGTTCGTCGGTGACGTTCCCGTCGACCGCCAGTTCGACATCCATCTCGCCGTCCCGATCCCCGGAGTTCTCGACCGTCGCGGAGATCTGGACCGACCCACCTTCGACGGTCTCGGTCGGTTCCAGAGTCGCACCCGTTATCCGCGTATCCGCCGGCGTCTCCACGTCGACAGTCCCGGCGTCGACACCGTCGATCGAGACGTCGCGTTCGCCGGCTTCGTCGAAGGAGGCGGTAAACGAGGCGTTCGTCGATCCGCCGCCGGCGACGGAAACGGTCCGGCTGTCACTCACGTTCCCATCGATCGCCAGTTCGACGTCCATCTCGCCGTCCCTGTCGCCGTCGTTTTCGACCACACCGGTGAGCGCCACCGACTCGTTCACGAGAACCGGGTTGGCAGGCACCACGGCGTCCGTCACCTCCGGATCCGCCGGCGTCTCTACGAGGACCGTTCCCGCATCGACGCCGTTGACCGCGACCCGGTACGCTCCCGCCTCGTCGAACGTCGGCTCGAGTGTCGTTTGGTCCTCCCCGGGTGGAACGCGCACGTTCTCGGTCAGGGGAACCGAGCCGCCGGCGGTGAGTTCCACGTCGAGGTCACCGGTTCGATCCCCGGCGTTCTCGAGGGTCACGAGGACGCCGACGGAGTCCCCTTCGGATATTTCCGTGTCCTGGAGGACCGCGTCCGTTACCTCCGGATCGGCCGATTCTTCGACGGTCAGGGTACCGGCGGGTTCGCCACTGACGCCGATCCGGTACTCGCCCGCTTCGTCGAACGTTTCGCCGAAGTCGACCGATCGAGTCTCCCCGGGGTCAACGGTGACGGTCTCCTGGTCGCCTCCCTTCGTGCTATCGGCGACCTCGAGTTCGGCGGTAAACGTACCCGCCGCGTCGCCGACGTTCGTCACGTCGGCGGACACCGTTGCGGTCTCCCCTTCGAGGACGGTCTCGTCCGCCAGTCGAGCGTTCGAGACGTCGAACTCGGCGGGCTCGGAAACCGTGAGCGTACCGGCGTCCGTGTCGGTGAACCGGATCGCGTACTCCCCCGGTTCCTCGAACGCTGTACTCAGCGTGACCGCAGTCGAGTCGCCACCCCGGAGTGTGACCGCTTCGCGATCACGGATCTCTCCTTCCGCCCGAAACTCGGCGGTAAACGTCCCTTCCGCGTCGCCGACGTTCGCTACGTCGGCGGACACTTCCGCGGTATCCCCTCGTTCGATCACCTCCTCGGAGAGATCGACATCGCCTACCTCGAATTCGGCGGTGTTACCGACGGTGTTGCCCGCGGAAGCCGCTTCACCGACGACGACACCACCCACACTGAACATCGAGAGGAGCACCGCCACGGAGATCCAGAGAGCGACGACCCGGCGGGCAGCCATACCGAACCGGATCCGCCATGAGGTTATTGTAATTCGGTGCAAGTTGAATTTAAGCCGATCGTAACTCGACTCCGATCTCGAGGCCGGCGGTCGTCAGCCGTTTCGAGCGAGGATCGACGGGAGCGTCGGACGCTAACGTCGGGAAGACGGGGGAGGAAACGACCGGCGGGGAGAAACGGGACGAGGACCGGGTCGTTTTTGCGGACAGCGGCTGGAGACGGTCGTATGGCGAAACAGCCGCACCTGCTGGTGGAGGAGGGCGACGTCCACGAGACCGCGATCGTTCCCGGCGACCCCGGCCGCGTCGACCGGATCGCGGACCTGTGTGACGACGGTGAGGTAGTCGCGCAGAACCGCGAGTACAAGGTGGTCAACGCGAGCTACGAGGGCGTCGACCTCACGATCTGTTCGACCGGGATCGGCTGTCCCTCGGCGGCCATCGCCGTCGAGGAGCTCTCGCGAGTCGGCGTCGAGACGTTCGTCCGGTGTGGCACCTGCGGCGCGCTCCAGGCCGACATGGAGGTCGGCGACATGGTCGTCGCGACCGGCGCGGCCAAGGAAGAGGGGACGAGCAAGCGCTACGAGTCGGCGGTGTACCCCGCGGTCCCGGACTACGACGTGCTCTCCGCGCTCGTCGACGGCGCGGAGGCGAACGACGAGGAGGTCCACGTCGGCCCCATCGTCTCGGACGACGCCTACTACAACGAGAGCGACGACTTCGTCGACGACTGGGAGGCGGCGAACCTGCTCGCGATCGAGATGGAGGCCGCGACCGTCTTCTCGCTCGCCCGTCGGAAGGGCCTCGCTGCGGGGGCGATCTGTACGGTCGACGGCAACCTCGTCGCGGGCACCCAGAAGGGCGCGGACTCCGACGACGAACTCCCGGAGAAGGCGAAGGACAACGTCGAGCGCGCGATCCGGATCACGCTCGACGCGGTCGTCGGGCTGTAGCGGGCGTCACTCCTCTTCGGCTTTGAACTCCACGAGCGTCAGCTCCCGGTCGAGCGCGCAGTAGTCGTGCGGCGGGTCGCCGAGCACCCGCTCGATCCGGCGTTCCTCGTCGAAGTCCGCCCCGTCGGGGACGCAGTACTCGTGGCTCGGACACTCGGTGTGGGGACACGGCCCCGCGAGCGACGCCCGGCTCCCGGCGTACGCCCCCTTCGACGGCACGTTCGCGGGGACGGGCGCGGGTTCGACCTCGACCGCGCGGACGCCGGCGTCGTGGACGGCACAGTCGAGCGTCTGGGCGTTCTCGCGCACGCCCGTGATCCGATACCGCGTCCCGACCGTAAGGTTGAGACACTGGCTACGATAGGGACACCCCGCACAGTCGGGCGACTCCCCCTCGTAGACGAACTCTCGGCCCGTGTCCGCGAGCCGCGAGCCGATGAGCGTGACCGTGGACATACCCGGAGAGAGGGCCCCCGGCGTCGTAAGCTTCCCGCCTCGACGGGAACGACGGCGGTCGCTCCCCGTCGCGGTCCGGAAGACAACACACATCCCCGCCGACCGAGAAGGGCTACCGGATGATCGCGGAGCTGGCGAGAGCGTTGAAACGGGAGGCCGAGCGGGCGAACCAGCGACGGCTCCTCGTGCTCGCCGGCGGCCGCGACCGCGGCATCGACGCAGTATACGACGCGATCGGGGCGGTCGACGTCGATGAGGGGGGCGTCTCGTTCGTCTCCACCCGCGAGGGGTTTCGGTTCGAGCGGGTCGCCCCGCGGGGCGCGGACGAGCTTCTCGGCCGTACGCGCGAGGTCGTCGTCCTCGACTGCCACGACCGCTTCGTCCCGAACGCGCTGGGGCGGGCGGCGGGCGCGGTCGACGGCGGCGGACTGCTCGTGTTGGTGACGCCCCCGCTCGATGGATGGCCGGATCGGCGCGACGGCTTCGACGAGTCGCTCGCGGTTCCGCCCTTCGCGCTCGCGGACGTGACGGGGCGCTTCCGCCGGCGGCTCGTGGGGACGATACGGACCCATCCGGGGATCGCCGTCGTCGACCTGGACGGGACGGAGCCGGGAGGCGCCGGAGGGGGGATGACGGTCGAACGGGACGGGCTCACCGACCCGCCGACTGCGCGGTCGCGGTCGCCGCCGGGGCGACCGGCGACGGCGACGTTTCCCGGGGCGGTGTACGGGGCGTGTCTCACCGCCGACCAGTCGCGCGCGGTCCGCGCACTGGAGTCGCTTTCGACGCCGGGGTCGGCGGTCGTCGTCGAATCTGACCGCGGACGCGGGAAGTCGAGCGCCGCCGGGCTCGCCGCCGGCGCGCTCGCGCTCGACGGACACGACGTGTTGGTCACCGCCCCCGCCTTCCGCAACGCTGTGGAGGTGTTCGCCCGCGCTCGCGAAGTAATCGGGGTAGCGGAGGACGGCGACGGGGAAGCGACCGCCGAGGCCGGCGACGGGGAAGCGATCGCCGAGGACGACGAGGAGTCGAGGACCGTCGACGCCCCGAACGGCGGCCGGGTCCGGTTCGCTACGCCGGCGGTCGCCGCCGAGCTTCCCGAGGGTCCCGACTGCGCCATCGTCGACGAGGCGGCGGCGCTCCCGGTACGACTGCTGGAGCGGTTCCTCACGGCTCCCGCGGTCGCGTTCTGTACGACGGTCCACGGCTACGAGGGGGCCGGTCGTGGCTTCTCGGTGCGATTCCGCGACCACCTCGCAGCGAGCGAGTTCACGGTCCGGGACGTACGGCTCGACGAGCCGATCCGGTACGCCCGCGACGATCCGGTGGAGTCGTGGGTCTCGCGCGCGTTGCTCTTGGACGCCCGTCCGGCGGTCCCGGAGGCGGTCGCTGGGACGACCGTCGACGACGTCCGATACCGGACGCTCTCCCCCGACGAACTCCTCGCGAACGAGACCCTACTGGGCGAGGCGTTCGGACTACTCGTGGCCGCCCACTACCGGACGGAGCCGAACGACCTCGCGCGCCTGCTCGACGCGCCCAACCTCCTCGCGCGGGCGCTCGTCGCCGGCGACCGCGTCGTCGCCGTCGCGCTGTGCGCCCGGGAGGGTGGGCTCGACCCGGCCACGCGGGCGGGGATGTACGAGGGCGAGCGCGTCCGCGGGAACATGGTTCCGGACGTGCTCACGAGCCAGCTGCGCGACGAGTCCGCCGCCGAGCCCCGCGGACTTCGGACCGTCCGGATCGCGGTCCACCACGCCGTCCGCGGGCGCGGGCTCGGCTCGCGCCTACTGGCGCGGATCCACGACGAGTTCGGCGGGGGGGTGGACTACTTCTCCGTGGGGTTCGGCGCGACGCCGCGGCTCCTCCGATTCTGGCGACGGGCGGGCTACCGGAGCGTCCACCTCTCGACGACTCGGAACGACGCCTCTGGAGAGCACTCCGCGGTGATGCTCCGCCCCGACGGCGAGGCCGGGAGAACCCTCCTCGACCGGCACGCTGTCGCCCTCCGGGACCGCGAGCGCGACGCGCTCTCCGATACCCACCGCGACGTCGACGCCGACGTGGTCCGCGGCGTCCTCGCGGCCTGTCCCGCACCGACGACGGTCGACCTCACGCCCCACGAGTGGCGGGCCGTCGTCGCGGCGTCGTTCGGCCCGGGGATGTACGACGTCGCCCCCGGCGCGTTCCGTGACCTCGCGATCGCGGCACTAGTGGGAGGGAACGGCGACGGTCTCGACGACCGCGAGGAGCGGCTACTCGTCCGGAAGGTGTTACAGGGACGGCAGTGGGAGAGTATCGCCGAGGAGCTGGGATACGTCTCGACGGCGTCGTGTATGCGGGCGTTGGGGTCCGCCGTCGAACCGCTCGTCGAGCGATACGGGACCGACCTCGCGCTCGCGGAGCGCGATCGGTTCGTCGACTGAGGGGAGCTGTACCCGGTCGTCAGTCGTCAGCTGATTCGGGGTCCGGTCCGGGGACCGGACTCGGGAGGTCCGCGACGTGAGCAGCCGCTTCCGCGAAGTTCGGACCGGGCCTGACCTCGTCGGTCTCACGGTCCCACTCGATGTATCCCGCCTCCTCGAGCGCGGGAAGGTGCGTCTCACGGAGCACGGCCTCGATCTCCTCGGCGCGCCCGCGGGGCCTGAGGTCCGACACCGTCTCGACGGCGTCGTCAGCGAGCCCCGCGACGACACGACGTTGGTGGAGAGAGGCGATCGTCGACGGTTGTGCGGCGCTGATGTCGTGAGCCATGGTCGGCACCCGGTGTATTCGTCTTCACACACCGCATAGAAATAAAACTACGGTCGAATACTGGAAAGACGGGTGAGCCTCACGCGACTGGAGGCGAACGAGGATCGTGCGACTGGAGGCGAACGAGGATCGCGCGACTGGAGACGAACGAGGATCGTGCGACTGGAGGCGAACGAGGATCGCGCGACGGGGATCGTCGCGGAGCGTCGAACCGTCCGGTTTAATCGGACCGATAGGCCCGCCGTAAGAAGACGAGCACGCCGCCGAGCATCGCCAGATTTCCGAAGAAGGCCAGCCGCTCGCCGCTCCGGTCGTCCGGGTCTGCGTTCCAGAAGTCGTGCATCGTCGCCGTGACGACCGCGAGGAAGGTCGCAGCCGCGCCGGTCGCGACTCGCGGGAACCGCCAGAGCGCGATCCCCAGCCCGGCCGAGAGCATCGTCCCCGAGGCGAGCGGGGCCGCGACCTCGGGCATCGGAACCCCGGCCGACTCGGCGTACTCGACCGTGCCCTCCATGTCGCGGAAGTCCTCGGAGGCCTGGAACGCGAGCCCGAGCCCGAGCGCGACCCGTCCGAGCCGTGAAAGCGAGTCGTTCGCGTCGTTCGCGTCGTTCGAGTCGTTCGCGGTATCTTCGGTCATGCGTACCGATACCGTTCGGAGGTACAAAACTCTACAGTCGACGCTCGCGCTCGGACGGCTACGACCGGAGGAGGCTCCGGCCGTCGAACGCCGCGTCGTCCGCGTCGACCTCGAGCATCTCGAGCAGGGTCGGCGTCAGGTCGAACAGGTCGACGTCGTCGATCGCGATCCGGTCGTCGTCGGTGAACAGACACGCGTTCGAGAACTTGTGCATCCCGTTTCTGGGACCCTGACCGAACACCGCGTCCTTGCGCCCGAAGCCGGACTTCAGGTCGAAGCTGTCCTCGGGGACGACGACCACGTCGGGGGCGATGTCGGCGGCCGGGCCGTCGAAGACGTCCTCACCCCGGTGGATCTGCGCACAGACGGACGAGCCGTCGGGACCCGTCATCGACTCCAGGTCATCGATCAGTCGGTCGCGAACCGCCTCGTACTCGGCTTCGGGCACCGCACCGTCCGGCTCCCGGCCCTCGAGGTTGACGAAGAACCGTCCTGGGATGAACGAGAAGACCTCGGTGTCGGCACTGATGTCCGCGAGCTCATCGGGGTCGTCCGTGTCGTAGCCCAGGTAGCCGTTCCGCGCGAGCCACTCGTTACAGTTCACCTCGTGGACCAGCTCCGTGAACCCGTGATCGGAGGCGATCACGAGCGAGACGTCGTCCGGGAGCGAGTCGTAGATCCGGCCGATGTAGTCGTCGAGCGCGCGGTAGAACTCGAGGAACGCGTCCGCGTCGTCGGTGTCGTTCGCGTAGTCGCCGAACAGGAAGTGGTTCACCCGGTCGGTCGTCATGAACACGCCGAAAAAGAGGTCCCAGTCGTCCGCGGAGAGGTAGTGGTCGAAGACGTCGTAGCGGGCGTCGAGCGTGTCGTGGGCGTTCTCGAGGAACGCCGACTTGTCCTCGTCGTGGCCGAGCTTGGCGTCGACGTCGATCCGGTAGTCGTGCTCCTCGAGGACCGACTGGACCGACGGGTCGCTCGCGGCTGACTCGAGAGAGGGCGAGAGGAACCCGGAGACCATCCGCTGGACGTCGCCTTGCGGCGGGAACGTGACCGGAACGTTGAGTACGGTCGCGTCGCCGCCGTCGGCGGTCACGCGGTCCCACACGCGGGTCGCCCGGACGTGTTTGCCCATCGGGACGTACGTCTCGTCGGAGCCGATCTCACGGTCCTGAAAGCCGTACACACCGGTCTTGCCGGGGTTGACGCCGGTCGTGAGGCTGGGCCAGCAGGCGCTCGATTCGGGCGGGACGATACTCGAGATCCGGCCGCCGGCTCCCGCGTCGGCGATGCGGTGGAGGTTGTCGAAGACGTCGGGGTGCTCCTCGACGAGGTCGTACGGTACGCCGTCGATACCGAGGAAGACGAGGCGGGGATCGTCGTCGCCGCGGAGTCTATCGAACAGGCCCATGTTACCGGATGATCGACCCGACGGTGGAAAAACACGTCGGAGACGGCACGGCCGACAGCGACCTGTGACGGGTGGACGGAGGCCAGAACGCTCCGGCAACCGGTCGGTGGGTTCGGTCGGCGGAGGCGGTGCGGGTCGGTCGCCGGTCCCTACATGTAGCCGAGGTCGCGGAGGCGCTCCATGAGGTCCTCCTTGTCCTGGGCGC
>NZ_QMIM01000040.1 GCF_003287355.1 Halorubrum sp. 48-1-W
TTGTCGGATTCATCCCCGCGCTAAAGCCCGGGGCTTTCTCCTTGAGTTTCCGTAAGTTGATGAGAGAGAACACCTCCAAAGCCCCAGTCGCGAGGAGGCTGTACGCTCACTGCGCTCCTCACTCGGTCGCTATCGCTCCCTCGTTGTGGTGCTTGTGTCGCCTACGGCCTCCTCGCGACTGCCCCTTTGAGTCCCACCCGACCGCCCCGCACCGCACAGCCCCGCACCTCACGCCTCCCCAGCCTCGTTGCTCGCGCTTTTCAAGCGCTCGCAACTCCCTCGCGGGCGGTTCGCGCCCTCCGGGCGCTCACCGGAACGCGCCACCGCACCGGATCGGGACGACCGTCGTATCGGATCGGGACACTGACCGCCGAGCGTCGCCACTGTCCGATGAATAAACGGGAGAAGTCGATCGTGTCGGACGCGGAGCGGTCCGCGTCGTCCTACTTGCCCTGACGGTCGTTGCCGGTGACCGACGGGCGGGTCTTCTCGGTTCCCTTGCCGCGTTTGCGCTGGCCGCGGCCCTTGGTGCCGGCGGAGGTGAGCCCGCGGAACGCCCGACCCCGGTGGTCGTCCGAGCAGATCCAGTTGAGGTCGTCGTCGTTCTCGATCGCGGGGTGGGCGGGATCGACCAGGATCACTTCGTGCCACTTCTGGGAGCCGTCCTCGCCGACCCAGTAGGAGTTGAGCACGCGCAGGTTGCGGTACTTCCGGGAGGCGCGCTCCTCGGCAATGCGCTGGATCGACTTGCGCCGCGAGAGCCGGTTGACGCCCTGCCGCTTCGAGCGACGGCCGGCCTTGTGACGCTGCTTGCGCGAGCCGCCCTTGCGGACGCTCACGCGGGCGACGATAACGCCCTGTTTCGCCTTGTAGCCCAGTTCGCGGGCCTTGTCGAGTCGGGTGGGGCGATCGACCCGCTCGATAGCGCCCTGGTCGCGCCACTCCTGTTTGCGCTGCCACTGGAGTTCCGCGAGTTTCCCCTCCTTGGGGGACCGCCATGCGTCCTTGATGTGCGAGTAGAAGCTTCGTGCCATGATTTCGTCCACGGACGCTTGCGATTCGGCCGGAACCCGGCCACATGTCGTCTCGTCCCGGGCGAGCGTTCGGAGACCGAACGCCACCCGGCGGCGAGTGCCCGCTGGACGTCCGTACCAGCGAGTTACCGCTCACTTTCCCGCGTTCGATCATAAGGGCTTCGCTCCGTGGCGGGCGTGTCGACGGCTCACACGCCGGGACGTGAACGACCCCCGGGTGCCGGGGTCACGGGGTGACTGCGCGCTCGTCAGCGTTATATATATTCTCTATAGAATACTCGAGTATGCCCAAGATAAGCGTCGAGATACCCGGGGAGCTGTTGGCGGACCTCGACGAGCACGTCGGCGAGGACGGGAAGTTCGTGAACCGGAGCGACGCGGTCCGGGCGTCGATCCGCAAGACGCTCGACACGCTCGACGAGATCGACGCGCGCCACGGCCGGCTGGAGGACGACGGTGACGCGGATGAGTAACCGATCCGCCGATCCGGGAACCGAGCGACTCTTCGCGGTCGACCCGCTCTCCCGGCCGGCGGTGGCCGTGGTAGGGCTCGTGGCGCTCTTCGTCACCGCGCTCGCCACCGCGCAGGTCACCGCTGCGAAGGTGCTCGCGCTCCCGCTACCCGTCGCGCTCCCGGTCGTCGGTCCGGAGGTCCTCCTCCCCGGCGCGGCGCTCGCGTACGCCGTCACCTTCTTCGCGTCCGACTGTCTGGCCGAGCTGTACGGCCGCCGGACGGCCCAGGTCGTCGTCAACGTGGGATTCGCGATGAACTTCGTCGTGCTCGCACTGGTGTGGTCGACGCTCGCCGCGCCGGGCGTCGACCCCGAAGTTTCCGCCGCCTTCGGGACCGCGCTCGGGCCGACGACCAACGTCGTCGCCGGGAGCCTGCTGGCGTACGTCGTCAGCCAGAACGTCGACGTCGTGCTCTTCCACGCGATCCGCGACCGGACGGGAGCGAAGAACCTCTGGCTTCGGAACCTCGCGTCGACGGCGACGAGCCAGGCGATCGACACCGTGATCTTCGTGTCGGTCGCGTTCCTCGTCGCGCCGACCCTCCTCGGGGCCGGGGACGCGCTCCCGCTCGGAGTGGTCGGGGCGCTGATCGTCGGCCAGTACCTCCTCAAGCTGGCGATCGCCGTCCTCGACACGCCGTTCGTCTACCTCGTCGTCGGCGCGGTCCGGGAGTAGCGCGGCGACGGACGCACTCGTTCGAAGTCAGGCGACTGCGAGCGCCCGCGGGACCGCTTCGGGGAGGTCGACCGGGACCCGCTCGAACCGGTCGCCCCCGTCCGTCGTCCGAAAGAGGCCGCGGTCGGTGAGCGCCCAGAGTTCTCCCCGCTCGGTCCCCGACGCCAGGACCGCCCGGTAGGTCCCCTCGCCGGTCGGAACCCCCCGGTCGTCGAGCCGTTCCCAGGTCGCCGTCCGTCCCGGTCCGTCCCCGTCCATCCCCTTCCCGTCGGCTCCCGCGTCCCCCGCGCCCCCGTCTCCGTCGACCCGTCGCCGATACAGGTAGGCCTCGCCCCGCCGGTGGGCGTCGTTCGCGCCGCTCGCGGCGCTGACGAGGACGCGACCGGGGTCGCCGGGATCGACGGCGAGTCCCCAGACGTATCCGTGATCGAGACCGCTCTCCGCGACCTCGAAGGAGCGTCCCCGGTCGTCGCTCTCGGCGTAGCCGTCCCCCGCGGCGACGTACACCCGGTCCGGGGCGTCCGGGTGGGTCGCGATCGTGTGGGTGTCCCGGCGCGATCCCGGGGGGCGATCGGTCCACGTCTCGCCGCCGTCGGGGGTGACGACGAGCGCTCCGGCCTCGATCCCGACGTACCACCGGTCCGGGTCGTCGGGACAGGCCTCGATCCACCGGACGTGATGGGTGTCGGGACGCGGCGGGAACGACCACTCCGACGCGGAGTGAACGTCGGGCAGCCCGACGACGCGCTCGATCGACTCGCCGCCGTCCGCGGTCCGGTACAGCCGTGAGGGTTCGGTTCCGACCCAGGCCACCGCCGGGTCGTGCGGGCTCGTCGCGAGCGCGGTGACCGCGTCCGGGCCGGTCCCGCCGGGGCCCAGCGTGTCCGGAGCGATCCGCTCGAACGGCTCGCCCGCGTCGACGGAACGGAACAACCCGGCGTCGAACGTCCCCGCGAACACGCGCTCGGGGACCTCGCGGTGGACCGCCACACACTCCACGCGACGCCCGTCGAGGCGGGTCGTGACCCGACCGGTGTCGACGTCGACCACGCGAATCCCGTCGGCGTAGGCCGCGTACGCGTTCATGCTCGCGAGGACGGCAGGCGGAAACATAAGCGTGGACGCTACGGGGAGAACGCGGGCGCCGCAAGCGATTTACCACCTCACGTCGTGGTAACGGTAGGCATGGATCTCCGCGTACAGGGGGACGTACCCCCCGACCCGTTTCTCGGCGCTGCCGACCTGTTCGAAACCGAGTTCTCGCTCGAGGATCCCGTCTACGTCAAGGTTCGGGACGACCCCGACGAGCGGACGTGGGCCGGCCACTACGCCGACCACCACGTCCTCAACGTCTCCCGACGCGCCGCCACCAGCGCGATGGCCCGCGAGTTGGCGGTCCACGAGCTCTCACACATGGCCCGCTACGAGGAGGGCCACGCCTCACACGTCCAGTCGACCGAGGAGGCGCTGTACCTCGGGCTCGCCGGCGAGACCGTCGAACGACGGAAACTCGCGCACTGTTATCAGATCGCGAACCACATGAAGGACATCTACGCCGACGACATCACGCTCTCCGTCGCGCCCGCCGACAAGCTGGTCGGCTTCCTCGAGTCGACGCTGGCGGCCGCCGTCGCGGACCGGCCGGACCCGAACCGGGCCGGGTCGCCGCCGGTGACCGCCGGGGCGGACCCCGAGATCACCGCGGTGAACGCGGCGTTCGCGCTGGCGTTGGTCGAGCGCCACGGCCTCGCGGAGCCGAGCCACCGACTGTACGACCTCGCACGTGCCGCCGGGAGCGACGCTGGGAACGTCGACGTCGACGGGTTCAAACGGCGGTTCCTGGAGTTGGGGCCCGATCCCACGGAGAGCGCGTACCGGAAGGCGCTCGTCTCGGCCGCGCGAGCGTACGCGGTGTAGGTTTGTCGACGAACCGGTCACTCCGGCTCGTCGGCCGGGAGCCCCTCCGGGTCGGACTCGGCGGATTCCCCGGGGACCGCCCCGGCTTCGTCGAGGACGGTGACCCGCGCCTTCATGATCCGGGTGTTGTCGACGCGTTCGATGCGGATCCGGACGCCGTCGAACTCGATCTGTTCGCCCTCCTCGACGAGCCGGCCCGCGCGGTTGAACACGAACCCCGCGAGCGTCTCGAACTCCTCACCCTCGGGGAGGTCGATGCCGAGCATCTCGTTGACCTCGTCGATGTTGACCTCCCCCTGGACGACTGCGACGTTCTCCTCGATGAACTCGATCGGCTCGGGCTCGTCGCCCTCCAGGATGTCGCCGACGATCTCCTCGACCATGTCCTCCAGGGTGATGATCCCCTCCGTGGTTCCGAACTCGTCTATCACGATCACCATCTGGAGGCGGTTGTCCTGCATCTCCTCCAACAGGTCGTCGGCGTTCTTCGACTCGGGGACGTGGAGGGTGGGTTTGACGACCCGCTCCAGGGAGGGTTCCCCCTCCGAGTAGTTGAGCTCGCGGACCAGATCGCGGACGCTGATGATGCCGACGATGTTGTCGAGGTTGCTGTCGTAGACCGGGACGCGCTCGTGGTCGGCGTGGACGCACGTCTGGATAGCCTCCTCGACGGTGGCCTCCTTCGAGACCGCGGTGACGTCGAGTCGGGGGGTCATCACCTCCTTGGCGATGGTGTTGTTGAACCGGAAGATCCGGTCGAGCATCTCGCGTTCCTCCTCCTCGATGACGCCCTCCTGTTCGCCCGTCTCGATGATGTCCTGGATCTCGTCGCGCGTGACGTACGTCGATTCGATGGCCGCCGAGCCACCGATGACCGCGTTGATCGCCTGAACGATGCGGTCGAAGAAGACGACGAGCGGGTACAGCGCGTACTCCGAGAGCTTCAACGGACGGGCGATCTTGAGCGCCCACGACTCGGTGTTCTCGACGGCGTAGGACTTCGGCGCGCTCTCGCCGAAGACCAACACCAGCGCGGTGATGCCGAACGTCGTCGCCAGGACGGACTGCCCACGCGAGAGGTAGATCCCGAAGAGCGCGGTCGCGATGGACGTCATCGCCACGTTGACGATGTTGTTTCCGACGAGGATGGTCACCAACAGCCGGTGCGGGTTCTCTTTCAGGCTACGGATCGTCCTCGCCCCGGGAACACCCTCATCGACGAGGCTGTCGACCCGGTGTTGCGGCAGCGAGAACATCGCGATCTCCGAGGAGGAGAAGAACCCCGAGAGGGCGATCAACACGATGATCGCGAGGACCCCGAGGAGGGTCACGGTGGTCTGTCCCGGCACCGGCAACTGTAGCAGGCCGGCTGTCAGTACGGTCGACGACAAGCCCATTCTCGTTCCACTTCCGGCGGCACGCAGTTAAAGGGTTACCTTCGACCCGCACGGTCCCGACCGTGGCGAGGCGGGAGTCGAGCCGTCGTGTCGCGACGGAGTGAGCCGTCGTGTCGCCGCAGAACGAGCCGTCGTGTCGCGGGCGACACGGTTACCCCTTCCGCGGCCGAAACGGGACGCATGACGGATCCACAGATCACCCTGTACCGGCTCCAGGCGTGCCCGTACTGCGAGCGTGTCGTGCGAACGCTCGACCGCCTCGGGATCGACTACCGGTCCCGGTACGTCGAGCCGATGCACTCCGAGCGGAACGTCGTCAAGCGCGTCTCCGGCGCGCGGAGCGTTCCGGCGCTCGTCGACCGTGAGACGGGCGTGACCATGTCCGAGAGCGCCAACATCGTCGAGTACCTCGAAGGCACGTACGGAAACGAGGGGGCGGGTGCGTGATGCCGGCGTTCGACGTCGTCGAACTCCCCGAGACGGACCACGTGACGGCGGGCGAGACCGCCCCCGAGTTCACCCGGCCGCTCGTCGGCGAGGAGTTCTGGGAGGACCGCTCGCTCTCGACCGTCGTCGACGGGCCGACGCTTCTGGTCTTCCACCCGATGGACGGCGCGTTCCAGGCGACGTACGTTTACAACGAGATCGACGACCGCGGATGGGCCGACGCACTCCCCGTGTACGGCGTCTCGATCTCCTCGCCGTACGAGCACAAGGACTTGCTCGCCGAACGCGGCGACGGCGTCCGAGTCTTCTCGGACCCGAGCGCGTCGGTCGTCGAGACGTACGGCGTCGCCCACGACATCGACGGGATGGAGGGTATCACGGAGGCGCGTCCGGCCGTCTTCCTGCTCGACGCCGACCGGGTCGTCCGGTACGCCTGGGTCGGCAGCGAGCATCCCTCGTTCCCCGACTACGACGCGGTCGAGGCGGCGATCGACGACCTCCTCCAGTGAGGACCCGTACCGCTTCGACCGAGGAGGCCCCGAACGGTCCCGGGGAGGTGTGCCCGGCTCGATCCGACCCGCTATCCTTTTTCGCTCCCGTCGCCTACGTCGTCTCGTGACCGACGACGCCGACACGGGCGCCGAAGATCGCCGACGCGACGCCGAGAACCGACGACTCGATGACGACGGGCCAGCCGGTGTCGATCGCGACTCCCTGCGACGGGCCGTGGGCGCGGTCGCGTCCGGCGGACTCGTCGTCTACCCGACCGAGACGGTGTACGGGCTCGGGGGCGACGCCCTCGACGCGAGCGCGGTCGAACGGGTGTTCGAGACCAAGGGGCGCGACCGCGACGACCCGCTCTCGCTCGGCGTCGCGAGCGTCGACGACGCGCTAGCACACACCCGACCGACCGCGCTCGCGCTCGCGTTCATGCGGGCGTTCCTCCCGGGTCCGGTGACGGTCGTCGTCGAACGGGACCCGTCGGTTCCCGGCGCGCTGACCGGCGGCCGCGACCGGGTCGGCGTGCGCGTCCCCGACCACCCGATCGCCCGCGCACTCTTGGAGGAGGCGGGACCGCTCACCGCCACCAGCGCGAACGTTTCCGGAGGCGGGAGCGTCACGCGCGTCTCCGACCTCGACGAGCGGGTGCGCGACCGGGTCGACGTGGTGATCGACGGCGGCGAGACCGGGGGAGCCGAGAGCACGGTCGTCGACCCCGAGCACGGCGAGATACACCGGCGCGGCGCGATGGCCGGCGCGATCGAGGCGTGGCTCGCGGACCCGCCGGTGTGAGGTCGGAAACAGGGGAGAAAAGCCGCGAAAGCGGCCGGAGACGGTCGTTTCGGTCAGACGGACAGGTCGCCCTTCGCTTTGATCACGTCGAGCGCCTCGGCGTCGACGGTGTCGACGTCGAGCCAGTGAGGGACGTACTCGCGCTTCTCGTAGGCCTCGCGCTCGTCGGGGGTGCCCACGGTACACCAGAGCTGCGGCTCGTCGGGGCCGTGCCACCCGCCCTGCGTGCTGATCCCGAAACAGACCAGCTCCTCGCCCTCGTACTCGATGATCGCGTCCCGACGGATGCCGGGGTCACCGCGGACGATGAGGTGTTGCATGCCTCCGGGTTGGCGGGTTCATCGCTTAATCGCTTCGGTCCGGACGATCCGGTAGCGCGTCCTCGACCACCCGGCCCGTTCGAACGGCCGATCCCGGGTGTCACGGATAACGCAGTTCAGAAACCCAACCAGTACTAGATGTGTGATCAGAGATCGTCCGTGTATAATCATCTATCAGGTACCGAATCGGGATAGATAATGATAATCGTCTATCCTGTCGAAAATTGTTAAGTGGTTCGGATTTGTAACAAAGGGTAGAGAAGACGGGCGTCCATCGGACGGCTCGTCGACGACCGACCATGTCAGCAGACATCGACCCCGACACGAACCGTCACGGAGCAGAGCCGACCGTCCGGACCCCCGAGGGAACGGGGCTCGGCGCGGCCGATGACGACCGCGACGCCGACGACCGCGACGCCGACGACCGTGTGAGCGGTCCCTCCCCCGCCGACGAGCCGACCGCCGACGCTGACCCGACCGCCCCTGCTGTCGGCCTCTTCGAACGCGTGCTCGTCGTCACCGACGGTACCGAGACCGGCGAGGCGGCGGTCGAGGCGGGGATCGACCTCGCGTCCGCACACGACGCGACGGTCGACGCGCTGTACGTCGTCGACACGACCGAGGCGTGGGACGTGGTCGTCGAGCGTCACGAGCGCGAGGGCGAAGCCGCCGTCGAGGCCGCGGAGGCCCGTGGTCGGGAGCGCGGCGTCGACGTCGAAAAGCGGTTCCGGTACGGCACCGCCCACGAGGAGGTGCTCGGTTTCGCCGACGCACACGACGTCGACCTCGTCGTCCTCGGCTCGGCCCGTCGCACCGGGCTCGACCGGCTCGTCCGTCCCGAACCGCTCCCGACCCGGGTTCAACGCGGTGGTTCGGTCCCCGTGCTGGTGGTCGGCGTCGACGACGAGATCTGACCCGACGGAGCGACGACCCGCCTCAGGGAGCGTAGTAGTACTCGCCGTCCCGTTTCTGCTGGCGGTCCTTCTGTGAGTCCGGCTTGTTGATCCGCGGGCGGCCCGTCCGTTCGTCGCGTCGGAACGTGATGTCGAGGTCGGCGAGGAAGTCGTTCATCCCCGCGCGCATCTCCTGTGGGCGGGTCGCGCGACCGCGCTCGGCCGGCTCGCCGTCGAACACCATCAGGCGGTCGGCCAGCAGGTCGATCATGTAGATGTCGTGGTCGATCACCATCACGGTCGCGTCGTGGTTCTCCGCGTACCGCCGGATCGCGGTCGTCGCGCGCACGCGCTGTTCGACGTCCAGGTGTGCCGAGGGCTCGTCGAGCAGGTAGAGGTCGGCGTCCTCCGAGAGACACGCCGCGATCGCGACGCGCTGTCGCTCGCCGCCCGAGAGGTCCGTGAGGTCCTGTTCCATGATCCGGTCGAGCTGGAGCGGGCCGGCGACCTCCGTGTTCCAGTAGGAGCTACCGAACTCGTCGGTGATCGACGAGAGGAACGCGTCGACCCGCATCGGCTGGTCGATCTCGATGTACTGCGGCTTGTACGCGATGTCGAGCTCGAAGTCGAGGACACCGGCGTCGGGCTCCAACGACCCCGCGAACAGCTTCGCGAGCGTCGACTTCCCGATCCCGTTCGGGCCGACGATCCCGAGCACCTCGCCTTCGCGGATCGCCCCGCCCTCGACGTGGAGTTCGAACTCGCCCGCGCCGTAGGACTTCGTGAGGTCCGGGTACTCCACGATCGGCGTCCCTTTCGAGGAGACGCGCGGAGCGTGTTCCTCGAAGGTGATAGCGGAGGGACGGATCCGCATGTTCTCGTTCTCGAGGTACCCCTTGAGGTACTCGTTGATCCCGTTGCGGACCGACTTCGGGTCCGTGATGACCCCGTACGCGCCCGGCTCCCCGTACGCGACGTGGAGCGTGTCGGCCAGCAGGTCGAGGATCGCGAGGTCGTGTTCGACCACGAGCATCGACCGCTCGGCGTCGCCGTCGTTCGCCAGCTCCTCGATGAGCCGTGCCGCGACCATTCGCTGTCCGATGTCGAGGTACGGGGTGATCTCGTCGAGGAAGTAGAAGTCGGCGTCGCGCGCCAGACACGCAGCGATCGCGACGCGCTGGAGCTCGCCGCCGGAGATCGAGTCGATGTCCTGGTCCATCACCGGCCGGATGTTGAGCCGATCGATGAGGTCGTCGAGCGCGCCGCGCTCGTCGGTGCGCTCCAGGAGGTCACGGGTGTTGCCGTCGAACTGCTTGGGGATCTGATCGACGTACTGGGGCTTCCGGGCGACGGTGACGTCACCGGCCTCGAGCGCGGCGAGGTAGTTCTGGAGGCCGGTGCCGCGGAAGCGGTCGAGGACCCGTTCCCACTCCGGGGCCGTCTCGTAGTCACCGAGGTTCGGGACGCGCTCGCCCGCGAGCGCGTGGACCGCCGTCGACTTCCCGATCCCGTTGGGTCCCAGAATGCCGGTGACGTTTCCGGGCTCGGGGGTCGGGAGCCCGTACAGCGCGAACGCGTTCTCGCCGTACCGGTGGACGGGGTCCTCCGACAGCTCGGAGGGGAGGTTGATGATCTCGATCGCGTCGAACGGGCACTTCTCGACGCAGATACCGCAGGTCTCGCCGAGACAGATCTCCTCGGAGATCCGGATCTGGTCGGGGTCGCCCTCGTCCGCGTCCTCGCCGCGCTCGGTGATACACTCCTTGCCGGTGCGGTTCGGCGGACAGTAGTTCGCACACTCGTAGTTACACCGGTCGGGCTGGCACCGATCCAGGTCCACGACCGCGATGCTGTCGTCGGCCATCTCAGAAGGTCACCGCCGAGGTGAGAAGCACCGTGTAGCTGATGAACCACAGCGTGAACGTCATGAACGCCACGTAGAAGTTGTCCTTGACGCCGAAGTCGGCGATGTCGACGCCGAAGACGCTGTACACCGGGTACTGGAGGAACACGAACGCGCCAAACACGACCAGCGCCATCGTGTCGGCGGCGTCGGCGGGGTCGGTCCCGACGTAGACGGCCGACACCACGCCCGCGGCGATCCCCGCGAGACAGCAGATCGTGGTGACGACCACGCTCCGGGTGTGCCCGGAAACTCCCGATTCGTCGCTCATACCTACGGATCCGCCATCGCCCGTGAAAAACCGTTCGTTCCGCCCGCATCACGCGTTCGTTCCGCCCGCATCGCGCACGAGCGGGGTCGGACGATCCCGCGTTCGATCCGCGCACGTCCCGGCGTCTCGCGTTCGATCCACTCACGTCCCGTGCCATTCGTGTCCCGTTCCGCCTCGTACCTCCGTGATCCGCCCCGTCCCCGATAACGTCGAACACCTATCACACTACAGATATTTTTATCGGACGGTCATCCGACCGGATCGTTCCGAGCGCTATCCACCCGATCGGGCCAGCCGCTGTGGGGGGTGCGCGCGAGGTTCGAACCCTGACTGACTGGTCAGTCCATCGGCGGGTTTGCGGCATATATAACCGGTATCCGTCCGGGGAACAAGCAATAATTACTGGTATGTCGCCCAATATCGGGTGTTAGGCATCAACATTTATGCCTGTGTGTGGTTTCGATTCGTAGCGATGGCTAGAACCCAAACGGAGGGTCTCGACGACCTCCCGCCGAGCGCCAAACTCGTCTTCAAGGTACTCGAATACAACGGACCGCTGACACAGAAAGGGATCGTTCAGGAATCGATGCTGTCCGCCAGGACCGTCCGCTACGCCCTCGAACGGCTCGAGGGGATCGACGTCGTCGACGAGGACGTCTACTTCGCTGACGCCCGGCAGAACCTCTACAAACTCACCGAGCCCGCCCAGGAGTTCACGAGCGGGGACCGGGACGCCTCCTGTACGGCCGATTAACTCCGCCCCTCGCGTCCGACCGACCGGGCTCCGCGTACCGCCTCGAACACGGTGAGCGCTATCGCGACTAGAAGCGCGGACGTGGCCGCGAACACGAACGCTAACAGCGCGAACCACACGTCGGGACCGACCACCGGGTACTCGCGGACCTCCGCGATCGGCCCAAGGAGTTCCAGCGTGCGCGTGAGGTATAACAGGAACGCCACCGAGACCCCGACGGCGAGCCCGACGCGGACGTTCCGGTAGAACGCCAGCGACTCGAGCAGCACGAGCATCGGGGGTTTGTCCGTCGTATCGTCGCTCACGCGTCCTCGTAGCGACCACACCCGCAAAGAGCCGTCGGAACGTGCTCGCCCGTCGGGTCCCGAGCGAGCGGAACCGGTCGGGGGAGACGGGATACCCTCGAAGCCAACGGGACTAAGACGGCCTCGATCCATTCGAACGTATGAAGCGAGTGCTTCTCTCGGCGTTTTCGATGATCGACCCGGAGACGTACCGGGAACGGTTTCGGGACGCCGTCGACGAGCCGGTCGAGATCGAGGTCGCGGACCTCGGGTCGACGGAGCGACTGCTCGAGGTCGGTGCGGGGTTCGACGCGGTCGTGGTCGACGTCGACACGCCGGTGACCGCCGAGGCGATAGACGCGCTCGGGGACGAACTCGAGGTGATCGTCCGCGCCGCGGTCGGCGTCGACAACGTCGACGTCGCCGCCGCGGCCGACGCCGGCGTTCAAGTGACGCGGGTACCGGAGTACTGTACCGACGAGGTGGCCACCCACTCCCTCTCGCTGCTCTTCGCCTGTCTCCGGTCCGTGACGGCGTACGACGACGCGGTCGCCGACGGCCGCTGGACGTGGGAGGAGGGACGCCCGGTCCGCCGGGTGAGCGAGTCCACGATCGGCCTGCTCTCGTTCGGCCCCATCGCGAGGCGGGCTGCGGAGCAGCTCTCGGGGTTCGGCGCGGAGCTCCTCGCGTACGACCCGTTCGTCGACGGCGACCTGATGGACGACCACGACGTCGAGAAGGTCGCGTTCGAGACGCTGTTCGACCGGAGCGACCACGTCGCGGTGTACACCCCGCTGACCGAGTCGACCCGTGGGCTCGTCGACGCCGACGCGCTCTCCCGGCTATCGTCCCACTCCGTCGTGGTCAACGTCGGACGCGGCCCCGTGATCGACGCCGACGCGCTGCTGGAGGCGCTGGAGTCGGGGACGATCAAGGCTGTGGGCCTCGACGTCCTGACGGCAGAACCGCCCACGGACGACCCGCTCGTCGGCCGCGACGACACGGTCGTCACGCCACACGCCGCCTGGTA
Organism: Halorubrum sp. 48-1-W; assembly: GCF_003287355.1. Lineage (GTDB taxonomy): Archaea > Halobacteriota > Halobacteria > Halobacteriales > Haloferacaceae > Halorubrum. The sequence goes on from NZ_QMIM01000040.1 coordinate 12,732, forward strand.
CAGCGAGGACGCCCGCGAGGAGTTGAATCGGAGCGCCGCTGACGACGTCGTTGCCGTCTTCAACGGCGAGGTCCCGGACGGCCGCGTCGATCCGGACGCCGACTGGCTGTGAATCGGGCGCTCACAACCGGTCGGTGAGGTCGAACCCAGAGGTTCCTTCGTCGTCTCGCGCGTCCCTCTCCCCGTCCCCATCGGGTTCGGCCTCTCCACCGGTCCCTCCGTCTCCATCGGGTTCGTTCGGCGTGCCGTTCCCCTCCGGCTCCGTTCGCCCGCGATCGGCCGTCTCGATCCTGTCGACGCCGGCCGACTCCAGTCCCGTGGCCAACCCGTCGCCGAGCCCGTAGGTGTCCCGAACCGTGCGCGCGAGCACCCCGTCGCGCTCGAAGACGACGTAGACGGCGACGAAGTCGTGGCCTGCCGGCCGAAGCACGAACACCTCGCGGGGGCCGTCGTCCGCCCGGGTCTCGTCGACCCGAGCCACGAGCGGTTCCACGGGGATCCGGGCGGATCGAAGTTCCGCGAACGTGTCGGTCCCGGGACCGTCGGCGAACAGGTAGAGCGCGCCGTTCGGGTCGCCGTCGGTCGATCGTGTCGTGACCGACCCCACCGCTTCCCCCTCGGCGCGGATCGCTCGCCACAAGTCGACGGCCGCCTCGAACATCCCGTCGATCTCGTCGGCGAACCGGAACCGGTCCTCCCGGACGGTCGTCACCTCGGCGAACCGCGCGGTACCGTCGTCCCACGCGAGCGTCGCGTCGACGACGGCCCCGGGATCGAGCGTTTCGACACGCTCGGCGAGTTCTCCCTCGTAGCCGGTGGCGGTCGCGTACAACGGGTCGTACGCCTCCGTCGCGTCCGGATCGGTCGGGTCGACCGTCTCCTCGGGCAGTTCGACGAGGACGAACTCCGCGGGTCCGTCGCCGCCGTCGAGGGGTCGCGGACGACGGTCGTGGACCCGAAACCGGCCGGTCGTCGTCGGGTTCATGGCAGTCGAACGGGCCGTCGTCGGATAAGACGGTCGGAACCGGAACCGGCAGTGGGCGGGCGTCGACGGCCTCGTCGGATCCGCGTCGGTACGGTCGGGCCGGATCCGCGTCGGTACGGTCGGGCCGGATCCGTGTCGGTACGGTCGGGCCGGATCCGTGTCGTTATGCGTTCGGCTCCCCAAGGATCGGGCAATGGGGATCCTCGAGGACAAGTCGAACGCCCGACTGTTCTACAAGTACCTCTCGAAGGTGTACGACCGGGTCAACCGGTTCAATTGGACCGAGGAGATGCGGACGGAGGCGCTCTCGTGGCTGGAGTTCGGCGAGGACGACCGCGTGCTCGACGTCGGCTGTGGGACCGGGTTCGGCACGGAGGGACTCCTACAGCACGCGGAGGACGTCCACGGGCTCGACCAGAGCGTCCACCAGATGGAGAAGGCCTTCGAGAAGTTCGGGAAACGCGATCGGGTCAACTTCTACCGCGGCGACGCGGAACGGCTCCCCTTCCGCGACGGGACCTTCGACGTGGTCTGGTCGTCCGGCTCGATCGAGTACTGGCCGAACCCCGTCGAGGGGCTCAGGGAGCTCCGCCGCGTCGCGAAGCCGGGGGGACAGGTGCTCGTCGTCGGTCCCGACTACCCGCACAACCGGGTCCTCCAGCGGGTCGCCGACGCGATCATGCTGTTTTACGACGAGGACGAGGCCGACCGGATGTTCGAAGCAGCGGGCTACGAGGAGTTCGAACACCACATCCAGCGCGCGACCCCGCGGAGCCCGCGGGCGATCACGACCGTCGCACGGGTTCCGGAGGACGGGGAGTGAACCGCCTCGGGTTCGGGCGTCCCGAACCCCCGCTCAGCCCGGACGTGCCGTCGCCTCCAGCGTCGCGATCGGTTGCTCACGAACGACGAGCCGAAGCTCGACCCGGTCGCCGGGCTCTATCGACGGGTCGTTCGTTCCGGCGACCCGGAACGAGGCGGAGCCGCCGACGACCCACTCGCCCTCGTTCGCTGCGTTGAACGCGCCGGTCGGGCCGGGTCTGAACCCGGCCGCCGAGAAGAACGGGACCGGCGGCTGCCGCGCCAGCGGCTCGCCGTTCACGCTGACCCGGACCGATAGCTCGTCGACGGCGATCGGGTCGCCGCCGTCGTGTGAGAGCGTGACCCGATCCCCCTCGACGTCCATCGATATCGTCGCGGTCGGGGCCGGATCGGCGGGCGGACCGAGCGTCGTCGCCGCCGTGACGCCGACCGCGAGGAGGATCGTCATTGCGACGAGTAACAGCCCGGCCAGGGGCGCGATCGCACGCGTCGAGTGCGGTACGGGCGGCGTACGTAACGTGGTCGGTGTGGCCGGCGTGGTCGACGTAGTCGGTGTGGCCGGCGTGGTCGACGTGGTCGGTGTGGCCGGCGTGGTCGACGTGGTCGACACGGGTGATGGATCTCGGGACGGCACGGGCCGTCTGGTTCGTCATCGGATAAAAAGGATCGCGGACAAAGGATCGCGGACGGGTGTCTCCGCAGGGACCGGTGCGTCGTACGTCCTCGTCGCGGTCACCCGCCCGTCGTGGTCGGATGGGGTCGTCGCGGTTAGCCTCCGTCGTCGTCGCGGTTAGCCTCCGTCGTCGGTCCCGTTTCCGTCCGCGACGTCGTCCGTTATCCGCGGCGTCTCGATGGGATCGATATCGTCGATGACGGCGACTCGTGGCTCGTCCACGACGGTGATCCGATACGGGTCGGCCGGCGAGAGCGTTCTGACCACGCCGTCCTCGTCGGTGCTCCCGATGGTCTCGCTCGGGGTGCCGCCGGCGCTCTTCGTCACGGTGACCCCCTCGATCGGGTCGCCCGCGTCCGCATCGAGGACCGTGACCGTCACCGGTCCGCCGGGGTACGTTCGGTTGACGGTGACGTTGAACCCGTCCTCGGTCGTCGAGACGGGTTCGGCGTCGGGGAACGTTGCGAGGTCCATCCGTTGGTGTTCGAGGAACACCCGCTCGGTTCCGCCGCTGACGAACGTCCGGAGGGTGCCGAAGTCGTGATCGACGGTGATCCGCTGGAGTGCACCCGCGCCGAGCGCGTCCGCCTCGCGAAGGTCGGTCGTCTCCGGGTAGCTCGCGATCGTCGCGTTTATTGCGGTCTCGCTGTCGAGGTCGTCGCCGCCGCGGTCCCACCGGTCCCGCCGGAGGGACTCCCGCACGTACTGGCCGTCGACGATCGTCGCGAGGGCCAGCGCGTCCGGACTCGATCGGACGTGGATCTCCGTTCCAGGCCGATCGCCGCGAACGGTCTCGAGTGCGACGTCTCGAACGGGGCCGTCGTACACTTGTAGTTGGACCTGGATCGTGCTGACGCGGTCGGGCGTGCTGAACCCGTCCGTCTCCTCGGCGAGCTCGTCGAGCGTGTCGAGCCGACGGTCGTACTCGCGGGCGAGTGCCGCGACCCGGAGCAGTTCGTCGAGGAGTTCACGGTCGGTCAGCTCTCCCGACGCGTGCGCGTTCATCGCCGCCGTCTGCCGGCTGTCAAGGCTCACCTCGCCCTGTTCCACCTCGTTTATCGCAGCGAGGATCCGTCGTTGCCGCTCGGCGTTGGTTTCGGCGTCTTCGATGCGCTGTACCACCGTTTCCGTCCGGAGAGCGGCGTCCGAGTCGCCGACCGCGAGTCCGAGGGAGGTCCCGAGGTTGATCCCCCGGCGGTGGCTCGCGAGCCGCGGTTCGACGTCCGGTGGCGTCGACAACACGCGGAACGTGAGGTTCTCGCCGTGCGTAGAAGTCGGGTCCGCTCCCTGCCCGATCGAGACCGTTCCCTGCCCGATCGGGTCGGGAACCGACCCGGGCGAGTCCGCACCCGACCCGGGCGATCCCGCCAGTGATCCCGTCGAGGGCGACGTATGCTCGACGGTCGACGTTTCGGGGGCCCGGACGTCGGCGGTCGCGGGGTCGATCCCCGCGACGACCGACGAGGCGAGGAGGAGGACGGCGAGGAAGACCGAGAGGGCTCTCATCGTCGCCCGCTTCCGTGCCAAGGGTGAAAAACCCACCCAACTCGGCGGCGGGCGGAGCCGGACAACGGCGACGGACGACAACGAGGTACAGCCGGGCGGGGTTGACACCAGCAATACGGGAGCCACCGCCGTAGACGTAGATATCACCGCGATAGCGGGTTTTCACGGTCGGTGAACTGGAGTATAGAAAGCGTTTTGCCCGGGGCCCGAGTGCCACCGAAGTACATGCGGAACCCCGCGATTCGCGTTCTCCTCGTCGCGTTCCTTGCCGTTGCCCTCGTGGCCGGAGCGGGACTCGCAGTCGGGGAGACCGCCCCCTCCACCCACCCGTCGTCGGCGGATTCGATACGGTCGAGTTCGATAGGAACCGCCCCGTCACCCCAGGTCGATGGAACAGCCGTACCGACGGGTGAGACGCGGATACGGATCGACTTGCGGTCGAACCGTGACGCGCGGTGGGAGGTGGTCGTACGATACGAGTTCGCCGACTCGAACCGGACCGACTCGTTCGAGACCGTCGGGGAGCGGTTCGTCGACGGGGAGGTGGGACCGTCGCCCGCACTGTTCGAGCGGTTCGCCGACGAGGCGAGCCGGAGCACCGGTCGTGAGATGTCCGTGGAGAGCGTCGAACGCGAATACGTCGTCATCGAGGACCCCGAAACGGCGGACGACGCCGACGGGGAGGACACCGTCGATGAAAGCGGGTCGGACGGGAGCGTCGGATCCGGGGACGTCGCTGCGGTCGGGGAGCTGCGGTTGACTTTCGTCTGGACGGACTTCCTCGCGGAGGACGGCGAGGACCTCGTGTTGGGGGACGCGCTGACGACCACGAACAACGAGACTTGGCTCCGGTCGCTCGAGTCCGACCAGACGATCGAAGTGACCACGCCCGAGGGGTACTCCGTCTCGGGGACGCCGGGCGCGAGCGTGACTCTCCAGGACAACGCCGTCGTCATCGAGGGACCGCGGGTGTTCAGCGACGACGACCGCGTCGCGGTCGTGTATTCGCCGACGTCGACGCCCTCGCCGACCGAGGAGGCGCCACCGTGGACGCTGTTGGCGGGCGCAATCGTGCTCGCCGCCGTCGTCATCGCCGGGGGACTCGTCGGGTACCGTCGGTTCGGCTCCGACGGGGATGCGACGTCGGCCGACGGGCCGAACGGACCGGGGGGTACGGCCGGGGCGGCAGCGGCCGGCACAGCCGGGGACGCCGGGGACGAACGCGGTGACGAGCCGGGCGGAGCGGACGACGAGCCCGAGGAGGACCTCTCGCTGCTCTCCGACGAGGAGCGCGTCGAGCGCTTACTCGACCGGAACGGCGGACGGATGCGCCAGGCGGACATCGTCGCGGAGACGGGATGGTCGGACGCGAAGGTCTCCCAGCTCCTCTCAGCGATGGCCGACGAGGGACGGGTCGAGAAGCTCCGGCTCGGCCGGGAGAACCTGATATCGGTGCCCGACGACGCGGACGAGGCGTCCGATTCGGACGACGTGGACGACGCGGACGGTGCCTCGGACGACGACGGCGCGGGCCGCGGGAGCTGATCCGACACGTCCCCATTGCGAGTCCGACGTCGGGAGCCGAGGGTTCAAACGGCGGGACGGCGAACGCGCGGACATGTACGCGGTCGTCGGCTGTACCCGATGCGGAAACCTCTGGCTGGTTCGCGACCCCCGAGCGAGCGAGACGGCCCGCTGCTCGCGATGTGAAACGACCCACCGAACCGCGAAGCTCAAGCGGTTCTTCGAATCCGAGGACCGCGAGGCGGCCCGCGAGGCGCGCGCGGCCTTACTCGCGAAAAAGCGTAGCGAGGGCGACGCCTTCGCGGACGTCGACCACGTCGCGGAGCTCGAACGCGCCGTCGAGGACGCGGGGGTGGACGACCGGGAGTACCTCGAGGCGTCGGGTCTCGACGCCGACGCGGTGTTCGACGCCGGCGCGCGCGCCGAGGGGAGCGTCGGTTCGACGCGCTCGCGCGAGGAGGTCGTCCGGGACGCGGTGAGCGAGGCGGCGGAACCGACCGAGGAGGGGATCGTCGCGTACGCGACAGACCACGGCGTCCCCGCCGAGGCCGCACGCGACCTCTTGGAGAAGCTGACCCGTCGAGGGGAGCTGTCGGAGTCCCGCGGACGCTATCGAACGCTGTGAGCCCGGACCGGACCACGACTTCAGATCCCTCGCGGATACCGCGAGGGTGTTTCGCCGGACAAGACACTTACACCCGGGAGCGGATCGCGGCGTATGGACACGAGAACTACCCTCCTGGCGATCGCCGCCGCGGTCGTGCTCGCGGGCGCGGTGGGGATCGTCGCGGTCCCCGACGCCGTCGACGACCCGCGAGCGGAGACGGACCGGCCTGGACAGATCGACCTCGCGGACGTCGTCGTCGCCCCCGGCGAGATACGGGGGGAGACGGCGACGCTCGACCTCCTCGTTGACCTCCGACATCGCGGGTCGACCGTCGAGAACGTCACGGTTCGTCACCGCGCGATCGACGCGGACTCGGGGCTGCTCGTCGACGAGACGGTCGTCGACGTCGGCGACGTCGACCGCGAGGGAGAGACGACGGTGAACGGTAGCCTCGACGTCGAACGCGAGGGCGGGTATCGCCTCGAGACGGTCGTCTACGCCGACGGCGAGCGGCGTAGCCAACACACCACGCGGGTCGCCGGCGTCTCGGCGCTCACGCCGGCGTACGCGGACTCCTCGGTCGGGTTCACCGACGGGAACGTCTGGCCCACCGTCGCCGTGAGCGTGACCGGGACGACCGAGGAGACGGCGACGCTGTCGGTCTCCGTGTCCGTCACGAACCGCGGCGACGAGGCCTCCGACGCGATCGACCTCCGGCTACTGCTCCGGCAGGCCGACTCCAACGTGATCGCCGACGAGGCGACCGAGACGGTCGGCTCGGTGCGTCCGGGACGCACCGACACCGTGACGACGACGCTCGAGGCCCCGGACGGGTACAACTACTACGTCGACGCCGCGCTCTTCGACGACGACGTGCTGATCGACGAGACGCAGGGCGTCGCCAACCTCGATCCCCAGGAGACGATCACCGCGAACGAGACGGTCCGGGACGTCTCCTTCGAGATCGAGGACTTCGACCGTGGTGCCGGCGACGACGCAGCGGACGAACGCGGGGACGGCGCGTCCGACCGGGAGGACGGGACCGACGACTCGACGCCCGGGTTCGGGCCCCTCGCCGCGCTCGTCGGACTCCTCGCAGTGGCGCTTCTCGCACGGAGGGCGTCATGAACGACGCACCCACAGAGGGCTCGGGGGACGGTTCCGACGACGCCACTCGCGATCGGGCCGGCACCCCCACCGGCGATCCCGCTCGCGACCGCCGACAGACGGAAACCGAGACGAACCGTGACCGATCGACCACCCTACGAGATATCGACGCCATGACCGACACCCCGAACGAAACGGAGACTGCCCCGACGACCGCTTCGACGAACCACCCCGAGACGGACGGAGGTGCCGCCACGGACGGGGGCACCGCGGAGGACGACCCCGAACCGGCCGAGGAGGGCCGATCGCGGCTCTCCCGGCTCTCCTCGGACGACCTCCGCGGACTGCTCGACCGAGTCGGCCTCGCTGCGCTGGTGTTGCTCGCGTTGATCGCGGGCTGGAGCTTCTACAGCCAGACGGGGCGGGCGATCCGGACGTGGCTCGATCCCGCGTACCAGCCGATCGCGCTCGCAGTGTTCAACCTCGCGGTGCTGTTCGTCGCGCTCGCCGGCGTGACCCACCAGCTCCACCGGATCCGCGTCGGAGACGACGAAGACCCCGAGCCGTCCCGGGAGAGTCCAGATCCGTCCCGAGAGGATTCGGATCCGTCCCGAACGGCGGAGTCGCGGGCGTCCGAGGACCGGTAGCGGGGACGCTACTCCTCCGGGAGGTCCTCGGTTCTGGCCGGGATCCGTTCGACCCGTCCCGCGAGCGTCGCGGCGTCGCCGGCGACGGTCGACGCCTCGACGCCGGCCTCGTCGGCGACGAGTTGGACGTGTGCCGCGAGGAGCGCGAGCGCGCGCAGTCCCTCGGATTCGGGATCGTCGGCGGTTCGCTGGGCGAACGTGGTGTCCACCTCGCCATCGCGAACGACGCCGACGTGGATCGCCTCGATCCCGTCGTCGTCGAGCAGATCCCGAGCTCGCTCGAGTTCGGCCGCGAATTCGTCACTGCTCGCCTCGTTTTCCGCCGATCGCTGGTCGTCGCTCATGGGTGGAGTTCGGCCGAACGAGGGAAAAGCGCCGCGCTCCGAGTCGGCACGTGACGATGTGTCGGTCGGAAAGGGGGACGGATCGGAACCCGTGGTGCGTCGGAAACGGTGGATCGGTGAGAGATGAACCGGGGGCGGCCGTCGCGCCGCGAGCCGGAGGCGGCCGTCGCGCCGCGAGCCGGAGGCGGCCGTCGCGCCGACGCGATCAGTCGTCCGGACGCGGGCGGGCGACGAACAGCGCCTGTTCGAGCGTGAACGGGTCGTACCCGGACTGGTGACAGACGCAGTAGGTGCCGTCGTCGACGCCGTACCGGGCGGACTCCTCGAGCTGTTTGTAGCCGGGGATACAACAGAAGTGAGTACAGACGTTGAGGTACGCCATGAACCCCTGGTCGGTCGACGCCTCGATCCACTCGTTCTGTTGGGCGGCCTCCTCGATCCGCGTCGAGCGGATGACGGTCGCGTTGAGCGTCGAGTCGGCGTCCTCGGAGCGCCACGTCACCGCAGCGGGCTTCCCGACGCCGTCGTTGCCGACGCCGTTGCCCCAGGAGTCGTAGTCGTCGAAGTCGTCGATGTGGATCTGGTCGCCCGAATCGTAGGTGTCGTCCTGCCAGTCGTACGCGCCCGGGCTCGCCCGGAAGAGGTTGTCCGACTCGAAGTTCGGAGCGACGTTCTCCTGTGACTCGACGCCGCAGTACTGGAACCACGCGCCGGAGTACGTGCGTCCGCCGAGCTGCTCTTGGGCGACCTCGACTTCGATACCGTTCTGCTCGACGGTCTGGACCTCCGGCCAGATCCCCTCGATATAGCCGTCGTCGGTGACGCGAACCGGAATCTGCGGGAGGCCCCGCGGGGCCGGGCCGGTCACCAGGGCGATCGTCATCGCGGTGGTCTGTCCGCCGCCGACGCCGCCGGCCGTCGTCAGGGTGTTCACCGTCACCGACCCCGCCGCACCGACCCCCGCGAGGGCCGCCCCTCCGACGACGCCCTTGACGAAGCGCCGCCGCCCGGACTCGGCCGGGTACTTGTCGGACATGCTCATATCGATCGGTTCGGGGTGGATCGGTAAAAAGGGTGACGAACCCGACGGCTCGCGCCGGTTCGATGGGGGAGAGCTCCCGTCACGCCGAACCCCCGCCGTCGAACTGTCACGAATATTCACTCACTGCCGAGGCAAACATTCGTCGAGACGGCGGTTTTAACCGGAACCCGACGAAGTGTGCGTGGTATGGAGTTGCACAATCGGAGCGTGCGGACGGACGTTCGCGAACTCGGCGCACTGCTCGGTGACGTCCTCGCTGTACAGACCTCGACGGAGGCCTACGAGACGGTCGAGGACCTCCGGACGGCCGCGATCGAGTATCGTCGAGGCGACGCGTCGAGCCGCGACGCACTGGAGGAGACCATCGATGACCTCTCCGGGCCACGCGAGGACGTCGTCGCACGGGCGTTCACGACGTACTTCGAGCTGATCAACCTCGCCGAGGAGCGCGAGCGCGTCCGCGCCGTCAGGAACGCGGACGCCGACGGGTCGCTACACGACTCCCTCGAGGCGACCGTCTCGGAGCTCTCCGCGGCCGGCGTCGAGGCCGACGAACTTCGGAGCCTGCTCTCGGACGTGCTCATCGAGCCGACGTTCACCGCCCACCCGACGGAGGCGCGACGGGCGACGGTCAAAGCGAAGCTCCGATCGATAGCGACCCACCTCGAGGAGCTGGACGAACGCGACATGACCGACCGCGAGCGCGACGCCGTCTGGCGTGACGTCACCGCCGAGGTGACGAGCCTGTGGGGGACCAGACAGGTACGCCAGCGGCGCCCGGAGCCGGGAGACGAGGCCCGAAACGTCCAGTGGTACCTCGAGAACACGCTGTTCGACGTCGTCGGCGACGCCTACGAGGAGTTCGAGGAGATCATCTCGAGCGAGTACGAGGGCGTCGGCTGCCCGAAACTCTTCGAGTTCCGCTCGTGGGCCGGGTCGGACCGCGACGGCAACCCGTTCGTCACGCCGGAGGTGACGGCGGAGACGCTCGAGCGACAGCGGGACGTCGCGATCGGAAAGTACCGCGACCAGTGTAAGCGGCTCTCGGCCGTGTTGAGCCAGGACGGCGAACGGTACGCCATCGAGGGGCCGCTCCGCGAGTCGCTCTCAGCGGACGCGGAGCGCTTCCCGACGGTGGTCGAGGAGGCCCGCGAGCGGTACCCCGACGAGCCGTACCGCCAGAAGCTGAAGCTGATGCGTGAACGACTCGACCGCGTCGACGACGTGCGCCCCGGGGGCTACCCGGACGGCGAGGCGTTCCTCGCGGACCTCGACGTCATCGCCGAGTCGCTCTCGCTCGACCGCAACGACGTGGTCCGGACGTCGTTCATCGACCCGCTACGCAGGCAGGTCGACACGTTCGGGTTCGTCCTCGCGTCGCTCGACGTCCGGGACCATCGCGAGAACCACACCGAGGCCGTCGCCGAGGCGGTCGCGATCGAGGGCGTCGACTACCGCGGGATGGACGAGACGGCACGCGCCGAGTTCCTCACCGACGCGATACTCCAGGACGACCCCGTCGTCGACGTCGACGCTCTCGGCGACGTCTCGGAGACGACCGACCGCGTGTTCCGTCGCTTCCGCGAACTCGCCGACTGGCAGGCGGAGTACGGCACGCAGGCGATCGACACCTACTGTATCTCGATGACGGAGGAGCCGAGCCACGTCCTCGAGGTGCTCTTCTTGGCCGACCAGGTCGGCGTCGTCTCGCTTCCGGACCACTGCGGGCTCGACGTCGTCCCGCTCCTGGAGACGGAGTCCGCGCTCAACGGGGCCGAGCGGATCCTCGGGACGCTCTTCGAGAACGAGGCGTACGGAACCGCCCTCGAGACCCGCAGGGGAGTCCAGGAGGTAATGCTCGGCTACTCCGACTCCAACAAGGAGAACGGCTTCCTCGCAGCGAACTGGGACCTCTACAAGAACCAGCGCCGGCTCGCGAGCTTCTGCCGCGAGGAGGACGTCACCCTCCGGCTGTTCCACGGTCGGGGTGGGTCCATCTCCCGCGGCGGCGGACCGATGAACGAGGCGCTTCTCGCGCTCCCGAACGAGACGGTCACCGGCCAGGTGAAGTTCACCGAGCAGGGCGAGGCGATTGCCGAGAAGTACGCCAACCACCGGATCGCCGAGCGCGAACTCGAGCAGATGCTCGACGCACAGATGCGCGCCCGCCACGAGGCCAACGAGGAGCCGACGGAGAACGTCCCGGACGAGTGGGTCGACGCGATGGAGACGATGGCGCCGGCGGCCCGGAAGGCCTACCGCGACCTGTTGAGTTCCGACGGGTTCGTCTCCTACTTCGGACAGGCGACACCCATCGGCGTCGTCGAGGACCTCAACCTCGGCTCCCGACCCGCCTCCCGCAGCGGGGAGCGCACCGTCGAGGACCTCCGGGCGATCCCGTGGGTGTTCTCGTGGACGCAGACCCGCCTCATCCTCCCCGGCTGGTACGCGGTGGGCTCGGGGCTCGACGCCTACCTCGAGGCGGTCGACGAGGAGGCGGGGCTCGCGACGCTCCGGGAGATGTACGAGGAGTGGCCGTTCTTCCGGACGACGCTCGACAACTGCGCGCTCTCGCTCGCCCGGACGGAGCCGGAGATCGCCGCCGAGTACGCCGACCTGGCGGACGACGACCTCCGCGAGCGGTTCTTCCCCCGACTCGTCGAGGAGTACGAGCGCGGGCGCGAACTCGTACTCGCGGTTAGCGGCCGCGACGACCTCATCCGGCGCGACTGGCTCGCCGAGAGCCTCGAGCGGCGGAACCCCTACGTCGACCCGCTCAACCTGCTCCAGGCCGACCTGCTCGGCCGGAGCGACCGGACCGAGGCGGAGGAGCGGACCCTTCGGCTCACCGTCAACGGCATCGCCGCCGGCATGAAGAACACCGGGTGAGATCCGACGACGGACGCCATCGAACGGGTCGCCGACGGGAGCACGTGGTGGAGAAGTAGCGGAGAGCGTGAGGGTGGCGGGATTTCAGTTTTGATATAGCGGGATACGGTACACGACACGACGGCGGGGCCGATCGGGGCTCAACGTCGCTCAACGCGAAGAGCACCGCTACCGCCGACGAGCCGGGGGCTCACGGCAGGTGGACGAACAGTGGGAGAGAAAACCTACGCGTAGCGTTCGAGTTCGGGCCGGTCGAGGTCCTCGAAGACCTCGCTCGCGACCTCCGAGAGGAACGCCTCGCCCTCGTCGGAGAGCCGGCGACCCTCGCCGGCGGCGGTCGTGACGAGCCCCGCCTCCTCGAGCGCCTGAAGGGACGCGCGAATGAGCTTGCGGGAGCCGCCCTCGTGCTCGCCGGGGCGGACGACGTAGCGGTTCGAGCCGCGCTTCTTCGAGCCGTACTCGGTGGCGAGCCGTTCGATGCCGATCGGCTCGTTCTGTGCGACCTTACGGAGGAGGCTCGCCGAGCGAACGTACCAGAAGTCGTCCTGCTCGGGCGGGAGCTCCCGACCCGCGCCGCTCTTCGTGAACTCCACCCAGTCGGGCTCGTCGATCCGCTCCTCGAGTCGCGCCGCGACGGCCTCGATGAGGGCGTCCGCCGGCACGTCGTAGATGGTTACCATTAGGGGAGAATTCAGCCCAAGGTCGTTTAAACCCATCGTATTCGAGAGCCGTCGTGTGAGCCGTTTTCACGGAGAACGGCGAGGCTGTCGGTTCGCCGGGAGGCTACTCGACGTACTCGTATTTCCGCTCGTTCATCCGACCCCAGCCGGTGAAGACGAACTCGCCTTCGGGGGCGGTGAACTCCTCGATCTCGCGGTCGAGGTCCTTGTCGTACTCGTGGATGTCGTGGACGTCCTCGTACTCCTCCCAGGTGAGGTCGTAGCGGCTCGCGAGCTGCTCGTCGATGTCGAGCGCGTCGATCTCGGAGCGCCAGCCCTCGCGGACCGTCTCCGCGTGGATCTCCGCCTGCGCGCCGGAGCCGTAGGAGGCGACGAGCAGCGTCTCCCCGACGAAGTCGCGGTCGCGCTCGAGGGCGTCCCGCAGGGCGCTCACGCGGGCGACGTGGACCGACGAGGTGTACCAGTTGCCGACCTCGCGGGAGAGCCCGAGCGTCGGCTCGACGACGTCGTCGTACCACGTGCGGTACTGCTCCGTCCGCTTCAGCTGGTCCATGTACTCGCGGATCGCCTCCTCGTAGGCCTCGCGGTCGTCGTACTCGCCCTCGCGGGGCTGGCGGCCGATCTCGCCGGCGAGGTCGTCCTCGTACTCCGTGTCGCGGATCACGTGGCGGTACGCGAGCAGGGCCGCCTTCCGGACCATCCCCGGGAACGGGGTGTGGAAGGGGGCGTACGCGAAGTCGTCGAGTGCGATCTTCCCCGCGACCGACTCGTAGTCCTCGAGCGCCTCGCGCATCCGCGAGAGGTACACCTGCATCGAGCGCTTGCCGTCGACGCTCGGGAACTGCTGGTTCGGCTTCAGGAAGTCCGTCTCGTCCTTCGATCCGTACCCCTGGTCGTTCGAGAGTTCGACGAGGCTCGGCTCCTCGTCGATGAGCATCGCGACCGCGCCCGCGCCCTGGGTCGCCTCGCCGGGGTCGCCGCGGGCGTACAGCGCGGTGTCGGTCGCGACCACGATCGCCGCCCGGCCGCGGTTCCGCCCCGCGCGGATCCAGTTGTACGCGTCGTCGACGGCCTGCGTGCCGGCGACGCAGGCGAACTTGCGCTCGCCCTTGTTGGCGTGCGTGAAGTCGCCGTCGTACACCTTCTCCAAACAGCCCGCGATGTACGTCGAGACGGGTTTCGAGTGGTCGAACGCCGACTCGGTGGCGACGTCGATCCGCCCGATGTCGTCGGGCTCGAGGCCCTTGCGGTCCATCAGGCGCTTGGCCGCGTTCGCGCCCATGGTGACGATGTCCTCGTAGATGTCCGGGAACGAGGAGTTCGTGAGCCCGAGCCCCTTCGTGTACTTCTCCGGGTCG
>NZ_QMIM01000042.1 GCF_003287355.1 Halorubrum sp. 48-1-W
CGGGCGCAGGTGACGTAAGTAGCGTGGCGCAGAGCGCCACGGGCAGCCGGCGCGAAGCGCCGGCGACACCGCAGGGAGCGAGTGAAACGAGCGACCGAGGACCGCAACGAACGTGCGCCCGCCTCGCGGCTGGGGCGTTGGTGGTGTTCTCCGCAGTAGCAACAACGTATAGCCGAGCGGTTGGGGCGTTGGTGGTGTTCTCCGCAGTAGAACGCCGAAATGGAGGGTTGCTTCACGCTACCGGTACTCGATCACGCGTGGATCCCCATCGCCTCGATCTGCTCCTGATAGCGGTTGCGGATGGTGACCTCGGTGACCTGGGCGACGTCGGCGACCTCGCGCTGGGTCTTCTTCTCGTTACAGAGGAGCGAGGCGGCGTAGATGGCGGCGGCGGCGTAGCCGGTCGGGGACTTCCCCGACAACAGGCCCTGCTCGGCGGTGGTCTCGATGATCTCGTTGGCCTTCGACTGGACCTCCTCGCTGAGGCCGAGCTCGGAGGAGAAACGCGGGACGTACTTCTGGGGGTCGACGGGGCGCATCTCCAAGCCGAGCTCCTGGGAGATGTAGCGGTACGTACGGCCGATCTCCTTGCGGTCGACCCGGGAGACGTCGGAGATCTCCTCGAGCGAGCGGGGGATCCCCTCCTTGCGACAGGCGGCGTAGAGCGCGGCGGTGGAGACGCCCTCGATCGATCGCCCACGGATGAGGTCCTCCGAGAGTGCGCGTCGATAAATCACCGAGGCGACCTCCCGGACCGACCGGGGCACACCGAGGGCGCTCGCCATCCGGTCGATCTCCGAGAGCGCGAACTGGAGGTTCCGCTCGCCCGCGTCCTTCGTGCGGATACGCTCTTGCCACTTGCGAAGCCGGTGCATCTGCGAGCGCTTCTTCGAGGAGATGGAGCGCCCGTACGCGTCCTTGTCCTTCCAGTCGATCGTGGTCGTCAGCCCCTTGTCGTGCATCGTCTCCGTGATCGGCGCGCCGACGCGGGACTTCGACTGGCGCTCGGAGTGGTTGAACGCCCGCCACTCCGGCCCGCGGTCGATCGTCTGTTCGTCCAACACCAGCCCGCAGTCCTCACAGACGAGCTCCTGGTCCGCGTCGGTGACGATCTCGGCGGAATCACACTCGGGGCACGTGATCGCCTCCTCGTCGGATTCTCGCTCGGTATTCCGCTCCTTCTGGCGTTGCCGACTCGGACGTTCCATTATAAGGTTTCTGGTTACTGCCGTATTTAAGACTTTTTCACAGATGTTGGAGGGAAAACACGAACGATCGGTGGAACTGAAACCAGAATGTCAGCCGTAGGACCGCTCTAAACCGCGAATAACATCGATCGGCACGAGGGGTGAAAGGGGAGCAACGGCCGGCGACCGCCCTCCGTCGTTCGCGCCCACACACGAAACGTGACCGGTCCTCGCTCGGTGGAGAATGTATTACTACTAGACATTCAACAAAGCTTTTGTATAACTAGAAACTATGACGGATATGAGCACCACGGAGCCATCCGAGATCGGCCCGGCGATAGACGGCTGTCGACCCGCCGAGATAGACCCGGTCGTCGTCGACGCGGCCGACCTCGAGAGCACCGCCCCCGGCTACCTCCGGGAGTTCAGGGCGGGCCTCTCCGCGCGCGGGTACCAGCCGGCGGTGCTGGCGGTCGACGCCTGCTTCGCCGACGACTGTCCGCTCGCCACCGGCGAGGAGGCCGACCGACTTCGCGGGTTCGTGCGCACTGCCGCCTTCCTCGGGGCGGGCCGGATCGAAGTCCGTCTCGAGGAGGTCGCCGACGCCGATACCGTCGAACCGACGCTCGCGGCGCTCGCCGAGCGCGCCCGCAGGGAGGGGGTCGAACTCGTCCGGGTTGACGACCACGTGCCCGCCTGAGCGCATGGCGACGAAACGATCGCTCGCGACGAAACTCGGCGTCATCGCCGGGTTCGAGAACCCACGGGCGGCCCTCGAACAGTACCCCACACCGCCCGACCTGGCCGCCCACGTCGTCCACCTCGCGGACCTCCAGGGCGACGTCGACGGACGGACCGTCCTCGATCTCGGGACCGGAACGGGAATGTTCGCGCTCGCGGCCGCGCTCCGCGGGCCCGCCCGCGTCGTCGGCGTCGAACTCGACCGAACCGCGCTCTCCACCGCGCGGGACAACGAGCGTCGTGTCGCCGCGAGCGCGCCCGTCCACTGGGTCCAGGGGGACGCGACGCGGGCCCCGGTGACCTTCCCGGATCCGGTCACGGTCGTGATGAACCCGCCGTTCGGCGCGCAGGACGGCAACCGCAACGCGGACCGGTCGTTCCTCGCGACCGCGAGCGACCTCGCGAGCGTCTCCTACTCCGTACACAACGCCGGAAGCCGGGAGTTCCTCGAGGCGTTCGCCGACGACAACGGCGGGGAGGTGACCCACGCGTTCGCGGCCGACTTCGCGGTGGACGCCCAGTTCGACCACCACACCGAGGGGTCCCGGGAACTCGACGTCGAGGTGTACCGGATCGAGTGGAGCCGTTGACGGTTTCCCCGCGGACACGAGCCCGTCTTCCCGAAGCCTCGCAGTAGTCAGAGCCGAGTCGTCCCCGAGGCGTCGACCGGGCCGGATGCGCCGTGGCCCGTCTCGCCACGGTCGTCACGAAGTTGGAGATACGCCGACGCGACGACGGCGTAGTACGGCGTGAAGAACACGACCGAGACGACGATCGTCACGACGTCACCGGCAACAGGAGCGCCGGCGAGATCGAACAGCGGCGCGATGACGCCGATGCCACCGCCGAACACGCCGGCCAGCACGACGATGCCGAAGAGTTTGAGTCGCGAGCCACGGGCGAGCGCCCAGCTCCGTCCGAGGCCGTCTGCGAGTCCGCGGTCCTCGACGGCGATCGCGAAAACGAAGAACAGGAACGAAACCGCGAAGAACAGCCCCGGAACGACGAGAAACGCGGTCCCGAGGAAGATCAGAAACGTCACCACGATCCCGCCGACGAAGAGTCGTACCGTGGTGCGGCCGAGCCGTCGCGTCGCGTCCGCGGGCAACGTCGACAGCTCCTCGATCGGCCGGGCGAGCGCGCGAGCGACGACAGCGAAGAAGGCCGCGGACAGGGGGAGAAGGACACAGAACAGCGCGAGCGCGACCGGTCCCGTGACCGGCAGGGTGATCCCGACGTTGGCACTGAATTGACCGGACACGTCGGCGGGGAGGTATCCGAGGACCGCCGTGTTGACGGCCGCTTGCGTTGCGAACTGGACGAGGAGGAGCCCGGCGAAGAGGATCCCGCCAGTTCGAGTGAGCGTTCGTCGAATCCCGTCGCTAACCGCATGGCTGAGGTGGAGGGCCATACTCGTTCACGTCCTCGCATCTACAACATAAAAGAACCGAAACTCGGACACGAAACGACGGAACACGGCGGAAACGGCGCCGTCACTGGCGTCTTGGGAGGAGGTCAGTTTCGGCTCCGCTCCCGTCCCTCGTACGTTTCCCGGTCCGCGATCCGGACCCGTGAGTCGCCGCGTTCGGCGTAGATCGCCTCCTCCTCGCGGACGAACTCGACGCCCTGAAGCGTCGTCGACTCGTTCGCCGGCGGGAGCGGTTCCGAGACGTTCGTGCCCCCGTGAGCGACCCGGAGCTCGAACCCCTCCTCGACGGCCGCGACCGTGACGTTCCGACCGGCGAGGCGCGGTTCGGCGTCGGCCGCGTCGCTCACGAACAGGGTCGATCGGTCCTCGTCGCGAACCGCGTCGACGCGGTAGGTCGCGTTGCCGCCGACCGCGACCCACCCTGTGCGCTGGACCCAGACCGTCTCACGCCAGCCCGTCCCCCCCACGTCGACGGCGCGATACCCCCAGAACGCGAGGTTTTCCTTCGAGACCGCCGTGGTCCATATCTCCCGGTCGGGGTTCGCGACGATCACTCCCGAGGTCCGCACCGACGTGGAGCGACCGAACGCCTCGACGTCGACGACGCTCACCGTCCGGTCCTCGATGTCCTCCGCGTAGGTCACCTGGTACCCCTCCATCTCGATCGGGTCGCCCGGCAGGTCCCCCTCGTCGACCGCGACGAGGTTCGGGACGACCGCAGGGCCGGCGACCGCGGCGAACACGGCCAGGAGACACAGGACGCCCACCGTCGCGGGCGTCACGGCAGTGACACGCTCGCGGATCGTCCGCGGATCCGGAACCGCGACCGACGGTCGCAGCGGCTCGTCGCGGCCCGCGACCGCGACCGCGACGACCGTGGCGAGCACGAGGACGCCCGCGAATCCCAGCGCGCGGTACAGCTCGTACCGCTGGTTCCCGAGATACCAGTAGACTGCCCACAGTCGACGCGACGCGCCGAACAACAGCACGCCGGCGAAGACCGCCAGCGCCGGGGCGGTCGATCCTCGGGCGCCACCACGTCGCCATCGGAGGAGCCAGGCGCCGACGAGCGCGCCCGCGATCAGCCCGAGCGCGTGCCCCTGAACCGCGACGTTCGCCCAGCTCGGCGGGCCGAACGAGGGGGTCGCCTCCGCGATCTCTATGGGCGTTCGTACCGTCTCGTAGACGACGTTCACGAGCGTCGCGGCCGTCAGCGACGCGATCGTTCCGATCGGGTAGTGGACGAGCGCGAACCCCCACAGCGCGAAGACGACGCCCGAGAACCCGATCACCGGCCCCAGAGCGAAAAGCGAGGAGACGACCCCGAACGACAGGATCACGCCTGGAACGACACAGAACGCCCGGACGTAGGGGTTCCGCCGGAGCGACCCGAACGCCTCGCTTCCGCGCTCGCGCGGGAAGTGTCCGTACGCGTACTCCGCGAGCGTCCCCGCGACGAGCGTCGACAACAGGTTGCCGGTGACGTGCCCGCGGCTCGCGTGTGAGAAGCCCGCCCAGAGCATTCCCTCCGGGTAGAAGTACGACCACGCGCGGAACGGGATCACGACCGGCCGGTTCGGGTTCTCGAGCCCGCTCTGGACGAAGAGGTAGACGCCGACCACGAAGCCGACGGCGACAAGCGTCCCCCAGGGGAGGCCCAAGAGCAGCCGCGAGCGGAGCCGCCGTCCCCATCTCCCGGCGGGACGGTCCGAGACGTACACCGCCGCGAGCGCGACGACCGACGCCGTGCCCGCGATCAGCAGGTGAACTGCGTCGGCCGGTAACGCCTCGAAGGCCATACCCCCACTTCAGCGACCGATCGCATATCAATTCGCGGGTCGACGTCCCGCAACGGGGGCCGACACGGACACGTCGGCGTCGCTCTCGTCTTCGGGGTCACCGGAAGCGAGTCGGGTCCGACGGCCTCAGATCTTGCGTTCGGCGTCGTCGGCGAGTTCCTTCATCCGCTTGCCGACCCGACCCGCGGGCGAGAACTCGTCCTCGCTCATCGCGTTCGCCAGCGCATTCCCGAGCACGAACACGGCGTGTTTGTGCTCGCTTTTGGATTTGTGGACGTGTGAGGGGTCGACGTCGAGTTCGTCGTAGGGGTCGAACAGCCCCTCGTCGACGGTCTCCTGCTCCCTGAAATGTTCCATGATCGTCACCATCTGTTCGTGAAGCTCGAGCAGTTCGTCCTTGTGCATGGGCCCAAATACGGGTCGGAGCCGGTTTAAGCGTTGTTGAGGGTGAGACGCACGGATGGGAACGGAACGGGCGCGTCACCGTCGCTATCGGTCAGAAGACGTACTCGTCTTCGTGACCCATCATCCCCTCGTCTTCGAACCCGCCGGAGTCGTCGTCCTCGAGCGGTCCGCTGGTCTTGTACGCCTTGATACCGGTCGAGAGAAGCTCCTCTATGGCCTCCTCTCGGTTGAGGAACTCGCCTTGCTCTACCATCTGGATGATCTGCATTTCCAAGTGTTCCGGCACGGTTATTTTCACCTGCGGCATTCTCTTGGCCGCGTCTAACAGGATAGTGTATATAAATGTAGCGTCGGATATCGGGTGATTCGAAACTCGATCTATTTACTTTCGAAACAATACTTTCGTATCACATAGGATCAGTACGTTACATCCCAAAACGGTCGTTCGTGACGGCCGAACGGTACCCATACGTTTCCCGAGCCCGTATCGCGGGCATGGCCGAGACACGGACGGACGAGGTCGATGGCCCCTCGACCGACGGGGTCGAGGACCTCACCGACCTCTACCGACAGTACGGTGACGACCGGCTCCCGCCGGGACAGCGTGAGACGGACCGGTTTCCGGTGCTCTCGAAGAGCGGCACCCCCGCATGGGGGCCCGAAGAGACCTTCGAGGTCTGGGGAGCCGTCGACGAGCCGATCTCGCTGTCGCTCGAGGCGGTCACGGAACTCCCCGCGGTCACGCAGCGGCAGGACTTCCACTGTGTCACCGGCTGGAGCAAACTCGACTGTGCGTTCACCGGCGTCGAGTTCGCCGAGATCGCGGAGCGCGCGGGCGTCCGCGAGGACGCGGAACACGTGCTGTTCCACGCCCTCGACGGCTACACGACCGACCTCCCGCTCGAGGAGTGTACCCGCGAGGGCGTCCTGTTCGCGTACGGCTACGACGGCGGGGACCTCCCGTCGGACCACGGCGGCCCGCTCCGGGTCGTCACGCCCCACAAGTACGCCTACAAGGGCGCGAAGTGGGTCTCCGGCGTCGAGTTCCTGACCGACCGCGAGCTCGGCTACTGGGAGAAGCGCGGCTACAGCGACACGGCGAACCCGTGGAACGAGGAACGGTACAGCTAGTCGCGGACGACCGTTCGCCACCGCCGAGCGGACGGGGAGAGTTGACACGCTTAAGAGCCTCCGGTCCCGACTCAGTTTCAATGGAACCGGCGCGTTCGACGTCGTCGCCGACGCTCGTCAGCCGCACGACCGCGATCGATCCGCCCGCGTTCGCGACAGCGTTCGACGCGCTCCCGACGCCGCGGACGACCTGGAGCGCTCCAGACGACGCGGTCGTGGTGGCGAGCGGCGCGGCCGCGACGCTGACCGCGAGCGGGCCCGATAGGTTCACTGCGATCCGCGAGGCGACCGACGAGCTGTTCGACTCCGGCGACGTCCACGCCGGCACCGAGGCGGCTCGGCCGCGGGTGTTCGGCGGGTTCGCCTTCCACGAGGGGGCCTGTGCCGGCGACCCCTGGAAGCCGTTTCCCGAGGCCCGGTTCGTCCTGCCTCGAATCCAGGTCACCTTCGCCGACAACGGAACCTGGCTCACGGTGACGGACGCCGGGTCGGACGCGTCGACGACAGCGGTCGAGGAACGGTTGGACCACGAAATCGAGCGGCTGGCGGGACGCTCGGCCGACGGCCCCCGCCCCGCACGGCCCGGGATCCGCGAGCAGCGACGGACGACTGGCCGGGACGCCTGGCGCGAGAGCGTCACCGCCGCGCTCGACCGGATCCGCGACGGCGAGCTGCGAAAGGTCGTGCTGGCGCAGGCGCTGGAGGCGGACCTCGAATCCGAGTTCCCGCGCGCTGCGACCCTCGAACGGCTCGCCGGGAAGTACCCCGACTGTCACCGCTACTGTTTCGAACCCGACGCCGGCGGGAGCGTCTTCTTCGGCGCGACCCCCGAACGGCTCGTCTCGCTTCGCGGGCGGACCGTCGAGACGGACGCGCTCGCCGGGACGACCGGTCGGGGCGAGACGCCGGCGGAGGACGAGTGGCTCGCCGAGGAGCTGCTCGCCGACGCGAAGAACGTCCACGAACACGAACTCGTCGCCGAGACGGTGCGCGACCAGCTGGAGCCGTACGCCGCGTCCATCTCGGCCGGCGACCGTCGCGTCCGGCGACTCGCGACGGTCCAGCACCTCCACACGCCGATCACCGCCGAGCTGGACGCGGACCGACACGTGCTCGAACTCGTGGAGGCGCTCCACCCGACGCCGGCGGTCGGCGGGCTCCCGCCGGACCGCGCCCTCGAGACGATCCACGAGACCGAGCCCTTCGACCGCGGCTGGTACGCGGCGCCCGTCGGTTGGATCGACGCCGCGGGCAACGGCGCGTTCGCGGTCGCGATCCGGTCGGCGGTCGCGACCCCCGACCGGGCCACCCTCTTCGCTGGCGTCGGCCTCGTCGCCGACTCCGACCCCGACCGCGAGTGGGACGAGGTCCAACTCAAGTACCGGCCGATCCTCGACGAACTGGAGGCGGACGGATAGCGGCCGCGGGTCCTTCCCGGGCTACTGGAACATCTTCAGCGGCTCCGCCTGCGAGCTCTCCTCCGTGGCCTGTTGCATCCGTTCGGCGAGCTTTTGTTTCGCGTCCTGTATCTCCGTCGCCTGGTCCGTGAGCCCGTCGGTCGGCGTCTCCGTGCCGGCGATCGGGTCGATCCCGTCGACGATGAGCCGCCGTGCGGCCTCGGGGTCGGGGAACTGGGGATCCGACTCGACGACGAGTCCGACCGCGTCGCGGCCGCGTTCCAACGCCTCCGCGAGCATCGCGCCGGTCGGCCCGGAGACGAGTCCGGCCTCGGGCGGGTCCGATACCGTCGCGCGCGACAGCGCCTCCCCGCCCTCGCCGGTCGCGATCCCGTACAGCTCCGGGGGCTCCTCGTCCTTCTCCCGCCCGAGCCCGGAGAGGAACACCGGGAACGTGCCGGTCTCGTCGAACCAGGAGTCGAGACAGCCGGCGACCTCGGTCGCGGCGTTCGGGTGGACCGGCACGTCGCTACGCAACGCGACCAGGTCGAGGTCGGAGTCGGCGTAGAGCCGGACCGGCGTCGTGACCGCCGGGTCGTCCTCCCCGTAGACGGCGACCGGCGGCAGGCCGTCGCAGTGGACGTTGGCGTAGTGGGTCATCTCGTGTACCTCGATCACGTGGTCGGTCGCGATCTTGCCGACGAGGCCGACGCCCGGGAACCCCTCCACGAGGGTCGGATCCTCGAGTTCGACCGCCTCGTCGAGAACGGATATTCGAGCCATACGCACGGCTACGCCGGCTGTGGACCTAAAGGTGGGGTGCGGGCGGGACGACGGCGTTCCCGATCGCGACCACGTTCGACCGAGCGTTCGCGGATCGCGTGCCGAAACCGACTAACCGACCGGCACGAAAGGGCGCGCATGAACCCGCTCGACCGGTACGAGCCCCTCGTCGACGACGTCGACGCGTTCCGGGCGGCCTGCGACCGACCCCTCCCCTCGGTCGTCCGCACGAACCGGATCAAAGCCTCGCCCGCCCGCGTCGGCGACGCGTTCGACGAGGAGGGCGTCGCCTACGACCCGGTCGGCTGGCACGACGGGCTGTTTCGGCTGACGGACGGGAACCCCGGCGGGAACTGGCCGCACCTCCACGGCTGGACGCACGGCCAGGAGGAGGTCTCCGTGCTCCCGACGCTGGCGCTCGACCCACAGCCCGGCGAACGCGTCTGGGACGCCTGTGCGGCCCCCGGGAGCAAGACGACCCAGATCGCCGACGCGATGGCCGATCGGGGGACGGTCGTCGCCAACGACAACAACCTCGGCCGGCTCTCGGCGCTCAGACACAACGCCGAGCGGCTCGGGGTGACCAATACGATAGTCACGAACCAGGACGCCCGGAACTTCTCGACGAAGCCGCTCGCGTTCGACGAGTTCGACCGCGCGCTGGTCGACGCCCCCTGCTCGTGTGAGGGGACCTGCCGAAAGAACCCCGACGTGCTCGACGAGTGGACCCTCGACCACGTCCACGCGGTCGCCGGGATCCAGAAGGGGATCTTGACGCGGGCGGTCCAGGCCACCCGTCCCGGCGGGACCGTGGTCTACTCGACCTGTACCTTCGCGCCCGAGGAGAACGAGGCGGTGCTCGATCACGCCCTCGCGACCGAGAAGTGTGAGATCGTTCCGTTCGACCTCCCGCTGGAGACGGTCCCCGGCGTGACCGAGTGGGACGGCGAGACGTACGACGAGCGCGTGAGGCGCGCCCACCGGGTCTACCCCCACCACAACGACACGGGCGGGTTCTTCTGTGCGAAACTGCGCGTCGGGGGGACGGAGGAGGAAATCGACGGGTCGGACGGCGACGCCGACGGGTCGGACGGCGACGCCGACGGGTCGGACGGTGACGCCGGCGAGACGGGGGTGGCACGATGAGCGATCCCGACCGCGACGAGGACCGAAGCGACGCCGACCGCGACGGTCACGAACCGACCAACGACGGCCAGCGGTTCGACCGGCTCCCGGCCACCCCTGCCGACCGCGAGGTTGCGGGACGCGCCAGCCGCGAGGAGGTCCTCGACTGGTGGGACGAGCGGTTCGGGATCGGGCGCGACGTCCTCGCGGGATACAGCTTCTGGGAGAAGGGCGCCGGGAAAGTGTGGGTCTTCAACGGGGAGGCGGCCGACCCGAGCCGGATCGAGGCGATCGGTATGGCCTTCCTGCGGACGCGACAGGAACACTGGAAGCCGACGACCCGCGCCGTCCAGCGGTTCGGCGGACACGCGACCCGGAACGTCGTCGAGCTCGACGCCGAGCGCGCGAGCCGGTTCGCAGCCGGCGAGGACCAGGACCTCCCGGAGTGGGACGGCGACTGGGGCTATTTGATCGCCGCCCATCGGATCGCGGGCGGGACCGCCCCGATCGGCGTCGGGCTCTACCTCTACGACGAGTTGCGCTCAGTGGTGCCGAAGGGGAGCCGGGCGGACCTCCCGGTCGTCGACCGGTGAGTCGGGGCGGCGTCCTCGGGAAAAAACGCGAGCGGCCCGGTCGGTTCGTCCCGCTCAAAGCGACGTGTCCGCCGGCGGTTCGCTCGCCACGCTCGTGACCGCGTACGCCCCCCAGATCAACAGTCCGAGCAGCATGATCGACGACCGGATCGAGAGCGGGATCAGTGCCTCGTGGACGATCTGTCCCTCCCCCGACACCGGGTGTGGTGCGCCCGCGACTATCTCGAGCAACCCGATCCCGACCGTGCCGATCAGGAGTAGGCCGCCGCCGCCGTACAACGCGATCCGTTCCGTCGTGGTAAGTCCTGTCATGGGTCTTCCTCCGTTAGCCGATGAAGTGCCGCAACCGCGGGTGTTCCTTCACGAAGTCCGTCCGCGCGAGGTAGGCGTCGATCCCGAGCACGCGACCCGCTCCGAGCGTGGCGATCATCGCGAAGATCAACAGCCCGAGCAGGTCGCCGGTGATCACGCCGTGTGACCAGCCGCCGGTCTCGCCGTTGACGAAGTAGAAGAACACCATGAGGAACGCGCCGAAGAAGGCGGCGAGTCGTGTCAACGCACCGACAATGAGCCCCAGCCCGATCAGCGTCTGTCCCAGCGGTACCATCAGGTTCGTGAACGAGAGCAGTGCGCCCTCCGAGAACAGGACGAGTACCGGCCCCAGCGTCGTCTGTGCGGCCGCGCCGCCGACGAACCAACTCGCGTTGAAGGGCCACGCGAGGAACTTGTCCAGTCCCGCGTGGAGGAACCACCAGCCGACGATCAGCCGCATCACGACCAGCCAGTAGGCCAGCAGTGACTCCTCGACCGGGAACGACACGTCCTGTCCCAACAGCCGCGTTCTGATATCTGTAACCATATGAACAACAAGTTACGCTGCGACCACCAGATATATATAATTGTTTCCGACTTACCAGCTCTCAAGAACTCTGGTCGGGTCGAACGCGGCGTCTCGACGCGCTTCGGTCGTCGTCGCGTCAGTTCGACGCGGTCAGGTGTCCGCTCCGTCGTCGCCGTCGGTCTCCTCTCCCCCACCGCTGGAGTCGGCCGCGCCCTTCTCGCGAACGGTCCCGTCACCCAATCCCTCCCACGCGACGCGGTAGCCGAGCGCCGAGAGCGTCGCGCTCGCGTCGTCGATCCCGTACGCGTCGAGGCGCTCCTCGGCCGTCGACAGCGACATCCCCGACTCGATCTCCTCGCGGAGCCGCTCCAGAACGACCGGCCGGACCAGCGTCCGGCCCACGCGCTCGTGGTCGGGGAAGGGCCCGTCCTCGACCGCCGACTCGCTCACGCCGTGGCGGGCCGCCAGCTCGTCGAGCCCGACGACGTCGTCGTCGGGCGCGAACGACTCGGGGAGTCCCACAGCCGCGTCGGCGACGAGGTCGGCCTCGTACTCCCGGAGGACGTCGACGACCTCCTTCACCCGAACGGACCCCGTGTAGGTGAGCACGCGGTGGTCGCGCGCAGCGATCTCCTCACCGACGCCGAGGCTCTCGTCGACCGCGACGAGCAGGTCCACGTCCTCCACGTCGCCGAGCTGATCGAGTTTCTTCGCGACGTACTCCGGCGTCCAGAAGCCCATCACCTCGAAGTAGAGCGTGAAGTCGGCGTGGTCGTACTCGAAGGCGAAGTCGGGGATCATCACCCGCGTTCCGGTCGCGAGCGGTTCCGGCTCCCGGACCAGCGTCCAGTCGAGGTCGAGCCCGCGGAACCGCCCCGCGA
Organism: Halorubrum sp. 48-1-W; assembly: GCF_003287355.1. Classification (GTDB taxonomy): domain Archaea; phylum Halobacteriota; class Halobacteria; order Halobacteriales; family Haloferacaceae; genus Halorubrum. The sequence continues at coordinate 12,313 of NZ_QMIM01000042.1, forward strand.
AATCGGCCTCGACGCCGCTGTCGAAGTCCGGCTCGACGACGGGATCGACGCCGGGAACGCTCACGTCGGCCGCCGAAAGCGTCATCGTCCGCTCCGTCCCCCGGTCGTCGATCGTCGCCTCCAGCCGCCACTCGGCGGTGCCGGCGACGGTTCGGAGGAGCCGGGCGAACGCGGTCCCGTAGCGCCTGGTCCTCCTGAAGAGCGCGTCGGGCCCGGTGACCACGAGTTCGCGTCCGTCGTCGGTTCGACGGAGTTCGTACAGCAACCGCAACCGCTTGACCGCGCTCACGAGGCGCTTGGGGTCGACCGAGCGCACCCGGACTTCGGTGGCGTCGAACAGCGCGGTCTGTGCGAGGGAGAGGTCGTACTGTTCGAGGAGCGTGTCGGGATCGAAGCGGACGTCCGCGTCGACGAGCACCTCGTTGACGTCGCGGTCGGCGTACAGGTCGGCGTCGACCGTCTCGGCGTCGACGCCGAGCCGATCGGCCGCCCGGTCGATCGCCCGCATGCGGTCGGCCGCGTCGGCGACGCCGACCGCCTCGGCAGCCTCGAAGGCGGTGCGGCGGACCCGCGGCGGCGGGATCGTCGCGCGCGTCTCGAACGTACACTCGCGCTCGACCAGCACTGCGAGCCCGCGGACGAGCTTGAAGTCGTCCGACTCAGCCTCCAGCGCCTCGAGCGCGTCCGTCAGGACCTCCCGTCGCTCGCCGACGTGGTCGGAGAACGTCCCGAGCACGTTCGCTGCGAGCGGGCGACGCTCCCGGCCGACGAACTCGGGGCGGTAGCCGCCGCCGGCGCGGGAGACGCGGAGGAGGTCCTTCCGTAACACGCGGAAGCGTAGACGTCGGGGGCGTTAATACCCGACGGAGCGCGTTCGGAGGCGGATGGGACGAACATGTTCGGGCTGTGTTCCGATCCCTGAGATCCCGATCTCCCCTTAACCGAACGTGGGGGCGAGTCCCGGTCGTGATGAACGAAAACGACGCGGTCGATCGGCGCACGGCCTCCAGACGCGGCTTCCTCTCGATGGGGGCCGCACTCGGGACCGCGGCGATCGCGGGCTGTGGGGCCCCGCGATCGGACGCCAGCGCGAGCGCGACGCCGGCGAGTAGCGAGGAGGAGGGCTCGCCAGAGCAGGTCGAACCGGTCGAAGAGTGGTCCGGAAGCGACTCGACGGGAGTCGAGACGGACAATCCATACACCGCGCCACGGACGACGGTCGACCTCGACGAGACGGACGGGGCGATCACGATGTCCACGCGGGCGTGTCGGCACCGGCTTCTCGGCGACGGCGCGCGCGGCGGGCCCTGGGAACTCCCGGAGGTCTGGGCGTGGGAGACGCCGGACACCGACCCGAGCGTCCCCGGACCCTTGCTCCGGGTCACGGAGGGGACCGACCTGGAGATCACCTACGACAACACCGAGCACGACCGCCCGCACACCTTCCACGTCCACGGGCTCTCGAAGGGCTGGATGGACGACGGGGTGCCGACGACGACGGGTCGACAGGTCGCGCCGGGCGAGGAGTACACCTACGAGATCAGCGCGAACCAGCCCGGCACCCACCTCTACCACTGCCACTACCAGACGCAGAACCACCTCGACATGGGGATGTACGGGCTGCTTCGCGTCGATCCCGAGGGGTACGAGCCGGCGGACAAGGAGTTCTTCGCGACGGTGAGAGACTGGGACACCCGGCTGTCGGCGTCGACGGCGGGCAGCGACGTCTCCTTCAGTCAGCGCGACCGCACCTCCGACGCGTTCACCGTGAACGGGCGCTGTGCGCCGTACAGCTTCCACCCCGAGGAGGGGTCGCCGATGGTCGTCGAGGAGGGCGATTCGGTCAGGGTCCACTTCGCGAACGCCGGCTACGAGTCGCACGCGATGCACACCCACAACCACGGCTTCGCCGTCATCGAGAAGGACGGCGGGGTCATCCCCGAGTCCGCCCGGCACCGCGAGGACGTGACCAGCATCGCGCCCGCCGAGCGGAAGACGATCGAGTTCACCGCCGACGCCGACCCCGGAGTGTACGCGATCCACTGCCACAAGGTGAACCACGCGATGAACGGCGACACCTACCCCGGCGGCATGATCGGCGGGCTGGTCTACGAGAGCGTCACGGACACGGAGCAGTTCGCCTCGGTGATGAAGATGGCCGGCTACGAGGACTGACCGACCCGTCTCGGTCGGTGTTTCCGCCGGTCAGTCCGACTTCTCGCCGGTCAGCTTCCGTTTCAACTCGCCACTCACGGTCGGGAGGTCCTCGACAAACTCCCGGACGATCGTGTGCTCGACGCGCTGGAGCGTCTCGCTACACGTCGACTTCGCGATTCCGGCTGTCTCGGCGACCTCGGTGAGCGTGCTCTCGCGAGGCACGTCGTAGTAGCCGGCCTCGACCGCGGTCAGAAGGAGGTCCAGCTGGTTCTCGGTGAGCAGTTGGCCCGGGTTCACGCGCTGTTGGACGAACTCCACCTCGTAGGACAGCCCCATCCCGGCGAGCTGGTCGCCGAACGTCGAGAGCCGGTCGTGCGCGCCGGTGGCGTCTAGCGTGGCGACCCCGTTCGCGACCTCGACGGGCATCTCGATCGGGACACCAGCACCCTGCGCAACCAGCAACAACAGCGGTGAAGTCGCCTCGATCTGGACGGTCACCTCGCCGGGCGAGCGCGTCATCACCGACGTCTCGGCGAGGCCGGGGTGGGCCGCCATCGCGTCGAGCACGTCGTCGACCTCGTCGGTCGTTATCCGGAGGAGCGCGAACCCCGCCGACTCCCCGGGCGTCGCGGTCAACACGCGGAAGACGGCGTCGGGGAAGTCGCGCGAGACGTCGGCGATCCACGGGCCGTCCGGCAGGTCGACGAGGAGGCGTATCTGTGCCATGGTGGTCACCCGATCGCTCGGTGCCCGGCGTCGCGGACGGCCGAACGGCCGACGGTCGGTCCCCTCGGCGTATAAATATATCCGACCGGGTCGGCGGTATCCGCTCGGCTCGGTCGCTCCTGACGCCTCAACAGCAGAACATGAACGGGTAGACGAGCGCGACCCGGTCGCCCTCCTCGAGTTCGGTGTCGAACCCGCGCTCGTTCTCGTTGAACCGGCCGTTAACGAGGATCCGGGCGTACGCGATCGTCTGTTCGCCGACGGGGTTCTTCGTCCACGTCCCGGGGAGCTCCTCCGGGGTTGGGGCCCACCCGCTGTGGGTCGCGTCCGCCTCCGTCTCTGCGATGAGCAGGTCCTGTAACTCGGGGTAGTCCTCGAAGAGCTCGTCGAGGAACTCCCGGAGCGTGTCCCCCGCGAAGGTGTACTCGAACTCGTAGGTCCCGTCCAGCGCCGTGCGGACGTGGCCGGTACACCGGACCGTGACGGTCGTCTCCGCCGGCTGCCCGGCAGTCGGGTCGTCGTCCGTGCTCGCCCGTTCGTCGGAGCGTTCCTCGGCGGTCGTGCTCATGTTCGGAGGTCGGTCCGCCGTCCGGGTAAGCGACGGCCCGAACACGTTCGGTTAGCTGATAGCAGGCGCTAAGCCCCCTTCCTCAACGAGCACCGCAGTCCGCGCGAGCGGACGAGGAGCGCAGTAGGGAGGGGATACAGCGCCGTCTTTGTCTCTTTTGAACCTTGCTGTTGCTGGCTCACAGGCCCACGAGCCGATACGCTTATGTTGAAATAATGTATAAACACAACTGATGGATAGACACAAAATTGAAGGCCACGAAGTCATCGAAGGCGAGGTGAAAGCCACCGGCAATGGCGCACACGTCCTCGTTCCCAAAGACTGGCGTGGTGCAGATGTGAAAATCGTCCGAACATCAGAACCAACCGAGTAATCAATGCACTACGCCTACAGGTTCCGGCTCAAACCAACCGCCGAACAGCGTGAGCTGTTGGATTACCACAGAGATACCTGTAGGCAACTCTACAACCACGCGCTCACCGAGTTTACTGAGATTCCCGAATCGGCGGGAACACTCAATCAGCGAGTGCGACAGGTCCGCGATCAACTCACCGACCTCAAAGACTGGTGGGACGAGTTGAACGACCTGTACTCGACGGTTGCACAGGCCGCCGTCATGCGGATCGAGGGTAGCATCAAAGCACTCTCTAAACTGAAAGAAAAGGGCTACAACGTCGGTCGTCTCAACTGGAAGGCACCCAGGGACTTCCGCAGTTTCACGTATGTCCAGTCTGGCTTCGAGTTCGACAAGAAGAACGGCCAGACTGTGCTCTCGCTGTCGAAACTCGCGGATATTCCAATTGAGTGGCACCGAGACATCCCAGATGCTGAGAACGTCAAAGAAGTCACGCTCAAGAAAGAACCTACTGGAGAGTGGTACGCCTCCTTCGCTGTTGACGACAAAGAGGAACCTCCCAAACCGTCACTGTCTGACATTGACGCCGACGATATGGTTGGCATCGACGTGGGTATTCTGAAGTATGCCCACGACACTGACAGCACGGCAGTCGGATCACTTGACCTCTCGGAAGACCGTGACAGACTCGAACGAGAGCAACGGAACCTCTCCCGGAAAGAGCATGGGTCGAACAACTGGGAGAAGCAACGGCAGACGGTCGCAGAGTGCCACCAGCAAATCAAGCGCAAGCGGCGCGATTTTCTGCACAAACTCTCGAACTACTACGCTCGGGAGTACGAACTGGTCGCCGTCGAAGACCTCAACGTGAAAGGGATGTTGGAATCGCCGGGAAACAGCCGCAACACAGCATCGTCGGCGTGGAACACCTTCACCGATCTGCTCGAATACAAGTGCGAGCGTGAAGGGACGCAGTTCGTGGAGGTTGACCCTGACGGCACCACCAAAGAGTGCGCTCAGTGTGGCGTCGAAACCGACAAACCGCTGTGGGTACGTGAACACTCTTGTCCGGCCTGTGGCTTCGAGGTGGATAGAGACGCAAATGCGGCGTGGAACATTCTTTCTCGCGGACTCACCGATCTAGGAGTGGGTCACTCCGAAGAAACGCCTGTGGAGACTGCACTCCCTGTGGACACTGTGGTTGTGTCTGTAAAGCGCGTCATTGAATCAGGAAGCCCCTGCCTCAAGGAGCCGCCGAAGGCGGCGAGTAGGCAGGGGTAGTTCACTGTGGGTTGTGGATTCCCAACGGGTCGGTCACGGATCGTCGGACGCCGACACTGCGTGGACCTCGACCGTCACGAGCCGTTTCTCGGACCGCCGCGATCGGCCAGCAACGCGACGGAGACCGCAATCACGACACTCACGCCGACGTGAACGGGGAATACGAACACGCCGTCCGCACCGGGGACGTTGACGTACCTCGCTCCGGCGATCACGACGAACGCGATGCCGAACGTCGCGTACGCGACGAGGGCCCTCACGGCACGACCCGAAACGCGCGGAGCGTACACGCCGACGCCCACGCCCGCTAGCAGCCCGACGACGAGGCCGACGAAGACGCCGACAATGCCTATCCCCGGAGCTTCGCCCGCTCCCAGCAACTCGATGGTCGCGGCGCCGGCGATAAGGAAGGTCGTGACCGCGGTTCCGACGCCGAGCCCGATCCGATACCCATACATACGGGAGATAACGGACGACTCGCACATATAGTCGGTCGTCGATCCGTGGACACCACGCTCCCCGATCGTGGTGCGTGGAACGGAGGGAGCGTACTGGGACGGTTCGCGCGGGGCGATGGCCCGGATCACCGACGGCGGCTCGCCACCCGCTCCTCCGCGGTCTCCTCCGAGACGAGCTCGTAGAGTATCGCCCGGCCGCCGTCGGCCTTCGGCCGGAGGACTCGCCCGAGCCGCTGGGTGAACTCCCGTTCGCTCCCCGACCCGGAGAGGACGACCGCGACGTTCGCGTCGGGGACGTCGACACCCTCGTCGAGGACGTTCGCAGCGACCACCCGGCTGTAGGTCCCGTCGCGGAACCGCTCTAAGACCTCCCGGCGCTCCGCCGTGCCCGTCTCCGCCGTGATAGCCGGGATCAGGAACCGGTCGGAGATCCGGTAGACGAGCTCGGTGTGGGCGGTGAAGACGATGGTTCGGTCGTCGCGGTGGCGCTCGAGGAGGTCCGCGAGCCGATCGAGTTTCCGATCGGCGTTCATCATGACGTCCCGAGCAGCCGACTTCGCGAGGAGTGCCTCCCGCGCCCGCGGGTCGTTACCCGAGCGCATCACCAGCTTCCGGTAGTCCTCCCCGCTCGTGAACGTGATCCCGGCCTCGCGGACGTACTCGAGGAAGGTGCCCTGCTTCTCCTCGTATCGCTCGCGCTCCGCCGGGGTCAACGCCACCTCGATCCGGCGGATGTCGTACGGCGCGAGGTGGTCGCCCGCGAGGTCGTCGACGTCGAGCGCGTAGACGCGGTCGCCGACGAGTTCCGCGACCGTCTCGTGGGCACCGTCGGGGCGCTCGAACGTCGCGGTGAGCCCGAGCCGTGCGGGCGCAGCGAGCAGGCGGGCGACGTCCCGGTACCCCTCGCCGCCGAGGTGGTGGACCTCGTCGAAGACGACGAAGCCGAACGCGTCGCCGACGCCCTCGGCTTTGAGGTACGCGGAGTCGTACGTCGACACCGTGATCGCCTCCCGGCGCTGTTCGCCGCCGCCGAACCGCCCGATCGGTACGTCGAACTCCGTCCCCAGCTCGCGTTGCCACTGCTCGAGGAGGTCGACCGTGGGGACGACGACGAGCGTGGGGACGCCGAGGTCGACCATCGCACGGATCGCGATCACGGTCTTGCCGGCCCCGGTCGGGAGCTCGAGGACGCCCCGGTCGTCGGCGTCGTGCCACGCCGTGAGCGCTTCGGCCTGGTACTCGCGGAGGTCGTAGTCGGTCGAGAGCGCGAGGTCGCCGTCGGGGCCCCCTCCGTGGACGTCGTCCCCCTCGCCGTCGTCCGCCGTCGCCGCCTCCCACGCGGGGACCCGGTCGTCGACGGGGACGCCCGCGACCTCGAGCGCCCGGCGGATCGCCGCGTAGCGGTAGGCGGGGGCCCGGCCCGTTCCCGATCTGGGGTCCGTCTCGACGCCGGGCAGCGGCGGGAGCGCGGCGGCGTCGCTGTCGACATCCCCTTCGTCGCCAGCGGCGCGGCGTCCGGGGTCGGGCTCGACCCGGATCGTCCCGTTCTCGTACGACAGCCGGACCGTCATCGGTCGGAGTTACCGACCGACTGATAAAGGACCACCGCCTCGTGTCAGCCATGCGCGCGGCCGAACTCGACCCCGAACTCGCGGCGGTCGTCGACGAACTCGAGACCCTCGGCCTCCCGGAGTGGCACGCCCTCTCCGTCGAGGCCGCCAGACGCCTGGAGGACGAGGTGTTCTCCGGCGAGCCGGAGCCGCCCGTCGCGAGCGTGCGAGACCTGGCGTTCGACGGGCCACACGGGGCAGTTCCCGTGCGGGTGTACCGCCCGGAGGCAGGGGCCGAACCCGGCGCAGCCGCCCGGACCCTCGTCTACTTCCACGGCGGTGGCTGGACGCTCGGGACGCTCGACTCCATCGACGGCCCGTGCCGCGAGCTGGCCACCCGGACGGACTCGGTGGTCGTCTCCGTCGACTACCGGCTCGCGCCGGAACACCCCTTCCCGGTCGCCGTCGACGAGTCAGCCGCGGCGGTCGAGTGGGTCGCCGAGACCGCGGAATCTCTCGGCGGCGACCCCGACCGGCTCGGCGTCGCCGGCACCAGCGCGGGCGGGACGCTCGCGGCCGTCGCGGCGCTTCACGCCCGCGAGTTCGACGGACCGGCGATCGCGGGGCAGTTCCTGTTGTACCCGATCGCCGGCCACGACTTCGGGACGGACTCCTACCGCGAGAACGCCGGCGGGCCGCTCCTCACCCGCGCGGACATGGAGTGGTTCTACGGGCAGTACCTCCGGAGCCCGGTCGACGCCGCCAACCCCTTCGCGGTCCCGCTCCGCGCCGACGACCTCGGCGGGCTCCCGCCCGCGACCGTCGTCACCGCCGGCTTCGACCCGCTCCGCGACGACGGGCTCGCGCTCGCCGAGCGGTTCGCTGTAGAAGGGACCCCCGTCGAGGGACGACACTACCCGGCGATGGCACACGGGTTCTGTAGCCTCACGGACCGCGTCGCGGTCGCCGAGGAGGCGCTCTCGACGGTCGCGGATGACGTCCGGTCGCGGTTGTAGGCGGGTCCGGTACCCTGAACCCTCTCGAGCGAGACGGGGCCGTATGAGCCTCGTCGGATCCCTGATCGCGTTCCTCGTCGGCCTGCTCGTGGGCGGGCTCGCGATCTTCGTCGCTGCGGCCGTCGTCACCGGTACTCGGGACTACAGCCACGCCGTGTTCACGGCGCTCGTCGGGGCGCTCGTCTGGGGGCTCTCGGAGCTGTTCCTGGCGTGGATCCCGATCGTCGGTGATTTCATCCCGCTTCTCGCGTGGATATGGGTGATCAAGGGGCGGTACGGCACGTCGTGGCTCCACGCCGGAATCATCGGCTTCATCGCGTGGGGCGCGGCGATCCTGGTCCTCTCCGTGCTCCCGCTCGTGGGGGTCACCGACGCCGTCGGCGTGCCGTTCGTCTAGGGCGTCCCCTTCGTCTAGCGCGTCGGCGTCACGCGGGGCGTCGGCCTCCCGTCGGCTAGAACAGCGCCTCGCTCGTGTCGAGCGTGTGCGCCGGCCCGCCGACCTCCCAGACGTCGGTGTCGATCCCGACCTCGGCGATCCGCGACTCGACCGCGTCGGCGTGTTCGGCGCGGGTGTTGACGTACACCGACGCGCCCGTATCGGTCGAGAAGTAGACGTCGACGCCGGACTCGCGCAGTTCGCGCACCGCGTTGAACACCGCGATCGTCTCGGGCTGCCAGTACACCCAGCCCGCGGGCCCGGTCATCGTCGTCGCCGTCAACGACAGCGAGTCGTGTTCGGCGGTTCCGTAGATCCGGTCGAAGTCGCCCTCCCGGAGGGCGTCCCTCATCTCCACGAGCTGGTCTTGAACGTGGGCGGTCCGCGCCTGCATCATGTGGCTCGCAGCCGCCTCGCGGTGGGCCTCCTCGGTCTCCTTGTACGCCGGGACGTGTGCGGCCACGATCCGGAGGTCCGCCTCGGGGTCGAAGCCGTCATCGCCGACGCCGACGTCGAGCCGACGGGAGCGGCAGTCGTCGTCGTTGAGCCCGGCCTCGAGCAGCGAGTACGCGCCAGTCACGGCCCGGGCCGCCGACGACGACCCGCGACGGGCGACGGTGGAGACCTCCGGCAGGGAGCGGTCGAGCCCGGCAGCCTCCGTCAGCGCGAGCGCGGCCGCGGCGAACCCCGACGACGACGAGCCGAAGCCGATGTTCGACGGGAAGGAGTTCTCGCTCTCCAGACGGACCGGGTGGTCGAACCCAGCCAGCTCGCGGACGTGATCGACGACGGCGTCGATACGCTCGGCCGCGCGACCCTCGACCGGTTCGCCGCCGATGACGTAGGTGTCCGCCACTGCGTCCGGCTCCCACTCGACGGTCGTCGTCGTCGCGGTCGGCGCGGTACAGAGGCTGATGCTGTCGTGATACGGGAGCCGAAGCTCCGCGTCGCGCATCCCGTGGTACTTGACGAGCCCCTGGATCGGGTGGGCTCGCGCGGTGACTTTCTCGGTCATTACCCGGGATGGCGGTCGGCGTCGGATTAGGCGTTGCGATGAGCGGGAGGAAGATGACGCTCGTCGACGAGCGCTCAGTACGTCTCGACGTCGAGGCCGTCGATGCGCTCGAAGTGGTCTCGATTGCGGGTCACACCGGTTCGTCGTTCAAAAGCGCTGTCGCCCCGATTAGACAGTCCTCTCTGTCAATTTCTTTACCCCGGGCGCGAAGCGAGCCGGGAATCTTCCCGGCCTTTCGCAGTACGGTCCCGTCGGCGACGACCGCGTGGCGTGTGTCGAGTACGTCGAGGATCGCTTGTCGGCGCTCTTCAAGAGCGTTCAACTGTGGAACCGCTTCGTACAGTTCGAGTACCGTTATCGTGGAGATCTTCTCGGGACGATTCTCCCGTTCGATGAGATCGAGGTATCCGACTGCGTCCCGGTCGTCGTGTAGAACGTCGATGATGAAGGTCGTGTCCTCGATCATTCGACGTCCGGTACATCTGCGTCGATCTGTTCGCGCCGGTCGCGAGAACGAGACCGCCTCTCCTCGACGAGGGATTCGAGTTCGTCGCCCTCCGCTTCGGAGAGAATTCCTGCGACTTCCGTCCACGACCGCTCGCCGGCGATCCGCTTGACCACGTCAGAAAACGACTCTCCCTCCCGGTTGTGCGATGTAGGCCTCCTCGTCGAGCGAGATCGTTTTCGTCGACATCACAGTACACAGTGAATTTCAGCGCCGAGATCGAGGTCGAGGCCCGGTAGTAGCTCACTCTACGCGGAGTCTCGGACTAGCAGATAAATCACCTCCTCCCTCACCCGCTTCCGTCCCCGCGACGGCGACGCGATCGAGGGGAACCCTTTTTGACTGGTCGGCGGGTACTCCGCGTCATGACCGAGTACACCGTCGAGTTCGTCGGCACCGGCGAGACGATCGAGGTGTCCGACAATGAAACGATCCTCCAGCCGTGTCTCGAAGAGGGGATCGCCCAGGAGTACTCCTGCCGGGTGGGTATGTGTCTCGCCTGTTCCGCGGAGGTCGTCGAGGGCGAGGTGACCCAGCCGGCCGCCCGCGGGCTGACCGACGAGGAAGCCGAGACGTTCGCGCTCACCTGTATGGCGCGCCCGCAGTCCGACCTAAAACTCGATCGCGGGAAGTACCCGCCGAGCATCGAGGAGGACGGGGACGCGAACGTCGCCGGATCGGCCGCAGCCGACGACTGAGACTCGGCGACGGGGACCCGACGACTGGAGCCCGGCGCCGAGCCGAGGGCAGTGGCTGTAACCGTTCACAGGTCCCGCGAGCGACCCAGGTGAAGCAACGCTCCCCCGCAGTCACAACGCCCGGGGGTCTCGGAACGCGAGCCGCATTCGAAACATTCGTACAGTTCTTCACCAGTTTCCGAACAGTTCGGCCTCATAGTCCGTGAGAGGCTTCCAGAACGGATAGCTGTATCCCTTATATCGTTAGTATTCTTTGATCGGATACGAAGAATACGATCGATCGAACACGAGGGGACCGATCGATCGAACACGAGGGATCCGTCGTCGGTCCGCGTGGAACTAGATCCCGAACGTCGCCCGGAGCATGTCCCGCGTCCCGGGACCGAGCCCGACGGCGAGCACGGTGATGAGCAACAACAGCGTGTACCGCGGCGAATCCTCGTAGAGCTCGCCGTTGAACACCCAGACGACGAAGGTCGCCGCAACGAGCTTGACGAGGAGGAACGGCCAGGCGTCGCCGGTGACCGCGAGCACGGACTCGGGGAGCAACCGACCGGTCCAGTTCACCACCAGCTCGTTGACGACGTGTTTCGGGACGAGGTTCGCGGTCCCCGTCAGCGCCGGCATCCAGTCGAGGCCGATCACGTTCGCGACGCCGTCGACGGCGTGGCCCCAGATGATCACGAAGCCGACGAAGCCGGTCCCGCGGTTGACAGACGGCTCGAACCGCTCTATCAGTTTCCACGTCGCCGCCGCTGCCGCGGTCGAGATGAGGAGGACCAGGCCGACGACTTGCGGGTAGAACGTCACGTAGTCGGTGGCGACGGCGAGGTACGCCAGGTAACCGACCGACGCCGTCAGCGCGACGACGCCGGCGCCGAAGAGCGGGCGGGCGTAGTCGTCGACGAGCCCCCGGTCCTCAAGGGCGTACGCGCCGACCACGCAGAGGAGCGTTATCGCGAAGACCGTGAAGTAGATGAACGGGCTGATGATCAGCGCGTTCCACGGGAAGGCGATCAGCGGTTCGACGCCGGCGCGTATCGCCGCGATCCCGGCGTCCTCGACCGTGCGGAGCGCGCCGCCGAACAGCATGAACGGGAACAGCGCGTAAAAGAACCGGAACTCCGTGGCGATCTCCAGCCGACGGAGGAGGAAGACGACCCCGATCAGCATCGCCAGCAGGATCACGACGTAGCTCAGCGTCGAGACGGTGGTGTAGCCGGGGTACGCGACGATCTCGCCCGCTGTGGCCGCGTCCGCACACGCGGAGGAACTCGTCAGCAGTTCGGTCCCGCCGTCGGCGGGGCGGACCGCACACTGTGCGACCTGTCCGTCGGCGGCGACCGGTCCCCAGAAGTACCGCCAGAGGAACCGGTCGTAGACGACCCGCGGGAAGACGACCGACCCGACGACGAGGAGCGCGGAGGCCGCGGCGACCGCGACCGCCCACGCTCGCTCCGCCGAGAGCCCCCACCGGTCCTCGAACCCTGCGCTCATACCTGGCCTTCGGAGGGTTCCCGAGTTGAGGGTTCCGGTCCCGTTCGCCGCTTCCCATCGGCCACCCTCCGATCCGTCCCGACGCTCCCTCGACTCATATCGGCGGCCCCTCGGTCTCGTAGTCGGTACCGAGGACGATCATCGTCTGTGAGCGCGAGAAGCCGCCCATGTTCGCGACCTGGTCGAACATCAGCTCACGGAGGCGGTCGGTGTCGCGGGCGACGACCCGGAGGATCACGTCCCACTCGCCGGTCGTCAGGAGGATCTCCCGGACGCCTTCGATCTCGCGGAGGCGTTCGAGCGCGTCCTCCTCGCGACCCTGCTCGACGCGGAGGCCGACGAGGGCGGTGACGCCGTACCCGAGCGCCTTCGGGTCCACCGACGCGTGGTACCCCTCGATGACGCCCGCGTCCTCCATCCGGCCGACACGGTCGTGGACCGTCGCGCTCGACATGTCGATCCGGCGCGCGATCTCGGAGAAGGGCGTTCGGGCGTCCTTCTGAAGGATCCGGAGGATCGCCCTGTCCGTGTCGTCCAGGTCCATGTCCGGTGCTGTACCCCAGAGGACTTTGAACTTGCGCACGTCCCCGAGCCGGCCACACGACCGTGTCGCTCGGACGCGGTCCGCTACCGCTTCGCGTCCGTCTCGAACTCCCCGTTCCGGATCGCGTCCTCGGCGGCTTCGAGGGCCGCGTCGGCGTCGAACCCCTCGATAATCTCGCGGCGTTCGGCGGGGGACACGCCGGCCAGCTCGCGGGCGTGTGCGGTCACGTTCGGGACGGCCCGGAGGACGTTGTCGACGATCGGGATCGCGGCGGTTCGCGGCGACCGGCTCCCCGGGTTGAGGTCGATCACGACCTCGGTTTTGTCCGCCGCTGTGAGCGCCTCGGCGCGGTCGCCGTCCTCCAGCGGCACCACCACCACGTCGGCCGTGCCGATCCCGTCGGCGTCGACCGTCCCGCGGTCGTGTTCGAGTCCGGGGATCTCGCCGTCGCCGGTCAACCCCTTCACCTCTGTCGCGCCGTGTTCGCGGAGGTGGTCCGCGATCGCCCGCATGCGGTCTTCGGTCCTATTGAAGAGGTTCACCTCGAGGTCGGCGCCGACGACGTCGGCGAGTTCGACCGTCTCCGCGGGGACCAGCGCGGCGACGTTCCCGTTCACGGAGAACACCGGGTGCGCCGCGGAGAGCAGCGTCGCGGCCGCGGCGCGCGCGGCGGCGTCCGCGCTCGGGAGCGTCCGCTCGCCCAGCAGGTAGTCGAACGCCTCGCCGCGGCCCTGCGCGATGAGCCCCTGTCTCGAGGTGATCCCCTTCTCCACGCCCGCCTCGATGCGGTGTCGGGTGAGAAGCGACGCGTATCTCGGGTGGTCCTCGGGGATCTCCGTCTCGGCCATGGCCCCGGTTGGTCGCGGCCGGAGTAAAGTGGCCCGTTAGCGGCTCGCGGTCCCCGGAAACGGTCTTCCGTCTTCGATCACTATCGGTTTTACGTGAACGTTACCGAAAGAAACCGCCGCATACCTAAGTCCGTCACGGACGTATCGCCGACCGTGATGGATCGCACCGGAAAGTACACCGTCGTCAAGGCGTGTAACGACCACGGGACCATTACCCTCCGTGAGCACCCGCGGAACGGGACGCTGTACGTCGTCGAGTACGACGACCCGGAACTCAGAGCGGAGCTCGCGGACCTCGAGGTCGGTTCCGTCGTCCACCTCGACCTCAGGCGGGCGGGGCGCCGAGGAAACGCCTGGTGCGCGGAGGCGGCGCAACCGGTCGGGACGTGAGGGCTCGACGACACACGTTTTTCACGGGGCCGGTCCTTCCGGAGGTATGAACGCGTGGCAGCGGCGGGTCGTCGGCTACTTCTTCTTGCTCCTTCTGGCACTTCTCGGGACGGCGGCGGTCTACCAGTGGGGGATGGCGACGTTCGAGGGCCGCCCCCGGACGTACCTCGACTCGCTCCAGTTCGCCGTCGAGATGTTCACGACCACCGGGTTCGGCGGGGACGCCCCGTGGGAGAGCCCGCAGATGCAGGCGTTCATCGTCGTGACGGACCTCATGGGGATGGCGCTCCTCGTCGGGGCGCTACCCGTCGTCGCGACGCCGCTCTTGGAGCGCGCGTTCTCGACGAGGGCCCCCGAGACCCTCGAGGACGACGTCACCGACCACGTGATCATCTGCTCGTACACCACGCGCGCCGAGGTCCTCATCGAGGAACTCGACGCACACGACGTCCCCTACGTCGTCGCCGAGGCCGACCGCGAGCGGGCGGACGAGCTGTACGGCGACGGCCACCGGGTGATCCGGGCGGACCCGGAGTCCGAGGAGGGACTGACCGCGGCGCGGCTGTCCGAGGCGCGCGCGATCGTCGCGGACGTCTCGGACCGGGTGGACGCGAGCATCGTCCTCGCTGCCAAGGAGCTCGCCGAGGACGTCCTCGTCATCAGCGTGGTCGACGACCCCGAACTGGAGCGGTACCACCGGCTCGCCGGCGCCGACCACGTCCTCTCGCCGCGGCCGTTGCTCGGCCGCGGGCTCGCAGCCAAGGTGACGACCTCCCTCCGGACGGAGATCGGCGAGGCGGTCGCGATCGGCGACGACCTCCGGCTCGCGGAGGTGTCGGTGCGCCAAGGCGGCGATCTGGCCGGCTCGACGCTGGCGGACAGCGGGATCCGCGAGCGCGCCGGCGTCAACGTCGTCGGCGCGTGGTTCCAGGGCGAGTTCGACGCCTCCCCGTCCCCGGACGCGGTGTTGACCCGCGGGACCGTCCTCCTCGTCTCCGGGCGCACCGACCAGCTACAGCGGCTCGTCGAGATGACCCAGTCGTCGGTGCGCCGGTTCGCCGCCGGCCGAACGGTGATCGCCGGCTACGGGCAGGTCGGCCGGGCGGTCGCCGGCGAGCTCGACGACGCCGGGATCCCGTTCACGGTGGTCGACGCCCGGGACAGGGAGGGCGTCGACGTGGTGGGCGACGCCACCGAGCCGGAGACGCTCGTCGACGCCGGGATCGGGGAGGCGGACACCGTCGTGCTCGCGTTGCCCGACGACACCACGACCGAGTTCGCCACGCTCGTGATCCGCGACACCGCGCCCGAGACGGAGATCGTCGTCCGGGTCGACGAGGACGCCAACGTCTCGAAGGCGTATCGAGCGGGCGCCGACTACGTCCTCTCGCTCGCGACGGTGACCGGACGGATGTCGGCCGCGCGCCTCCTCGAGGGGCGCGACGTGCTCTCCGTCGAACAGCAGGTGGAGGTGATCAGACTCGAGGCGCCGAGGCTCGTCGGGCGGAGCCTCGGGGACGCGGACGTCCGCGACAGGACCGGATGTACGGTGATGGCGATAGAGCGGGGCGAGGAGGTGATAACCGATATGGGGCCGGAGACGACCATCGAGCGGGGAGACGAGGTCGTCGTCGTCGGAACCGACGACGGCGTGCGGGCGTTCGAACGGGCGTTCACGTGAGCGGGGGGCGGGCCCGGCTTCGGCGGGTCGGAGAGCAGGGGGCGTAGGGAGAGGGCTTCACGGGTCCAGTCCGTACAGTCCGGCGCGAACGAACACGAGCACCGGAACGATCTCCAGCCGGCCGATCCACATGTTGAGAACGAACATCGCCTCGGCCAGCGGCGACATCGACGGGCCGGTGATCCCCGTGGAGAGTCCGACGTTCCCCTGGGCGCTCGCGACCTCGAACAGCGCGTCGGCGTACCCGAACTCCGGGCCCGTGACGTTGACGAGCACGAGGCTGCCGACGACGAGCGCGACGATCCACAGCAGGGTGACGATCGCGGCCTCGCTGAACTCCCGTTCCATCGTGTCGCGGTCCAGGGTCCGGTCGCCGATCCGGGCGGTGACGACGGCGTTCTTCGGGAGGAACACGCGGGAGAACTGCCAGACGATCCCGCGGACGACGGTGTACGCCCGAACGATCTTGATGCCGCCGACGGTGGACCCGGCGGCGCCGCCGATCACCATCGCGACGACGACGACCACCTTGCCGCCGGCGACCCAGCGGCCGATCGGGGCCGACTGGAACCCCGTGGCCGTCAACGCGCTGACCCACTGAAACGTCGAGTCCCTGATCGCGTCGAGTCGAGCGCCGTCGAGCAACGGCACCGGGAACGGCAGGAACGACTGCGTGGCGAACGCGCCGGACGTCGCCGGAACGGACGCGACGTTCTGGACCGAGAGCGCGACGACGCCCCCCGCGAGCAGGAGGAACAGCCACCGCGTCTGGAGGTCAGAGACTAGCCCGCGAACGTCGCGGTCGCGGAGGACGACGTAGTGGATCGGGAAGGCGATGGCCCCCAGGACCATGATCGGCACCAACACGGCCTCGACGAGCGGGGACGCGTAGGTCGCGATCGAGTCGTCGGTGACGGAGAACCCGCCCGTCGTCAACCCCGTCATGGCGTGGTTGAGCGCCTGCCACGCGGCCTCGCCCGTCGAGAGCGACGCCGCGTACTCGCCGTC
This sequence comes from Halorubrum sp. 48-1-W, assembly GCF_003287355.1. Lineage (GTDB taxonomy): Archaea > Halobacteriota > Halobacteria > Halobacteriales > Haloferacaceae > Halorubrum. Next base: position 29,046 of record NZ_QMIM01000042.1, read on the forward strand.
GCTCGCGCGGATCGCGACGAACAACGCGAGGAACGCCAGAAGCGTGTACCCGACGACGAGCTTCCAGACCGTCCGGACGGTGGAGACGACGCTCGGGTGGATCTTCTCCTCGCGGGCCTCGCTCCGATAGAGCGCGTAGCTTCCGCTCCCCGGCCGCGAGAGGATGGAGACCGTCAGGACGATGACGCCGACGCCGCCGACCCACTGGATAAACGACCGCCACCACTGGATCGCCCGGGGAAGCGACGGCTCGTGAACGGCCATCGTCAGCCCGCTTCCCGTCCACCCGCTCATGCTCTCGAAGAACGCGTGAAGGGGGTCGCGGAAGTAGGCGAGACTCGAGAGCGTCGTGGTGCCGCCGACCCCGATCGGTTCCCACGAACTCGTGTCTGTCGCTACGGGGACGAACGCGTCCATCACGGCGGGCGGCGTCATCCACGCGGTCAAGAGCAACGGAAGCGATCCGAACGCCGCGACCGCGAACCACCCGCCGGCGGCGATGACCATGCCGTGTTTCATCTTCGGGTCCGGGGCGTCCGAGAACCGTCGAACGGCCAGTCCGCCGACCGCGGCGGTCGCACCGGCCGCGGTGAGGAACCCGAGCACGGCGTGGAACTCGCGGAACCCGAGGGCGATGGCCGTGGTGATGACCATGAGCACGGCCTCCATCAACAACAGCGAGCCGACGTCACGGCTGATGACCGCCAGGTCGGTCGGGACCACGCCGTCTCGTCGCTCCGCCATGTCAGCTCCGGCCGTCGAGGTGGCCGAAAACGTCGGTGACGTCGGGCGTTACGCCGGTCTCCGAGTAGACCGTGAGGAGGTCGTCCGCCTCGATCCGGGTGGACCCCCGGGGAGTTATCGGCCGATCCTCGTCGTCACGTTCGATGGCGACGATCAGCATTCCCTCGCCGAGGAGCCCCGCCTCGTCCGCCTCCTGTAACGTCTTTCCCGCGACCGGCGCGTCCGACTCGACGGCTATCTCGAACACCTCCGCCTCCTCGCCGATGTGCATGAAGTCGACGACGGAGGGGCGACTGACCGCCCGATACAGGTACTCCGCGATTAGGCTCTGTGGGTTCTGCATGGTGTTGACGCCGATCTGTCGGAACACGTTCATGTGCTCGGGGTTGTGGACGACCGAGACGATGTTCGGTATCGAGAGCTCCTGTGCGAGCAGACACACCATGACGTTCGTCGCGTCCTGGTCCGTCGTCGAGATGAGCGCGTCCGCGCGGTCGGCCCCGGCGTCGCGCAGCGTCTCCTTCGTGGTCGCGTCATCGTTGATGACGAGGCAGTCGTAGCCCCTCGACGCCCGCTCGGCGCGCTCGACGTCGCGTTCGATGACTGCCACCTCGTTGCCGCCCTCGGTCGCCAGTTCCACGAGCGGCGTGCCGATGTCCCCCGCTCCGACGACGATGAGATACATTCACTCCTCCGTTCAGAACCGACGACGGAAAGCCTACCGTTACGGAGAACGGGACCGATCGACTCAGCGCCCCCCGAACAGTCGCTCCCACAGCGACCGCGCGGAGGGTCGCTCCGAGAGCAACACCGGGGTGTCGAGCGTCTCGATCGTGTCGAACGCGAGCGACCCGCGGACGATCCGCGAGAGCAGTCCGCGCTCGGTCGCGCCGACGATCACGAGGTCGTACTCCTCGCCGAGACGACCGATCGTCCGCTCGACGTCGCCGGTCTCGATACGCAGGGTCGCGTCGCCCAGTCCGTGGCCCTCGGCCCAGCCGGAGAGGAACTCGTGCCCGGCCTCCTCCTCGCCCGGATCGGTGACGTACAGCAGCGAGACGTCCACGCCGAGCGTGTCCCGGAGCGCCACCGCGACCTCCGCGGAGAGGTCGGAGGACGGCCCGCCGGCGGTCGGGACGAACACGTCCGAGAGGTCCAGCTGTTGGCCGTCCAAGACGAGGAAGTCACACGGGAGGTCGTGGGTGAGTTCGTCCAGCGAGCCCTCGACGCGCCCGCCCGCGAACCGCGTCCCGCCGTAGCCCATCACGACCGTGTCGGCGTCGTTCGTCCGCGCGGCGTCGAACACCTCCTCGATCCCGCGGTGTGAGAGGATCGTCTTCGTCTCGATGGGGACGTCGAACGCCTCGGCGTCCGCCGCGGCGGCGTCGAGCAGTTCCTCCGAGCTGGCGTCGAGGCCACCTCGGTTCTCGGACGCCTTCTCGAGCGAGGTCTGATCCGGGACGGTGACGATGTGGGTCGCGAGTACGCGACCGCCCTCGTGTCGGGCGAGCGCACCGGCGAGCGTGATGAGCGCGCTCTCCGTGCGGGGGTTCGAGACGGCGACCATGACAGTCGGGCCGTCGTTCCCGGCCCCGTTCGGCGCGACCGCGTCCGCGGCGTCGACGACCCCTTCGGGGAGTTCGTCCGCGCGGCTCCGGACGAACTCCGAGAGCACGCCCTGTTCGTCCGTCTCGCTGCGCGCGTACACGAAGTACCACGCGACGGCCGCGACGACGAACCCGG
>NZ_QMIM01000043.1 GCF_003287355.1 Halorubrum sp. 48-1-W
CGCTCCGCAAAGCGGCTCTCGTCGGGGGGTGACAAGCTCGTCATCCACAAATCGAACGGTCGGATCCAGAACCAGCGGCGGAGGCGGTAACGATGAGCGCCGACGAAAGCGAACTGGAGGAGGAAGAAGACGGCTCGACGCGGCTTCGTGACCGCGCTCGCTCGGCGTTTCAAGAACAGCGCCAGCAGGCTTCGGAGGGCTCGACGCGGCTTCGAGACCGGGCAACGACGGCCTTCCAACAGCGCCGCCAGCAGGCCCAGCGTGCTCGAGAGGCAATCGCCGAACAGCGAGATGTCTTCGCCGGCGCGCTCGAGCTTGATGCGGGCAACATCGAGCCGATCCAACTCGACCAGCGCGGCAGTGAGTTCGGCTTCGTGCCTGACGAGACCGGCCGCGACGAGCTGGCGATGGACTTCGCCGCCGACCGGCCGTTCGTCGAGCCGGCGGACACCCTGGTCGACGCCGACCCGCGCGAGGGCGTCCAGACACGGACCGACCCGGACGCGACCGACGAGATCGCGGCGCGAGCGCGAAGCGAGACCGCGGCCGATACTGACTTCATCCAGGGCCGCGATCTCGACGTCGAAGTCGGGCCGGGTGGCGTCTCGGGGATCGAAGTCGCCGACGACCGGCGCGACGACGTCGCCGACCGGACGCGCCAGGAACTCGCCGAAGACGACGAGTTCGCCGAGCCGGGCGACTTCTCGGCTGACGTGTCCGCCCAGGGCATCGAGCGCGCCGGACTCTCCGATCAGGGCGCACGACGCCGCGCGGGGCGGCAGTTCGCCGCCGAGACGCCGCTTCGAGAGGCCGGCCCGGACGACGTCACGGCGACCGACGACGGGTTCACGCTCGACGCCGAGGCACAGCGCCGCGTCGCCGCCCGGCAGTTCGAGGCCGACCTCGAGCCGTTCGGGGCGGGCGAGTTGGACCCGAGCAGTGACATCCGCGAGACCGGCGACGGCTTCGGGCTCGCGGAGGGCCCGACGCGAGAGGTCGCGGCCGACCAGTTGAGCGACCAGGTCGGCGACACGGTCGACCCCGCCGACGTCGAACTCGAGCCGTCCGATGGCGGCTTCGAGGCCACGTTTGAACGGCGGAGGCGGTGAGCATGGCGGACGACAACACCCAATCCGTCAGCGTTGGCACGATCGACCTCGACGACTCCAGCAGTTCGGCGTCGCAGGCAGACCAGCAGGCATCCAGGCGCGTCGGCGGGAGCGGCGAGCCGGACGACGAGCCGGACCGCGAGCGGGAGTTTGAGGAGGACCAGGAGGCGTCCAGGCGCGTCGGCGGGAGTGGCGACGCCGATGATGGCCCGGACGACTCCAGCGGCTCCTCGAGCGGCTCGAGTGGCTCGAGCGGCTCCGGCGGCGACTCCGGGTCGGACTCCGGTGCGTCGGATCGAACCGTCGAGACAGCCGTGACCGACGCGATCGCGAGTCAGCGCCTGCGGCCGCAGTCTACGACGCCGTCGGACGTGACGGTCGGTCGCGCTGTGGACGACGCCGTGGCCTCCCGGCGCGTCGGTGACACCGGCGTCGACGAGGTCACACTGACCGACGACCTCAACTCCGAGGTGCCGTCGGACGTGACCGTCGACCGCGCCGTGGATGACGCGCGTGCGTCGACGCGTGTCGGTGCCTCACCCGTCGACAGCGTCACGCTCGACACGGAGGTGGACAGTGTGGACGTCTCGCCCGGCGACGCCCGCGAGCGTCGGAACGCGGGCGTGGACGATCCACCCGACGCCGACTTCGACACGGTCACCGACTTCGCGGCAGACACGGGCGACGCCGGCCCAGCGGCGACCGCGGTCGGCTTAGGCGTCCGTGGTCTGGCCGCCTCACCCCCGGGGGTCGCGGCCGGCGTTGCGGGTTCCGCGGTGTTCGGTGACGGGCCTGACGGCGAGAGTCGCGCGGACGCACTCGACGACCGACTGACCGGGCTCGAAACTGCGTTCGAGCGGCAGGTGACCGACCGGCTCGAGGAGGGCGACCCCGAGGCGGTCGAGCCGAGCAACTTCGGCCTCATCGGCCCGCTCGGCGTCACGGGCGAAGACATCCAGGACACCGCGGTCGCGAGCGCGGAGGCGTCGAACCCGGCGGGCATCGCGAGCGACGCGCTGACGGCCGCGGACCTCACCGCACAGGGCGTGGGGTTCCTCGCGGAGGGCGGTCCCGAGGCGGCCGCCACCGCCGGCGACGTGGCGGGACAGGCCGCCGGGGCCGCACCGGACGTGACGCGAGCGGCTGTCGCCGAGGCGCGTGAGAACCCGCGTGACGTGGCGGTCCAGGGCGCGGGGCTGGTCGCGACCGGCGCGGCGTTCGGCGTGGCCGCGAGAGGCACCCGAGCCGCCGCCGGGGCCGGGCGACGCGCCGCGAGTGATCTCGACTTCGACGCCGACGCTGGCGACCTCGATCTGCGGCTCGGAGAGTTCCGCGCCGACACACGCGGGACGACGACCGGCCGCCAGCGTCCGGACGGCGACGACAGCGGCGGCACGTTCGACGGCAGTGGGGTCCAGTCCGGCACCGACTTCGAGGCCGACCTCCGTCAACAGGAACTCGACATCGACCAGGCGATGCTTCGCGATCAGGCGACGCGCGAGCGGCAGGTCCAGGCGGGCGTCGTCGACGAGACAACCGACGTGGACCCGATCGGGACGGGTGGCCGTGGGCCGACGTACGATCCGGACGCGCCGACGCCGGCCGGGCCAGCCCGACGGACGTCGTCGCCGGGGCAGTCCGTCCCACCGGAGATCACGGGGCTGAACCGGCAGGGCAACGTCCCGACGGAGGACCTCCGGGCGACGGTCACCGCGGCCCAGACCGGCGCGGTTGGCACGGGCAACGCCGGAACAGCCGGCGCGGGGCTCGGCACGATCGGGGCCGTCAACGACCCGACCAGCATCGCCCCCGGCGGCTCCGATTCAGCGCGGTCGACGGCGGCCGGCGTCCCCGAGGCGTTCGGCGAGACGGACCTGGACGGCCTCGGGCTCGACGACATCGGCATCGGCATGCCCGGCACCGAACCGGGGGCGGGAACTCCGGGCGCGGATACGGACACCGACACGGAACCCGGGCTCGACGACGACGTCGGCACGCCCACGGACACGGACACGCCGACCGACACCGACACCGGCGCGGGGCCGGGCGGCGACGAGATGACTGGCGAGCAGGCGATGACAACCGTGACCGCACAGACGACGGTCGGCAACCGCCCGGCGTCGAGCCCGCGGAGCACCACCCGCACGACGACTGACCTCACGGGGCGCTCGTCGACGAGCGGCGGCACGGAGACGACACGAACGCCGGTGCGCTCCGGCGGGGTGACCATCCCGCGCGGCCGACCGCGGCCGAACATCGACCTGCCGGAGTTCGACGTGGAGACGGACGACACAACCGACACCGCATTCGCGTTCGACAAGGAAACTGTGGAGTTCTCGGTTCGGAGCCTTGACGCGGTCGATCAGGACATCACAGACCTGGGTGGTCCAAATGGTCCGTGAGCGCGCCGCGCTCGCGCGAAACATGCTGATTTTTTTCATCGGGCTGGCCGCGGCCGGTCTGATCCTTGGTGTGCTCAACGGCCCGTTTGAGACGCTCGTCTCGACGAGCAGTGACATCACACAAACCTCACAGGCGGCACAGGGCCGCGACTGGATAACGGCGTTTTGGGACGCACTCCCGTTCATCATCGTGTTCCTCGCGTTCTTCCAACTGCTCGGAGCCGCCGCCGCTGAACGGAGGGTTAGCTAATGCGCGGGATCGCGACCGTCATCGTCGTTGCGTTTTCCTCGATCGTCATGTTTGGGATCGTCGCGCCGAGTATCCTCGAGCCTGTCGCCGAGATATTCGTTCAAGACCAGGCCGTCCAGAACTCCCAGATCGACGCACAGGGGTTCGTCGATTCGCTGTTCAACTCGATCTTCAAGTGGGCGGTGCTGGTCGTGCTCGGGAGTGGCGTGATCAGCGCCGTCGTGTTCTACTTTCGCCGTGAACGGCGGCGGGTACGGAGGCGCGTATGAGCCGCTGCCGAAGTGCGCTGGCGACGATGCTCGTCGTGTTGCTCCTGCTTCAGTCCTCGGCGGCGTTCGCGCTGACCGGGCCGAGCCACACCTCGTCGAGTGGCGTCGTCTACGAGACCAACTCCGGGCTCACCGTCGAACTCGGCGACGAACGCGAGATCGCGGCGTCGCCGTTCCCGGACGATGCGACCTGGGCCAGCGGTCCGGTCGAAGTCGAGTCGCTCGGCGACAGCCGCGTCCAACTGCCCGCGGCCGCGTTCGACGGCGAGTCGATGCAGGTGAGCAACATCGACGCGACGAGCAACCCGATCACGCTCCGGCGCGATGACCTCTCGAGCGACGTCACGATCGAGAACGGCACGACCGACATCATCGTCCACGACGTGACGCTCGATGACGGCGAGACCGACCTCGAAGTCGTCGCGGCCTCACAGACGACGATCACCGTCAACAACCTCGACAACCCCGACGGCATCCAGGCCGTCGACAGTAACGGCGAGCCGGTCGCCGGCGAGACGGACACGAGCGACGGCGAAGTCGAGCTTCAACTCGACGCCGGGCAGAACGAGTTGCGGCTTCAGGACGGTCCGAGCCAGCTCGAGATCCGTGATTTGATGACGAACGACCTCGTCCAAAACGAGTCGGACCCGATCACCGTCGAAGTCGAGTTCTTCGGCAGTGATGGCTCCGTTGAGAGCCGGTCGACGACGGACGGCGTCATCGACATGACCGGGCTCCCGGCCGACGAGCGCTTCTCCGTGAGCGTCGACGCTGGCGACAACAAGTTCGTCCAACGGCAGATCATCATCGAGAGCCTGCTCGATGACCAGACGGCCTACCTGCTGCCCGTCGACGCCGACATCGACACCGTCGAACCGCGGTTCACGCTTGAAGACCCATCCAATCAGTTCGACACCGAACAGTCTGAGATCGTCCTTGAACGGCCGATCGACTTCGGCAACGGCACGGAGTTCGTGCCGGTCGCCGGCGACCGCGTCGGGCTCAACGGCTACGATACGATACTCGAAAGAGACCAGCGCTACCGCGTCATCGTCACTGACCCCGACAGCGGCGCGCGCCGCGAACTCGGCGAGTTCACGCCGACGCAAAGTGAAGAAGTGACGCTCACCGTCGAAGACGTCGAGTTCGACAGCGTGAGCGACGTGGAGGGGATCGACTGGACCGCGCGGTACACCGCAAACGAGGACACGAGCGACGAGATCGAGTTCATCTGGCGGGACACGCGCGAGACCCAATCGATCGACTACGAGATCGTGGAGCGCGGCAACGAATCGAACGTGCTCCTTGACGAGACCGCCGCCGGCAACGTCACCGTCACTGAGACGGTGCCGCCCGACGAGACGGACACGGTGTGGATCGTGCGGTGGAACGCCACGCGTGGCGACGGCGAGACCGTCTCCGCACAGCGCCCCGTCTCGAGTGACCAACTCCCCGTCGGGCCGGAACTCTCCGGACAGTGGCAGACGGTCGTGAGCATGCTCGGGTTGTTCGTCGTCGCGGGGCTGTTCGGGGCGGCGAACCCCGGCGTCGGCGGTATCGCCGTCGCAGGCACCGGCGGGTTCTTCTTCATGATCGGCTGGTTGCCCGATTCGACCGGCGGGATCATGGTCGCGCTCGCGATGTTCATCGCGGTGTTAGCGTATATTGGCCGTCGGGCACGAGGTGCTACCACATGAGAAAAAGTTGGGCGATCACCACGTTCATGCTCTTTTTCAACGGCGGCGCGGTGTTGCTTGAGGTCACCGGCGTCACGGCCGCGTGGGGCGTCGAAAGCCCCACCGGCACCACGGCCGCCCTCGGCGACGCACAGGCCGCGATGAACGGCATCCAGGCGTCGGGTGGGCTCGCCGACACGCTGTTCGGGAGCTTCGCCGCGGCCGCGAACGCCGTCGAGGCGATCGGCCGGGCCGTCATCGCCGGGCCGTTGCTCATGGCCGCGGCCGGCATCCCCGAGCCGTTCCTGGTGTTCCTGTTCGCACCGGCCGGGTTGATCGTCGGGCGAGACATCCTCCACGCGCTCACGGGGCGGTTCGCATGACCGGGACCGTCACCTGTTCGACGTACGACAGCCTTCAGGAGTTCTTCCTCGAGGGGCACTTCATCGTCGGGTGGGACTGTGTCATGACCGGCGGCGACCCCGCGACGAAGTTACTGCTGTTCAGCCTCATCTTCGGCGGGCTCGAACTGTCGCTGTTCGTGACGAGCGGGTCGGTCGTGCTCCCGTCGGTGCTCGCGATCCTCCTCGGCGGGGTGATGTTCGGCCTGCTCCCGGCGACGCTCGTTAACCTCGCACTGATCGGCGTCCTCCTGCTGTTGGGTGGGTTGGGCCTCCTGATCGCGTTCCGGAGCGGTACATGACCCGGGTCAACCCCCGGGGTTGCGGTCCCGAAACCGGGTTCCATTTTCGGGGTGTGCCGTGACCCCGCTCGCGTACGCCGCGGCGGCGATGGGCGGCGGGCTCATCGGCACGATCGCCCACGAGGCGACCCACGCGCTCGTCGCGACCGCCGTCGGCGACGTGGTCGGCGTCGGCTGGCAGGGCGGCGTCGCCGGCGGCCCGTACGTCGAGTATCGCACCAACGGCCGCTGGCGGAGCGAGGCCGTCCGGAAAGCCCCGCTCGCGCTCGGCGTCGCCGGCGCGGCCGCGTTGCTGGCGACGTTCGACGGCGTCACGCTCCCGTGGCTGTTCGGCGTCGGTGTGGTGTGGGGGCTACTGTGGAGTTCCCCCGAGGACCTGTCGCGGGCGCGGGCGCGACAGTCGGCCGTCCAGCCCGAGTAGGCGGGCGGTACTTTTTCATGACAGCCAGCGTAGGCGCGGTCATGAACCGACGGAGCGCGCTCGTCGTCGGGGCGACCGCACTCGCCGGCTGTCTCGCCGAGGCCGACCGCGGCCATCAGCCGCGCGAGGCCGAAGCCGAGGCGCACGAGTTGATCAACGACGCACGCACGGAGGCGGGCGTCGCCCCCGTCGACGTCACGGACGCGCTGACGAGTGCCGCCCGCGAGCACAGCCGCGACATGCTCGCACGCGAGTACTACTCACACACCACGCCCGAGGGCGACGACGCCAGCGACCGCGCCGGGTGTTCAGCGGGCGAGATACTCCACCGCGGGGAAGCCGGGCGCATGAAAAACGAAGGCGGCGACGGCGTGTGGTACACCTACCGCCCCGAGGAACTCGCGGGGTACGTCGTCGAAGGGTGGACGCTGTCGTCGCGCCACCGCGAGATCCTCGAAGCGCCGCGCTGGCAGGGCGTCGGCGTCGGCGTCGCGATCGGCGATGACGACCGCTTTTTCGCGACGGCCGTGTTCTGTTGAACCCCCGGCACGCACCTTTTTACGCGCCTGCGACGCGACCGCCCCGGTATGGACCCAGCGCAACTCTCCGACGACCAGCTCGACGACCTCGCCACGAAGCTCGCCCCGCGGCTCCCCACCGGCACCCACGGCGACCGCGTAATCTTGTCCCGCCGGCAGTTCGCCGCGGCGGCGACCGGCACGCTCGGCGCGGGCGCGCTCATGGCGCTCGGCGTCGATCCCGCGAGCGCCCAGGCGGCGGGCCAGGTGGGGACCGCGAGCGAGCCCGTGGACGCGTACGCGTACGATCTGAACGTCGCGAACGGCGTGACGAGTTCCCTGGCGATGAACGGGAACGACATCGAGAACGCGGGAACGGTCAGTACAGATGAAACAATAATCAACACAATATCCGCCGACGCAACATCTCCAACTCGCTTTGTTAACTCAGATAATGTGTTTGAAGAAGCTGCGACGGTCTCCGCCGTTGCCGATAATTCGACAGTTGACGTGATGTCGAACGCTGCCTCTCCGTCAGCCGCTGAACTCACCATTATGGGGGCTGATGGGATTGACGCCATTTTTTATGACACATTAATCATGGGCTCGAACAGAATTGTCAACGAGACAAAAACCGATCTCCGTGGCACCCCACCAACGCGGACATATTCTCGCGACGGACAAAACACCGAGATCCAGATCGACGGGGTGGGGGAGACATTTAGCGTTGTTGCGACCCATAAGGGCGCTGAGTTCTGAGGGTTAATCGAACGCCTAATTCACCACACACCGCTTGAAAAATAAGAACCGCTCGGAACCGCTATTCGGTCTCGATCGTCAGCGACCCGGAGCCGCCGACCGACCCGTACTCGCTGGCGTCCAGGCCCTCGCGCGACACTTCCAGCGTCGCCGTGTCGCTTGCGGTCTCACGGGCGAGCGCCTCGCCGTCGCCATCCTCGACGCGCAGGCGTGCCTCAACGATCACGTCGGTCGTGCCGTCGGTGCTCACGTCGTCCGCTGACAACGCGTCGGTCCCCAACAAGTCCACGTCGAAGCTCTCCTCACCCTCGGCCGTCGTGAACAGTTGTGCGGACTCCGCGCTGTCGGCGACGACCGGCTCGTCGCCGTCGGCCCCAGCCGCGATCTCGACGACCACGGTCTGCGGGCTCGCGGACTCCGGCAACTCATAGGCCCACTCCGTGGTCAGCGCGAGCGTCACCGCCGCCAGCGACGCATCCGCGCCCATCTCCGCCGAGTCGCCCACCACATCCAGGGTGAGCGCGGTCTCGGCGCGGGCGTCATCGCTGCCGGCGGACACGACCGCCAGCGTCGCCGCCGAGCCGCCGAGCGCCGTCGCACTCGTCCGCAGCAGGGTGCGACGCTTCATCGCTCCTCCGGCCGCTCGATCGTCACGTCGGCGACGAGTTCGGTGCCGACGGTGTGCCAGTCGCCGATCGACTGCCGCCACAGCTGTTCTCTGCGCTCGTAGTGGCCCGGAACGGCGTGGCGCTCGTAGACGACCCGCCGCGTCGGGCCGTCCTCGAGCGGGCGTTCCCGAACCACGATCGCTTCAGGACTCACAGCAGGCCTCCAAGTCGATCCGCCGCAGGGCTTCCGCGCCGCAGCGACGGCAGCGGTAGTAGTCGGCCCCCGTGTACTCATCGAAGCGGTTGTACTCCGGGAGCGGGCCAGCGATGCGTCTCTCGGTTCTGTGTGAGGATTTATCCCCACGGGGTTCGTATGTCGCCATGTCTCTTCGCAGACACAACCCGTCGCTGGGTGTTTCAGGCACCCGGCGATTCTGCCGATATCGCCCGCGAGCGACGGGTGTGTCTGTCGATCTATACGATATCCACCCACTTCATACTGGCGATTGACACACCCCGAAAACCGCCACACCGCACCCGGATCAGTCACCATATTACCGACACGGCTTCGCGATCAGAAAACGTCGCTTTCACGCCGACTACTTTCAGTTAGGGGTGGCCTAACACTTTTAGTGACGGGTAGATAACCGATTTATCGTTACGCGAGTCGGGGGGGAGGCGTCAGTTGGTACCTGTGATCTCCCCCTGTCCGCGGTCAGCTCATGCCAGCCACCTGTACGCGACCGGCGGATCCGAGTTGGACAGAAGACTGTAAAAGTTACCGTTTTCATTCACGTTTCCGTCACTTCGGCACGGCCAGCGTCTGTGATCCGGTATTTGCCGTCGGCGACCTTCTCGACGAGTCCGCGCTCGCCCAGCTCGCCGAGTCGTTGGGAGGCCCACTCGCGGGTGATATCCAAGTTGAACGCGACGATCGCCGGCGACTGGACGGCGAGGATCTCCGCGTCGGCCAGGGCTTCGAGAATCCGGTAATCGGTCCGGCTCATCCACTCAGGCCTGTCCCAGAGGGTCACAGTCGTTCACAGATTCACTCATACACTACATATTCGTCCCGGTCAGTTAATTATATATGGTGCTTAGTTCACGGTACCGTCAATAGAGTTAAGAGGATGGCTGAGAGACACGGCAGTAACGACTCGCCGGGCGCGCTCGGAACCGCAGAAGTTCCGGGCCGGGGTCGCAGCCCCAGTCCCGGTGGTCGTTGGCTAACGACCATGTCAGCACACGTTTCGGACGGGCTTAATTCCCGTTCATCGACGGACGCATTGGCTGTGATCACGCGCGCGGACCGCGCGTACCACGATGTCGCGCAGTTCCACCTTCACGAGTTCGCGGAGGGCGACCAATGACCTGCCAGCGCTGTAGCGCCGCCTGCCAGGGCCGGCTGTGTAAGCAGTGTGAGATCGAGCGGCAGTTCGAGCACCTGACCATCGGCGACGACGACACGGAGGCCGACGATGACTGACGAGCGCCCCGCGTGGGAGCCGCGCTCGCTCCGCTGTCGCTGTGGCGTGGCAGCCGACCAGTGGGCTCCGTCGACAGCGATGCGCCGGCACCTCCGGCGGCTGTACGCCGACCGCGACGGGCTCCTGCCCGCGTGTCCCGCGTGTGACGACCGCTGTGAGCACGTCGCCAAGCGCGGCAACATCTCCCTGTCGATGCGGCGGCTCGAAGCCCGCGCCGACGACGCCCGCCTGCCGCGCGAGCAACGGCTCGCCGACCGGATCGCGGAGGTGGCTGGCGATGACTGATACGTACGAGACGAAAACTGTCCGGCTTCACCTCCCGGAAAAGGGTGTGTACTGCTACCTTATGCTGACGCGGTTCGACGGTGAGGGGCACTTACTCGCCGACGAGGGCTGGCGGGGTGAGTACATCCGATACGCGACTGTCCGGCGGCAGAGCCGTTCTGAAGACGTGGTCACGGGCGACGCGTTTGCCTTCATCCGCCAGAATGACGAGTACCGTGACACCGTCGTTGAGCGGTTCGTGAAGGACCTCGATCTGGGGCGTATTTCGTGGAAGGACATCAACGACGAAGATAAGCTGTCCGCTGGCGACGTGAGTGAACTCGCGAGCGAAGAAGGGGGTGAGGCCGATGACTAACCTCGATCGTGTCGAGGCCGCACGGCAGTCACTGACCACCGCCGTGACGCGCTCGCGCGAGCAGGACCGCGCAACGGCCGAGACGCGCGTCTTCTCGGCGGAGTTGAAGCTCCGGCAGGGTGGCCGGCCCGACCTCGCGAGGCGGCTCGAGGCGACGCTGACGGGCGACGTGACGACCGCGAGCGCGCGGCGGGAACTCCGCGAGGTCGCGCAACTGCTCGACGCGGAGCTGTCGCCTGACGTTGACGGGGCGTTCATCGTGGCGTCCGACGGGGGTGAAAGAGAATGAACGCGCTTCGATGCGACCCCATCTCCGAACCGAGCGGCTACATCGGCCGCGGCGCGGTCCTGTACGACACGCGCGACGCCGACAACCGGCGGTGCTGTGGAAAGAAGCGTGACCGCCACCTCGCACACGTCACCGGCGTCTACCGGGAGACGACTACCGGGACCGCCCGCTTCGAGGTGTGGGATGGGACGCACACCGTCCGCGAGTGGGTTCACGGTGACGACCTGCTGGCGATGTTCGAGCCCGCGGGCTTCACGATCGACACCGGGCGAAAGCCGACGTACGTCCTGACGCGCGAGCACGGCGTCCGCGACGACCACGACCTGATGACGCGGGGTGAGCGGCGATGACCATCGGACAGGAAATTGTGTATCGAGTGCGGAGCACCGGAAAAGGAACTCGTGTCACGCGATACGACGGCATCGGGCTCGCTGAAGGCATCGCCGGCCGGTACCACCTTCGGTACTTCTACGGGGACGACGCCGAGGAAAAGGCCACCGAATACGCGTATAAGAAAGCAGGCAAACAGGATGTGGATACGCGTGTCGTTGAGTTGGGTGAGCGGGCATGAGCGCCGATCGCCCCGACACCTTCATCGACGACCGCCCGCGCCTGCGCATCCCCGACGACGCCCCGCTGCGTGAGATCGCCCCCGACGACTTCGTGGCGCGCTCGCCGGCGTCGACGCTCCGGGAGGCACTCAGGATCGCCGAGCGGCAGACGAGCCGGGACGTGGATCAACTCCCGCGCTGTCCCGACTGTCTGAGCACCCAGATCCGCTCGAAGCCCGGCGCGCTCGAGATGACACACAAGCGCGACGAGCAGTTCAAGTGTACCAACTGTGGCGAGCACTTCGACGAGCCCGCGCCGAGCCGCGAGGAAGAACGTGACGGCGAGCAGGCGACGCTCACCGACGTGCGGCGCAAAGCGGTGACCAGCCAATCGGCGTCGGGCGATGACGGCACGGACGCAGTGGGTGTGTCGGTCCCGCAAACACCGACGGTCAGCGTCGACGAGTGCGCGCGCTGGCGGCGCGAACTACGCGGTGCGCGATCGATGGCGGAGGGGATAGACGACAAGCGGAGCCAGCAAACGCTCAAGTTCCACGTCCGCGGCGAGTGTGCGTGTGACAGCGACGAGCCGGCGTTGACATACGAGCGTCGCGGGGCTGTCGGTGAGTGGGTGGTTCGCGATGACTGACGACGCGCAGGCGACGCTCGAGGAGGTGCGCGAATGACCGAATACGCCGTCCTCGACCTGTTCGCCGGTCTCGGCGGGTTCTCACAGGCCTTCGCCGACTCCGAGCGGTGGGAGGTAACGACCGTCGAGATCGACGCCCGGTTCGAGCCCGACATCCAGGCCGACGTCTTCGAGTTGCGGCCGAGCGACTTCGAGACCGAGTTCGACGTCGTGCTCGCGAGCCCACCGTGTACGCAGTTCTCGATCGCGGCGTCGTCGCTTGAACGGTTCGTCGGTGGCGAGCCACAGACCGACGACGCGCGCGACGCGGTGGCGCTCGTCTACCACACGCTGGGGCTGATCCGGGGCTTGAACCCGCAGTATTGGTTCGTCGAGAACCCACAGGGGTATCTCCGCCAGATCATCGGCGAACCAACAGCCCGCGTGACGTACTGTCAGTACGGCACGGAGTACATGAAACCGACCGACCTCTGGGGCGAACATCCGAGCGCGTTCGTCCCGCTTTCGTGTTCTTACGGCGATCGCTGTCACGCCTACAACACGGACCAAGAGCATGGCGGCGCTGGAAACATGGTTGACGCGTGGGGGTCGGGGATGGGCGACGCCGTCCGCGACCCCGCCGAACGCGCGAAGGTCCCGGCCGAACTGTCGGCCGCGATCCGTGACGCCTGCGAGCGCGCGCTCGATGGCGCGGTCCCCGAGCAGACCTCACTCGCGGAGGTGCGCGAATGACCGACTGCCAAGGCACCCTCGTCGCCGTCGCGTGCGCCGGGCTGTCCGGCGCGATCGTCGGGCTCGGCGTTGGGGTGATCGTCGCATGAGCGACGAGATCGAGGCCTGCCCCCACTGTGGATCGACCTGTCTCGCAGGGAGCGGGCGCGAGACGCTGTGGTGTCAGGACTGCGAAGAAACCATTTCGCGTGCGGACACAACGCGACGCGAGCGGTGTGAGTGGGTTGATCGCTCACCCACGCGCGGGCTCGCGGCGAAGCTCGATGCGGCCGAGCCCGATGAGGTGGCTCGATGAGCAACGACGGTAGAACTAAACGGACACGGGATGATGAGAGACCACAGGCTCACGAGCACGAAAACGGACGGGTTGAGTCCTGGCAGGCCGACCCGTCCACAGGAGCAGTTAGCAATGTTACGTTCGATAGACACGGCTTTAAGCTTACCGACGACCGACGCACCGGCCTCCGAACAACCGACGACCACGCCTCCTGGCGTGAGGTGTATGCCGCGTGTCATGTGGGGGTCGGGGTAGATGACTGACGAGGAGAGGGACGGCTTCAAGAACATCCCGGCCGAGCTCCGTGAGCGCGACCAGTGGCTCTACTGGAACGCGTCGAACGACACGCCACGCGCGCCGCTCGACTCACCGGCCGCCACGTACGGCTGTTCGTGGTCCGACCCCGAGACGTGGATGGCGCTCGACGAGGTTGCCGAGCAGGCCGCGGCAACGCCCGACGCTGGGATCGGCTACGTCAACGCCGCCGACAACGACGACTACGCCCGCGGGTTGTACGGCGTGATCGACCTGGACGGCGTCGTCGGCGACGACGGCCACCCGAAGGATTGGGTGCCGTCGCTTCAGCCGTTCTTCGACCGGGACGCATACACCGAGTGGTCGCCATCGGGCGAGGGGATCCACATCCCGGTCGTCGGGATCGACACGCCGGAGTGGTGGACTGATGAGCACTTCAGCGACGAGGAGCACGAGGGCGTTGAGGTGCTCACAAACAAGTTTTCGACGTACACCGGCGACAAGATGCGCGGCGCCGGCGACGAGGTCGTCGAGGCCGGGGACTGGCTCACCGAGTGGCTTCGGGAAGCGTACAAGGCTGTCACCGGCGAGGACCCGGTCGACGACCGCCAGCAGGAGATCGCCGACAGCGTCGCCGACGGGAGCGACACGCCCGACGAGGAGTGGTTCACGCCGGACGTCGCCGAGGAGGCGCTCGATCACATCGACCCCGATTCAGCGTACTCGGTGTGGCGTGACGTTGGGATGGCGCTCGTCAACCGCTTCGGATCGAGCGGCCAGCGGCTCTTTGAGTCGTGGTCGCGACGCGGCTCGAAGTGGGACAGCGACGCCGAGAGACAAGCCGAGCGGATCGCGGACGACGCCGGCAACTACCAGTACGACGCCGGCACGATCATCCACTACGCACAGGAGGGCGGCTGGGACGCGTCAGCCGCCGCCCGCGAGCAACTCGGGGCGTCGCCCCCGCCCGACAAACCGAACGTCGAGAAGGTCGACGAGAGGGACGCACAGCCGGGTGACAGCGACGCGGCGGACAACGACGGTATCGTATCCGTGTCGGCACTCGACCGGCACAACGGCGGCTACGGCTACTTCCACACGGGCGAGGACGGCGACTCGTGGTTCGAGCGCGTCACGAACTTCGAGATCGACGTGAACTCGTTTCTGTTCAAGGACGGCGAGCGGCTCATCGACGCGGGCGTCGTGCCGTCCACGGGCGAGGAGGCGTACGACATCACGATCCCGGCCAAGGTCTTCAACGACGCGCGGACGTTCAGGGATAACGTCGTCACGGGACTGACGACGACGTTCGACGGGTCGCCGGCCGATCTCAACGAGCTCCGGAAACACGTCGGCGGCGCGAGCGCACCCGTGCGGACGGGGACCCACCACATGGGGCTTCACCCGGAGCACGGCGAGTTTGTGACCCCGGAGAGCGTGCTCACGGCCGACGGCTGGACCGACGACCCGGAAATGTCGTACATCAAACGCGAGATTGGCGCCGAGCGCGCGTTCGAACTCTCACCCGACACGCACGACGAGTACGACAGCGACGAGGTGGCCGAGATTCTCGAACTCCTGCCGAAGACGCGGACGCCCGAGCGCTTTCTACCGGTGCTCGGCTGGCTCTACGCGGCGCCCGTGCGGCCGTACATCCAAGAGTGGACCGGCCAGTTCAACACGCTCCACGTCACCGGCGAGACCGGCGCCGGGAAGTCGAGCACGTTGAGCGTCGCGTGGCAACTCCTCGGGATGAACGGCGACCCGATGGCCTGTGACGACACGAAGTTCGCGCTCACGACGGCGATGGCGTCGACGAAGTCGATCCCGATGTGGTTCGACGAGTATAAGCCGGGCGACATGAAGGATTGGGAACTCGACCGCTTTCAGACGCTCATGCGGAAATCGACCCGTGGCGGTGTCGAGACACGCGGGAACGCCGACAAGTCCACCGAGGAGTACGCACTCGGCGCGCCGTTGATGATCTCCGGCGAGCAGGCGGTACAGGGGGCCGCCGAGGAGCGGCGGAGTATTCAGACGCGGTTCCTCGATACGGTCAAGGAGACGGGCTCGCCGACCCGGCAGGCGTTCGCCGAACTCACCGGCACCGCCTACGAGACGGGCTCCGGCACGCGCGAGCCGGAGGGGTACGATCTTCAACAGCACGCGCTCGCGTACTACCAGTTCATCCTCGAGCGGGACGCGAACCGCCTCAAGCTCTTGTGGTCGCGCTCCCGAGAGCACGTCCGCGATCTCCTCGAAACCCACAGCATCACCGGGATCGACGACCTGCCGCGTCAAGGGCTTCAGACGGTCCACTTCGGACTGATATTGTACCGGCTGTTCGCCGAGGAGGTCGGCGCCGTCGACGTCCCCTCACCGACCGAGGCCGACGATGCGCTGTTGTACATCGCTCGCCAGTTCGGCGACGAGGGCAACCGAAAGTCCCACCTCGATCGGTTCGTCGAGCTCGGATCGCGTGCCGCCGCCGAGGGCTACCTCGAAGGCGGGAAACACTACACCGTGATCAAGCAGGGGACGCCCGAGGAGGAGATCGCGATCAAGCTGTCCCGGACGTTCGACGCGATCTCGAAGTACGCGCGCGACTACGCGCTCGACGGCGAGGACATGCTGAACACCGCCAACGACTACCGCGAGCGGTTTCGCGAGGCGGCTGAGAAAAGCGGCTCGTACGTCACGGCGCACTCGAAGCTATCGCGGCCGCTGAACCGCTGTGTTCGGATCGACACGAGCAAAGCCGCCGACCAGTTGGCCTTCGACCCGACGGCGTTCGGCGCCGCTGGCGACGACAGCGACGACGAGGCGGACTCGAACGGCGTCACACTCGGGCAACTCGCACCCGGCCGGCACACGCTCGAGGTCACGATCGCCGAGCAACTCGAGCCGAAGCCGTGGCAACAGGGCCGCGGCCACGTCGTCGATGACGGCGAACTCCTCACGTACATCGCCGAAGGACAGGCCGACCCGCTCGCCGACGTGAGCCAGGGCGACCGCGTTCGGATCGGGAACGCGAAGATCGCCGTTGGACGCGACGGCATGAAGCGGCTCGAGGTCAGTGGCGTGTGTGACGTTGAAGTGTTGCCCTCGGTCGACAGCGAACAAGCGAACGTCGCAGACGCCGCCACGGACGGCGGAGAGGCCGAGGCGGTTCAACTGAAAGAGCAGGTCGTGAGCACGCTCGAAGCCGAGTACGGACCCGGTGCCGATGTGAGCGTGCCTGGTGTCGCCGGCGCTGTCGATGCGGCACCGGACGCCGTCGCCGAGGTGCTCGAGACGATCGCGACCGGGTCGTCACTCCTCGAGCGACTCGAGGGCGACGGCGAGTACCGCCGCCTGTAACGACAGCCGACGTTTTATGCCGACGGATGTTACGGATGTTACACCTGAGATCTGTAGGTGTAACATTGGAAATCGCATGACGGCACGGCCAATGTTACGGATGTTACGGATGTTACGCCAAATAGAAAGGGGTGTATTTCACACAGGCGCGCGCGCCCGTGCGCGCGCTCGCGCTACACACATACACCCCCTACAGATAGCGTAACATCCGTAACATCGGCGATCATCGTGCCGCCGTCTGGCGGTTTTCATGTTACACCCGGGGTGTAACATCGGCGTATATGTTACACCTGGACCGCTACTCGTCCACGATCGCGTACCCGACGTTCCGCCGGTGCGACAACAACCCCTCGTCGACGAGCTGTGACAGCCCGGGCTGGACCACCTTGTCCCACAGCGTCGACGGCGCGTACCCGCTCGTCACGGCGTCGCCCTGCTCGTCGGCCCACGCGAGCACGTCGGCTTTCTGTTGGGGGCCGTCCTGTGCGGCGAGCCACGCGACGACCGCCACGGTCGCCTGCCGGGCCTTGTCGCTGTCCACGTCCGCGGGGTCCCACTCCTGGAGTAACAGCCGTGCGGTGCCGGCCGCGCCTTCGGGACCGTCCGCGGGGTCGGGGGCTTCGGTCGTCGTCATCGACGGCTCCTGCCGCGGGTCCTCGACGAACTCGTACAGCCCCCGCGCGACCTTCCGACACCACCCGGCCGTCGCGAGATCGCGGAGCGCGTGGTTGACGACAGCGCGCTCGAGGTCGGTCCGCTCGACGACGAGCGGGGCGTTGAGCCGGCGTTCCTCGCGGAGCACGGCGATTACGGCCTCCTCGGTGGCGTCGGGCTCGTACTGCTCGTTGACCATACCGTCGTGTTACCGTCGCTAACCCAAAGGCCTACCGATGCCCGAGGGGGCTTACCAACGGTAGCCAAGTGGTAGACCAACGCTAAGTATTAAGTAACACCCGCGAGACGACTAAGACGAGCACCGCCCCGGTACACCGCCACGCGCGAAGTCGCCACTGGCACCCTGGCGTTCCCGAACCCTTATCCGTCCGTTCGTCTGACACGTGGCGGTGCTCGCCACCCGCCTCTGGCCGTGATGGCGCGGATCGAATCCGCAGGTGGGCGTCCCACTCCGTGGCGGGTGGGTGAGCACTATGAGCACGGACGCAACTACGGACGGCGACGGCGAGGCACAGGACGGCGCGACTATCAGGCTGGCGCGGCACCATCTCGAGGAGTACCTGAACGCGCTGAACGCGCTGGTCGACGAGGCGGTCATCAGGATCACGGACACCGGCCTCGAGACGCGGGCCGTCGACCCCGCGAACGTCGGGATGGTCGGCGTCGACCTGTCGAACACCGCGTTCACCGAGAACTACGCCGGTGAGGCGACGTTCGGCATCAACACGCGGAAGCTCGGCGCACTCGTGGAACGGCTCGATACCGCGTTCCTCGATCTCGACTACGACGCCGAGTTCCGAAAGGCCACGATCGGCTGTGGCCCCTACACCTACACGCACGCGACGACCAACCCCGACCACGTTCGCAACGAACCGGATATTCCGGACATGGACCTGTCGTTCAAAGCGACGGTGAATAGCGACCAGCTTCGCGAGGCCGTCGAGTGGTTCGACGAGTTCACGACCCACATCCGGATGGGGTACGCACCCGACGACGGCGAGTTCTGGATGAAGGCCGACGAACGGATGTCCGGGAATAAAATCGGCACTGACGACGGTGAGTGGAGACTCGACCGGAGCGAACTCGGCTACGTCGACCGGTGTGGACGCGCGGACTCGCAGTTCTCGATCGATTTCCTTCGGGACATGGCGCGGGCCATCCCGGAGGATCGACCGGTCACGATCCGCATCGGCGAAGAGTTCCCGATGAAGCTCACGTACGAGGTGGGCTGGGAGGAAACCGGCGCGAACGAGGGGTTCGCACACGGTGAGGTGACGTTCTTCCTCGCGCCGCGGATTCAGAGTGATTAAGATGCCCAACGATAACCCCGACACCCGACACACCCGCACCGTCACGACCCCGCTTGAGGACGTGACCGAGCCCGCGGCGCGGGCGGCGTCGCTCGACCCGCAGACGACAGCGGTCGTCGACGCTGACGTGACCGATGCCGGCGACCTGCGGCTGGAGCTGGAGGGCGAGCGATTATGAGCGACACCTGCCCGTACTGCGGCGAGACCGAGACCGAGACCGTCGACTACTACGGGACGAACACTGAAGCCTGCGCGGAGTGTGGGACGCTGTTATGACGAAACGCCTGTGGTGCCCGGCCTGTCACACCCGAACGGGCGTGTCGGATGCGACGGGCGCGCCGGTCGCGTGTCCGGAGTGCGGAACGGAGATGAACGGGATCAACATGCCGATGAGCGCGAGGGAGCCATGAGCACACTGAATCAACGAAACAAGGTCGACGCGGTCACGAGTTGGAACGACCCGGACGAGATCGGCGAGCGCGTCGTTCGGTACCGCGACGTGCGCTGTCCGAACTGTAACCGGATGCTGTGGTGTATCCGCTGGGAGGCGTACGGGTGGCCGGAGATTCACTGCGACGCGTGCGACTTTCGCGAGTCGTGGCCGTTCGAGGAGACGGGGCTCAAAGAGCGCTACGAGGAGGGGCCGCGCGCATGACCGACGACCATCACGATCTGACGTGTCGCGATTGCGGTGAGACGCCGACGCTGGTCCGGTTGGGATCGGAGAAACCGACCGAGCACGCGGCCTACGGCGTCGAGTGTGGATGCGTCCAGTCGGACGGTACAACGCCGGTCGGAGCGTACGTCGACCTGAACAATATGCCCGAGCCGTGGGGCGTGACAGGCGGGGGCGGTCCCTGATGCCGACCTACGACTGCGCCGACTGCGACTACGCGGGCGACGACTACGCGCGCGTGGCCGACGGCACGACCGGCGGCACGGCGGTCTGTCCCGAGTGCGAGGGGCAACTGACGATCGGGGGTGGGTCGGGGTGAGCGACGACACCGCAGCCGCACTCAGACGCATCGAGGAGATCGAGATGGAGCTACACGCGCGCGACGATCCGATGGCCGACGATGTGAGTGACCTGCGGAGGGTTGCCGGCCGGGCGCTGATGACCGACGCCTACGCCACGATGGTCGGCGAGATGGAGATCGGGCGCGGCGGTGGGGGCTGAGTCTTTCAGAAAGGGTCCTTTTGCGCACTTATACGCAGAAAGCCGAGTTTTTGAAACGTTACTGATACTGCCCCGAATAGCCGTTCTGCGAGGTGGTTTCGCGACCGCGACCCTTGGGGTTGGACCCGCCAGATCCACCCTGCGGAGCGCGCTGATCGAGCCACGGGACCAACGCGGCCTGTCGCCGCTCCATCTCGGGTGAATACGCGCCGAGATAGTGCTCGCGGAACGTTTGCCAGTCGTCCCACCCACCCCAGACCATGATCATGCCCGGCTCGACGGAACTCTCGACGAGGAGCGTCCCCCAGGTCCGGCGGAGATCGTGCGGGCCGAGGTAGGTCCACCCCACGTCGCCCGTCTCGGCGTACAGCTCCTCGGCGGCGCGCGTCACCCACCGCTGGATCGTCCGGGTCGAGCGGTCGACGAGCGGGGTGTCGCTCGCGGCGTCGCGCTGCTCGGCGACCACCTGGATGGTCGTCTTCAGGTCGCCCGGCACCGGCACCTCGCGGTGCTTGTCACCCTTCCCGTGCCAGACGCGGAGGCGCGGCCCCATGTCGGTGGCGACGAGATCGGGCGGGGTGACGTCGACGACTTCCTGCCGGCGGAGCCCACAGCGCGCCATGAGCCGGAACGCGATCGAGCGCTCGGTGTCGGTGGCGACGCCGAGCAGGCGGTCGACCTCGGCGCGGTCGAGCCAGACCTTCTTCCCGTCGCGTTCGTCGTAGTCCTCGAGTCTCATTCCTTGTACTGTTCTTGGTCGGCCCCACACGTCGGACAATACTTCGGCCAGTCGCCCATCTCAAGAAAAACGTACCTATCACCGCACTGGTGACAGACAAACTTGGTGTGCGTCACGTCGTACTCTTCGATACCTGCGCCATCTTGTGCGGGTCGCATATTCTCACAAAACAGCCGCAAGACCATTAAAGACCATGTGCCGGACCGCTCTCAGCGAGCCGAACAGTGTGGTCGGTGTCGGAGAATCGGTGCTTCTCAGACACGCGGCATGTAGGACGGGATCGTCCACGCGAACCAGAGGTATACGCTGACCACGCCGACCGATAACGCCGTCGCGATCGAGGTCTCCGCCGCGATGACAGCAAGAATAGCGCCACCGATGAGCACGGCCGACGGCCAGCGCGGTGTCGGCCCCATTTGCGCGCGGTCTGTCATGCGCCACCTCCGTCAGCCCTCACGATCGCTTCCCGGCGGGTCTCGCCCCACTCGTCGGCGACCTCAAGGCCGGCGTTTTCGAGGCGCTTTTCGACGGCATCTCGCGACACCCCGCCGTGGATCTCGACGTAACAACAGCGGCAGGCTTCGAGCCGGTCGCCCAACCCGTCGAGCACCTGTCGCTCGTGGCCCTCAACGTCGATCTTGATGATGTCCGCTCCCGGCAGGTCTACGTCTTCGCCTCTCGCGACCGGTACCTGCTCGCCTGCCTCCGAGATGTGACGGATACCGGATCTGACCTCCGTAGAGAGCGCCGCCGAGCCGTTGGCGTCCGACAGCCCGAGGCCGACGGGTCTGATGCTCAGACTTAGGCCGTTGCCCTCGGCGTTGCGTTGAAGGCGCTGTCGTGCGGATGAGCCGGGCTCGAACGCGATCACCGACGCGCCGGTCGCGGCCGCGAGCAGGCTATAGCTGCCGATGTTCGCGCCGACGTCCCACACGGTATCGTTAGGTCTGACACGCCCGACGAAATCATCGAGGACCGCATCCTCGCCGTGCCCCATCGCACGCCAGAGGTCCTCGTCGCTCGTGATATGGATGTCGACGGCGACAGCACCAACAGACAGCGTG
This sequence comes from Halorubrum sp. 48-1-W, assembly GCF_003287355.1. Classification (GTDB taxonomy): domain Archaea; phylum Halobacteriota; class Halobacteria; order Halobacteriales; family Haloferacaceae; genus Halorubrum. The sequence goes on from NZ_QMIM01000043.1 coordinate 21,921, forward strand.
CCGGTCGACACGATCCGATGGAGCGGGAGCGTCACGGGGATTGGCGTGTGATCCCGGACGTAGTCGTTCGCGCCGCGGATGGCGTTAAACAGACCGCCCTCGCGGTGGAGCTCGACGAGTCGCGACACCGGGCCTGAGGTTGCGCCACTCATGTCTGGTTCTGCGTGCTCACCTGACTCAAGTACCCCACTGCCGGGCGTCATCGGGTCGCCTCCATGTACCACCGATCCAGAACCACGAGCGCGATGGTCCCTAACAGGAAGGTCATGACCGGCCGGACGCCGGTCCACCAAGGCCACGTTTCGAGAGCGATCGCCGTCATCGGTCCCACACCTCCGCGGCCTCGCGTTCAAGCTCCTCTTCGTCGATGTCGCCGTTTTGGTACCGTTCCTTTACATCGTCGAGCGCGTCCGGTGCCGGCTCGGTGGTGTGGTCGACGACGCTGATCTGATCGGCGACGCTGTACAAGCCGATCATACCCGGGATGCTGAATAGAGAGACAGCGGTCGCTACAAGGAACAGCAAATACGCAACGCTCTCTCCGAACAACTCAAACAAGCCAATAGCGCCTATCCGGAGCGCTATTAGCGCCACTACCGGCAGGACCATCGCACAAAATATAACTGATAGAACCAACTGCCCGCGGGCGAATTCGTCGCCTGAGTATTCTGACTCACCGGTTATCGAGAGCCGTGCTGTCGAGCGGTCGTACCGCATACGAACACCGTCGCCTACCGCGTTCATGATCCGCACTGCGCCGACGATCAAGAGGCCCGCTGTTTTGCCGAGCACGGACGGACGCTCGTCTCGCGGCCCGAACTCCGTGGTCATAGTAGCACCCACCCCATCACGACGCCGACCAACAGCCCACCGACGGAGGCGACAACCGGCGGCACGCTCGCACCCCCGAGACTCGCGCCGGCCGCGAGCACGCCGACCACGACCGACACCAACACGAGCACGGTGCCGAACGCCGCCGTCTGTGTCACCCAGTCGGCCTTGTACGTGCTCGCGCTCTCGTCGAACGCACCGCCCTCGGCCGCGCCGTAGTCGAACAGGCCGTCGGCGCAGTGTTGGCAGATGGTCCGCTCGGCGCGGGGCTCGACACCGTCCTCGAGCATGCCGTCGTCGTACTGCCGGTCGACGCCGATTGTGAGCACGGCCGACTCCTCGTACTCCATCTCACAGACGTAACACCGGTATCGGGTCTCCGTGACCTCCTCGGTGGTGACGACGGTCCGCGTCTCGGTAATGGCGGCGTCGGTCATAGCATCAACACCAAGGCTGTCATCCCGAAGCCGACCACCGCCAACACGCCCGCGCCGACCATCGTGACGAGCTGGCTAATCCGCTGTTCGCCGCCGTTTTCCTCGAGTGCTTTGCGCCGTCCGTTCCGCGGGATCTCGGAGTCGGCACTCCCACGAGCCCACGTCTCGAGTTTGGAACTGTCGAGATGCCACCCGTCGGCCCCGCCGTCGGCCACCGCGAGCGGGGTGGTCACCGTCTCGCCGTCGTCGGCGGGGTCGGGACGTTCGGCCCGGAACGTGTCGTCGACGGTGAACTGCGCCATGTTGACCTCGTCTTTCTCCTCGACGACGGCCAACGGAGCCCACGCAACCCTCGGCAGGTCCTCGTGGTCGCCGTCGATGCGGACGCGACGCCCGGACTCGAGGCGTATGAACAGGCCGTGAGCGTCCTCGCGCAACCGCCCCCACTCGTAGGTGCCGTCGCGACGCCGGACCAGCGCGCCGGTGCCGAACGTGAGTTGCCCGAGGATGAAGAACGCCGCTCCGAGCGGCTCCTTCCCCATCGGCGTGAACAGCACGCGAACGTAGATCCACGGGGCTGAAACGCCGAGGACCAGCCCGATCGTGGTCGCGACCCCGGACCACAGCCCGTACAAGGTCCACGCAACGGCGATGGTGCCGACGGCCGCCACGCCCGCGAATACGGTAAGGTAGACCATCTGCGCGCGCGTGGACGTGAGCACCGCCAGTACCTGCGTCGAGAGCGGCGGTCCCTCACGTTCAGCGTCGTCGTCGCCGTCGTCACTGTCGCTGTCGTCGTACTTGAACCACAGGACGACACCCGCGACTGCGAGCGCGAGGAGCACCGCGAGGACCGGCCCGACGAGCCCAAAGGTGTTCATACGGCCACCCCCATCGCCGCCGCGCCGATCTGGATCGGAACTTCGACACCACCGCCACCGCCGCCACTACTCCCGTACTTCATGACGAGGAACGCGAGCCCGACGCCCGCGGCGAACGAGCCGATCCACAGCAGTGACTGCCCGACCGAAAAGTTCTCGTGAAACTTCTCTTGGGAGAGTTCGGCCCACTTGTTCGACAGCGCACCCCACCGACGCTTACACGAGCCTTTGAGGAACTGACTCGCCCGGCGCAGATCGAGCACCTGCGGGTTCCGGGGGATGGTGTAATCGAGCGTCACCGACTCGTCGTCGCCGTCGCCTTGGCTCCCGAGCACGCCATCCTCGAGGCGGCGCGCGCCTTCGTCACCGAACTCCGCCGCCAGCGGCGAGATGTAACACGACGCGCTCTCGAGGCCGATCCCGAACTCTTTGCCCGACAGCGTGGACTTGACCGACAGCGGGTCATCCCAATGCCCGACGACGCCGTCGATGGTCGATTTGTCGCCGCCGTACTTCGGATCGAACGACACGGTCGTCAACGCGAGACTGCCCGTTTCCCGAACGGCGAGCGCGCTGTTCCGGAACGCGGCCTGCCCCATGTCGATGTACCACCGACCGACGCGGTCGCGGACGCCGCCGCCACCAACGGCCGCGACCACGAGCCCGGAGACGAAGAAGGCGGTCGCACCGAGCAGGCCGGCCAACATGAACCACGTAAGTGCCATCAGCATTACAGGAACCCACCGTCGTCTTTGTCGGGTTCACGACGCTCGGAGACGCGGTAGGACTTGTTGACCTCCTCCTGTTGCCACCCATCCCGCGAGCGCGTCGCCCGCGCGATGACGCCCTGGATGAACTGTTGCATCGTCGTCTTCTGCGGCCCGTCGAGCGGTTCCAACGCGTCGCGCTCTCTCCCCGACGCGACCTGCCGGAACCGGCCCTGCCACATGCTGTCGGGACTCGGGTGCTCGGCTTCCACCTCGAGGACGATCTCGCGAGTGAGCCAGCGGTGCTCGTGGACCTCGGCCTCCGAGAGATTCCCGAGCACGAAGTCCTTCGAGAGCAGGTTCGCGAGGACGTCGACGGTCCCCTGCTGGAGCTGGCTGTTCGTGACCTTGTCGATGTACCCCGCGTCCATCTGCCCGTCGTCAGCGAACTGGAGGTTCGTGCCGTGGTCCTGGTTCGCCTTCTGTTCCTCACGCATCTCCTCGGGGCTCGGCTCGCCGTTGCGGATCAGGCCCATCGCCGCTCACCTCCCCGCTCGCGATGGAAGCTGGTCGGTTGGTGGTTCAACATCGGCCGCACGCGCATGGGTCGCGCGATAGGTACGTTACAGTAGTGTGTCATGGCCTGTGTGTATTCGCTCATAGGTGTGCCTCCAAGTCTGAATCTGCGTACGTCTGCTCGAGCAACGCCTTGACCGCGTTCGCGTCCGAATGCGAGATGTCGAACTCGATACGGATCAGGTCTTTATTTATATATGCCGAGCCGGTCGTGCCGTTTTCCGAGACGAACTGGCCGATGCCGTCCGTCGCGATCTCTTGGGCGATGTCTTTCGGGCCGGCGCTGGCGTCTTGGTCCAATTGTTCGTTCGCTTTGTCGACGATCTCGCCGATGAACTCCTCCATGAACTCGTCTTTTCGCGGCTCGTAGGCCGCGACCAGGTCCGGATCGGGCGGCGTGAACCCGATCTCTTTGATCTTCTCTTTGACGCCATCCGTCCGCATCCGCGGGTACTCCTTGTACAGCTTGTCGCGCTCGTCGCGTGTCGGGTCGATGTTCTTCCACTTCCCGACGGCGTACGGCTGTGTCTCGTGTTCGGTGTACTTTCGCGTCATCTCGATGAACGCATGAAGGCGACCATGCGTCTGTGAGTCCAACTCGGAGAGCCGCGGGAGCGTCCACAACACGCCCATATTCTCTTTGCGGACCGTCTGGAGCGCTTGGTTTGTGTCGATCTGGTCGCGGTCGTACCACGTCCGGTTGCCCATCGACACGCCGGCCTCGTCGATGACGATCATCTGCCCCTTTCCATACTCGTCGCTGTTGAGCGCCGACAGCGCGTGCGCGACGTTGAAGAACACACGATCGGCCGTGAATGTCGGGTCGACGCCGCTGGCGATTTTCAACGCCGTGTGGCTTTTCGCCTTCCCCTCGCGGCCGACGATCGCACACATGAAGTGCTCGTTTTTGATGTTCATCCGCCGCCAGGCGTGGTGGAGCAGGACGCGCTGGGTCGGCGTCTCCGGTGGCACGAGCGCGGCCGGCGGCTCGGGTGTGTCAGCCGACATTATCACCACGCATCATCCGGCCCGTCGACGGTTCGTTCCGGCGTCGGCGGGTCAGCGGACAGCTTCAACTGTTCGCGGCATTTGTTCAACTGCCGAAACGCACCGCGAGCGTACTCGGTCGGGAGGTGAACACGCCGGAGTTCGACGTCCTGTTTCCGCCCGGTCAGCTCGTGTTTGCTCCCGACCGGCTCCTCGTACCGCCGGTCGGCCCACTCCTCGAGTTCCGCGAGGACGACGGGCAACTGGCTCCCGTCGGGGAAGGCGTGCGGTGGCTGGATCCGTTCGGTCCACGCATGCGAACACCGATTCCGAAACGGCTCGATGTGTTCGGCGTAGTCGAGCACCGCCGCGTGACACTGCGCGACAGTCTGGTGTTCCCGGCTCATCTGGCTCCGCGGAACCGCCGGCCACAGCGCTCGGCGCGGGTCGGAGACGTCGACGGAGGCGCGCATCAGGACCTGTCGGCAGGTCGTAAACGCGTCGTTCATCGACGCGATCCAGTTGGTGTGGGTGCGTTCCTGCTGGTCCTGATTTGGTTTCATGTCAAGTCACCCGAAGTGCCGAATCGCCCGGATACGCGTTTGTACACCCCCTCCCACACGGATCGCGGGACTGCCCGCGATGCTAACAGGAGCACAAACGCCCCCGACGCGAAACGAATCGCGCGCGTCAGTTCTGGGTACCCTTCGACGGTGTTGCCGTTGTTGAAGGCCACGACCGCCATCGCGATCGTAGCACCCCCCCACACGACAACTCGGGCGGCGTCGCGGTGCTTTCCCACCGCACCACGGAGCGATAGCGCGATGAGAACCTCCCCCCAGTCACCAAACACCGTGAGCATGAGGTAGATGATCATCACACCGAGCAGGCTGTAAGCGGCTCCTGTGGCGGCCACAAACTCAGATCCAACGTCGCCGAAGACCTCACCGACGATGAGGATCTGTAATACCACCACCGTCATCAGCGTGGACACGACGAGAAACCGCTCGAACGTGCTCCAATGCTGAATCTCTGTCAGGCTTCGAGAGTCGGTCATACCAGGTCACGCCCCTCCAGCGTCCGCACCGACGCCCACATGAGCGCGAAGATCACGGTCGTCACGGCGAACGGCGTGACGAGCGACACGGCCCACGGCTGGCCGAGCAGGACGCCCAACAGCGCTGAAACGGTGCCGACGCCGGCGACCGCCGTGGCCTGCTGGCCGAGTTGCTCGCCGGCCGACTGCCCCTGTGAGTAGTCAACGCCGCGCCGGAGTACCTGTCGCGCGGCTTCTGATCGGTCCTCGATACCTTCCTCGCGCTGAATCTCCTCGATCTCCTCGAGGATGTTACGCGGGACACGGAGCGAGATGTTTGGCTTCGACATGGTCCATCCGGCAGATTAGGCTCTCGCTTATAAACTACCCCACCGCCACACCCCTGTATACGGCGTGTCGTATCCTCATACGGGCGTATACGACTGCGAACGTTCGTCACGCTATATGGGGGTGACTCCCCTCACCCGAGACATGGCACTTACGGCCATGCTTCGACAGATCCCAGCCAAGTTCCGTGCGATGTTCGCCATGCTCCTGACGATGGCGGGCTACGCACGCAGTGAGTGGGGCGAACCCACCGCGGCGTCGATCCCCGGCAGTGGGGGCCGACTTCAGCGGGCGGCGCAGGTCGGTACCGTCATTAGCGTCGTTGTGATCGGCGTGGTTGCGCTCATCGGCATCCTGATCTTCAGCCAGATCAACAGCGCACTCCCGACGATCGAAAACACCCAACTCGACAACGCGTCCGTCGGCGTCACCGATGGCTTCGCGAACGCGATGGAACTCGTGCCGATCGTGCTCCTCGTGCTCGTCGCCGCCCTCGTCATCGGCGTCGTCCAGCGGATGCGGATGCAGAACTAACGAGCGGGGACACCCCCGCCGTGGCCCGCTTAAGGCCACACTCGGAGAATACACACCCGCAATGGCACGAATATTCATCGCGGTCGTCGTTGCGGTCCTTCTTTTCGGTGGTGGACTGGCCGCCGATCAGATGCTCCAGAATCCCGAGCTGGAGCCCGCCGACGCCGACACCGCGACCCAACAGCAGGACTTCGCCGAGTCGACGACGCCGATGCTCCGCGCGGGCGCACCGGCGGCGTTGTTCGCGCTCGTCGTCGGAGCCGTGCTCGTGGCTGTGCGGGCGGTGGGGGGCTGACCGATGCGGCTCCCCATCTTCCTCGTGCTCTTTTCGAGCGCGCTTCTCGGCACGGCCGGTGCGTTGCGACTCGCGACGACCGTCCGCGACCGCCAGGGCATCCAGTACGCGGTCGGCCTTTCGGCCGGCTGTGTCGTGTTGTGGTTGCTCGTGACGATCTCGGCGTTCAACCTCGTCAGCGTGTCGGGAGGGTCGGAATTCACGCATAGTTACCCGTCGCTGGGCGTGCTTGGCGTGCTCGGCGTCGGCGTCTCGATATTGGTCCTGACGAAGGGATCGGTAGAACTCCTTGGAAACTGACAATGGCAACTTACAGAATCAAACCGAGCGGTAACGGCTGGGTCGTGACGAAAAACGGAACGGTTGCGAGCAACCACCGAAAGAAATCCGGCGCGAAACGCTCCGCAAAGCGGCTCTCGTCGGGGGGTGACAAGCTCGTCATCCACAAATCGA
>NZ_QMIM01000044.1 GCF_003287355.1 Halorubrum sp. 48-1-W
CCTGCCCCTTTGAATCCCACCCCGCACAGCCCCGCACCGCACCTCACACCTCCCCAGCCTCGTCGACCGGCCTCTGCTTCGCTCCGGCCGGTCGACTCCCTCGCGGTCGGTTCGCGGGTGCTATCGCACCCGCTCACCGGCGCGCCACCGCGCTGGATCGATCGTTCCTTCATCTGTACTGAGCGATCCGTGAGTTCCCTGTACTGACCGATCACTCTCTCCCGTAGATCGGCCTCGGCTCGTACCCTATTCGCGCTGTGTATTCAGCACGGCTTCTGGAACCCTTCTTTGAATTGGTAGAATCCTCGGCGATCAATACGCACCCTTCAGTGAATGGCTGTTTAAGACGAGAATGTGTCTGAAAAAGAGCCAAAAACGGAGTGCTGACGGCCCAGCCGTCTAGATCACGCGTCAGGAGCGAGGCCTGCTTCCCGCATGTACGTGTCGAGCTGTTCGGCCAGCGCCCGGGAGAACGCTTCGTCGTTGACATCGGTTTCCATCTCAACCACGTCGACCGATTCAGCTAGATTCGCTTTGAGTGCCTCGAACAGGGCCGTGTCGGCGTCGGGATCGTGGAAGTCCTCTCCCTCGACATCGAGCATCGAGACGCCCCCAACCGGGAGGTATAGGGCAGTCGGCCCGTTCGCTACCGAGAGCTTCTTCCCGATGATCTCGCCCAGCTCAGCGTTCTCCTCGGCCGTCGTCCGCATTAGCGTTACCTGTGGATTGTGGATGTGGAACTGCCGCCCCTCGAACTCCTCGGGGACGGAATCACGCGGCCCGAAGTTGACCATGTCCAGCGCACCCGTCGAGACGACCTGTGGCGTGCCCGTCTCCGCGGCAGCGTCAAGCCTGTCGGGGCCAGCAGCAAGCACACCACCCACAAGTTCGTCGGCCCACTCCGTCGTCGTCACGTCCAACACGCCGTCGATGACGCCCTGTCTCACGAGGTCCTCCATCGCTTTGCCACCGGTCCCAGTCGCATGGAAGATGATCGTCTCGTAGCCTCGTTCCTCGAGATACTCCCGGGCCGTCTGGACACACGGTGTGGTGACGCCGAACATCGTGATCCCGATCGTGGGGCGGTCTTCAACTTCGATGTCCGGCTGGTTCGTAACCATCCCGACCATCGCAAGGGCAGCGTTAGCGATTACCTTCCGGGAGAGTTGGTTGAGCCCCTCGATGTCGGCCACCGAATACACCATCATCACGTCGGTGGCACCGACATACGGTTCGGTATCGCCGGAAGCCATCGTCGAGATCATCACCTTCGGGACCCCAACCGGCAGCGCCCGCATCGCCGTGGTCGCGATCGAGGTGTTGCCCGAACCGCCGAGTCCGAGCACACCGTCGAGGTCGCCAGAATCGTGTTGATGCTGGACGATCGCCGCTGCGCCCTTGCCCATCGCCTCGATCGCCTCGCCGCGCTCGGCGTCGTCCCGGAGGTGCTTCAGCGTGGTGCCGCTCGCCTCAGCGACCGCACTCGCAGCGGTGTCCGGATCGATCTCCGGGTCGCCCATCACGCCCGTGTCGATGAGGTGTACGTCAACGCCTTGCGCGCGAAGGACATCACGCGCGAACGCTATCTCTTCGCCTTTCGTATCGAGCGTCCCAACGATTGTGACGGCCATACTCACTCCTCCACGTTCTCGGGTGTCGGCAGTTCACCCGGCGGGACGATCTCACACTCTGGAAGGTCCCGGAGTACCTCCTCGGGGCCCGGTGGCGCGTAGACCGCGAGCAGTAACAACGGTTCCCAGCCGGTGTTGACGGTTCCGTGTTCGATGCCTTCAGGAACGAACACCATCTCGCCGGCCGAGATATCACGTGTCTGGTCGGCGACTTCCTGTTCACCCTCACCGCGAATGACGAAGAGGATCTCGTCGCTGTCGGGGTGGGAGTGGCGCTCGTGGCCCTTTCCGGGTTCCAGTTTGACGACGCCGGCGCTGAAGCGCTCGCCGCCCGTCACGTCGGGCGTGCTCAACCACTTCAGGACGCCCCAATCGAAGAGCTGACTTTCGACGTCATCAGGAGTGATGAAGTATTGGTGGTCGGTCATTTTAGAGATCGACCTGCTTGAATTCGCGGGTCTGTGCTTCGATCGCCTCCTCAGTCGGGAGGCGTTCGATGCTCGACGCACCGAAGAATCCGACGACACCCTCGGTGTGTTCCAGCACGTACTGGGCATCGTCGGGCCATGCGATCGGGCCGCCGTGACAGATCACCAGTACGTCCTCGTTCACCTCTTTTGCGGCGTCGTGATGGGCTTGAACGCGCTCGGCTGCGGCATCGAGATCCAGTGCCGTCTCGGCACCGATATCCCCGGATGTAGTCAGCCCCATATGTGAGACGACCACGTCCGCTCCGGCCTCGGTCATCTCGCGGGCCTGCTCTTCGCTGAAGACGTACGGGCAGGTGAGCATTCCTTGCTCAGCCGCTTCTTGGATCATGTCGACTTCCTTGTCGTAGCCCATTCCGGTCTCCTCGAGGTTCCGTCTGAACCCGCTGTCCTCGTCGATGAGGCCCACCGTCGGGAAGTTCTGGACGCCCGAGAACCCGCGCCGTTTCAGATCCTCGATGAACACGTCCATCTGGCGGAACGGGTCAGTCCCGTTGACGCCGGCGAGTACTGGCGTGTCCTCGACGACTGGAAGCACTTCGTGGCCCATCTCGACGACGATCTCGTTAGCGTCACCGTAGGGAAGGAGCCCAGCCAGCGACCCCCGACCGTTCATCCGATAGCGACCGGAATTGTAGATGATCAGTAGATCGACGCCACCGCGCTCGGCGAACTTCGCCGAGATACCGGTCCCCGCACCAGCGCCGATGATCGGATCGCCGTTCGATACCGTTTCCTGGAGTCGATCAAGCGACTCCTGTCGTGTGAATTCCATACGTCAGGTAGTATCATTACATAAAACAATAATCAACTTTTTGATGACTTTAGGGAATTACTACGGTACATAATGTTAACGTAAGTTATGTCATTTCACCACTGTTCGGTCAGAACGGATCTACGGGGGAGCAGGCCGAGTGTGTTGGGACTTGATCTCAAGGCGGTTCACAGTTAGAACTGACAAAAAACGAATCCGACTGAAAAATTCCAGAGTGTTATCTGACGCGGTAAGCGACAGGAACGTCTCGGTCGTACTGCCGGACGACGTTCGACGCGCGGGGCCCTTAGACGAGGACTCTATTCGGGACTTTCAGGGGAACGTAGCTTGACGCAAGCGGCTGGAGTGCGAGTTTGAGTCGTGGGCCGGGGATCACGGTGTCCGTCCAGTCGCTGACCGACGAACGGAGCACCGACTCCGAAACGGAGCGATCACGGATCCCCCGGCGACTCGACGGCCCGGAGATAGTGTACCGGGCCGTCGGCGACCCCGTCGGGGTCGGGCAACTCGACCGCCTTCGGCCGATCGACTCCTTCGGGACTGCCCCGCGTCACCGATCCGACGGCGGGCGACCCGTCGTTACTCCTCGATGCCGCACCACTCCATCGCCGTCAACGCGAGGACCTGGGCGGTGTCGACGAGCGATTCGACGTCGACGTACTCGTCGGTGCCGTGGCCGTTCCCGCCGCTCGGGCCGACGCTCGGACAGGGGATGTCGTAGTAGCGGTTGTAGAACCGCTCGTCGTTCCCGCCCAGCCCGCCGCGGTAGTTCACCTCGCTGCCGGTGACCCGTTCCGTCTCCGTACAGACGAGTTCGAAGAAGTCGCTGTCGTAGTCGACCTCGTGGGGGTCCGTGCTCCAGCCGAACCACTCGATCTCCGGCGGGTGCTCGGCGAGCCAGTCGTCGTTTTCGGCGACCCGCTCGATCGTCTCCGTCACCTCCGCCCGCACGTCCTCGCGCGTCTGTCCGGCGCTCGGCGGCCAGCCGATCCGGTACTCCATCACGACCTCCCCGGGGACGGTCGAGGTCCACGACCCGGGGACGTAGATGTCGGTCAGGCTCAGGTTCGTGGTGCTCCCCTCGGCTTCGGCGTACTGGTTGACCGACGGCCCGTAGTCATCGATCCGCTCGTTCCGTTCCTCGTGAAGCGCCTCGAGCGCCCCGTATATCTCGTACCCCTTCCCGACGGCGTCGACGCCGAGGAACTTGTACGCGGTGTGGGCGGGCTTCCCGGGGACGGTCACGCGGAAGTACATGACGCCCGCGCTCGCGACCCCGATCGTGGGGACGCCCGACGGCTCCGGGATGATCGCCGCGTCGGGCCGGTAGCCGCGTTCGAGCGCCGAGAGCACCCCACCGACGCCGCCGGCCTCCTCCTCGATCGTCGTCTGGAGGGTCAGGTCGCCGCGCAGTTCGATGCCGAGCTCCCGAAGCGCGTCGTAGGCGGCTACGAACGCGGCGATCCCGCCCTTCATGTCGAACGTGCCGCGGCCGTACAGCCGCCCGTCCTCGAGGTGAGTCTCCCACGGGTCGTGTTCCCACGCGTCGACCGGGTCCGGCGGCACGACGTCGACGTGGCCGCTGAGCGCCAGCGATCGGCCGTCGCCGGAGCCGGGATCCGTCGCAGCGACGTTCTCACGCCCCTCGTAGCCGTACTCCTCGAACGGCGTCGTCTCGAAGAAGGCCGGGTGATCCCGAAGCGCCTCGGCGTCCGGTTCCCAGGTGTCGACGTCGAGCCCGAACCCTTCGAACGTCTCGACCATCACGGCCTGCGCCGGCCCCTCCTCACCCGGAAGCGAGCGGGCCGCGACCAGCTCGGAGAGGAACGCGAGCGTCTCGTCGTGGTTCTCGGCGATGTACTCACACACAGCTTCTCGTGTTTCACGGTTCGTCATGGGTCGTACAACCGGAAACACGAACTTAAGCTTCCGGCTCCCGGAACGCCGTTCCCGTGGATGGACGAGACGGTCGGACGTGCTCACTGCGAGTCCGTCCCGCCGCGGCGTCGAATCCGACGACCCGTACGCTCAGCCATCGACAGGCGTTTCTCACAGGGGCTTACTCGATTCACGTCCGCCGTGAACGGCAGGATTCTCTCGCTGTATCAAGATCGCGTGTTGCGATCCGTCAGGGTGCGTCGTCACGTGACGCGATCAATGGCCGCTGAACGTATTTTTAAGCGTACTCGACCCTATTGATCAACGAGTCGATGACCGCACCGTGGACGACGCCGGCTGGCATCGCATATATGGGTCTCTTTGGCTGTGTTGAATCACCATACAGCAGTGGGGTAGGCCACTAAATCAAAGGAGTTGAAGCGGGAAGATTCGGTTGCCTATGACACAAATCTCCCGCTTCATCGGGGAAGTTGTGCCGGTTGCTCAAAGAGTTACTGGCGATGGAGGCGAATCCGCCGCCCCGGAAGGTGGCGGCGGATTCGCCGACTATGCACTCGTTTCGCTTCACTGTCTGCGGATTTACCTCGATTCATCGTACCGCATGACGATCGACCTGCTCAAAGAGATGCCACAAATAATCGGCGAGATCGGCCTCAACGCGGCCGATCTCCCAGCTCCGTCCACATTGTGTAAGGCGTTCGACCGGATCAGCATGAGCGTCTGTCGAGTGCTGCTGCGCCAGTCGGCGCAGCTGCACGATCTCTCTGAACACGCCGCGATTGACGCCACGTTCTACGACCGCTCACCAGCCAGCCGCCACTACTGCCAGCGAATCAGCTACCGCGTTCAGAAGCTCAAAGTCACAAAACTCGTCGATACAGCGTCTCAAGCCGTCCTTGACGTTCACTGCTCAACGAATCGGGAAGGAAGCGACGCAGACCTTGCTGAGCAGATCGCCCGTCGGAATGCGGGCGATCTGCGGTCTCTCGCCGCCGATAAAGGCTATGACAAGCAATCGCTTCGTGAAGGATTACGCGAGCTCGGGATCAGACCGCTGATCAAGCACCGCATCTTCGCGCCGTACGACCACGCGCACAACGCCAGAATCGACGACACCCGCTACAATCAGCGCTCGATGACCGAAACCGTGAACTCGGCTGTGAAGCGCTCGCTCGGCTTCGCCGTGCGAGCGCGGTCATGGTTCCGTGAGTTCCGCGAAATCGTGCTGATGTGTGTCGTCTATAACATCAAACGCTTCGTCAAACAGTGAATCTCTCCGCCTTACAGCGATTCAACACAGCCGTCTCTTTCTTCTCAGCGGGATCGCCTGCTTTTCGGTAATACCACGGGCGCTGACGCTTGATAGCGCCGAGATACGGTATGGATTAGTCGGCCTGCTCACGATGACGGGCATCTGGGGCGTTCTGAAGACAGGATTCTTCATCGTTCCCGACCCGCTTCGAGAGGTCACGTACACGGTGGGACTGGTGTTCGGGTTCGGCACCGTTTGGGCATGGCTGTACTTCGCGTCCGCGTATACCGGCCGACGACTACACAAGGACACGACACTCCGTCGGCTCGGCGTCGGCGTTTTTTTGTTCGTAGTGTCGATAAAGCTCACCAACCCGATCCACGGGTTGTACTTCACGACGACCGAGAGGACCGTACCGTTCCGATATCTAGCGATCGAACACGGAGTGATACACTGGGCCTCGACAGCCCTGTCGTATACGCTTGCGGCCATTGGACTGTTCATGGTCTTCGAGCTGTACGTCTCCTCTGAGTACGATACACGGCCGCTGATCGTCTTCACCGGCCTCCTCGCACTGCCCGTCACCTTCGATATCGTTGCGGTCGTGACGCCGGGGTTCATCAACTTCATCTATGCGCCGGTCGGCGTCGCGGCGTTCGCCACCGGCGCGGTATACCTGTTCGGTGACCAGTTCCTGTCGATAGCGGCGGCGACCCAGACCGCCAACGAAACCGTGATCGTCGACCGAAACGGGCGGATCCAGGACTTCTCGGCCGCGGCCGTGAGCACGTTTCCGGAGCTCGAGGGATCGGTCGGCGAGGAACTCGACACCGTACTCCCGGCGGTGGCAGACGCACGTGACGGTGACGAGCGGGTCATCGAACGCGACGGTGCCGACGAGTCGGCGTACTACTTCGTTTCTTCCAGACCGATGACGGTCGGCAACTCGACGGTCGAGGTCTTCGCGTTCACCGACGTCACGGAACGCGAGCAACAACGTCGGAGGCTGATTCAACGGGAACGCGAACTCGATCAGCGAAACGAGCTCTATCGCGCCATCATGGCGGCGAGCTTCTCGTTCGTCTTCCGGGTCGACCTGGAGAACCGTTTCACGTTCGTTTCGCCCTCAGTCGAGGAGTTCATCGGGTACGCGCCGGAGGAAATCGTCGGTGAGCCGATCTCGATGCTCGCCCCGGACGAGGAGAGGCTCGCCGAGGCCGCCGAGTATTTCGAGGCGGTCGCGAGTGGAGAGTCCATCCAGGTGAGTGACCTCCCCGTTGCGACCCGCTCCGACGGCACCGTGTACGTCGACGTACGAATGGTTCCGATATACGACCCGAGCGTCGAGAGAGACGTACGGACGCCGGACGACATCGTTGCGGTACAGGCGATGGGGCGCGACGTGAGCCAGAGACGCCAGCGGGAGGGACTGATCAGCGTAATGAATCGCGTGTTGCGACACAACGTTCGCAACGAACTGACGGTGATCAACGGGCGTGCCGAGATGCTGGCGGCCGAGGTCGACGGCGATGCGAGATCGAACGTCGACACGATCCTCCAGGCGGCCGATCGGCTGTTGGACATCACCGAGTCGGCCCGCCAGATCGAGGCGAACCGCGAGTTGTCCCCGGAGCTGGAGGCCATCGACCTCGTCCCGATCATCGAAGACTCGATCGCTCAGCTCGGGGAACGCTATCCGGACACGTCGGTGACGACGGAGCTCCCGGAGACGGCGGTCGCCGAGACGCTACCACAGATCGAGGTCGCGATATGGGAGCTACTCGAGAACGCCGCCGAACATACCGGTCCGCGGCCGACCGTCGACATCACCGTCACCACGGGCGACGAGCGGACGGCCGTCGTCATCGCCGACGAGGGGCCCGGTTTGCCCGACGACGAGCGGCAAGTGCTAGCCGAAGGCAAGGAGGAACCGCTGGTCCACGGCAGGGGCCTTGGCCTGTTCCTCGCGTATTGGATCGTCACGAACCTCGATGGAGACATTGAGGTGTCCGAAACGCAGTCGGGGACGACGGTTACGATCGGGCTTCCGACGGCGTCCGAGCACTCATAAAACGGACGAACCCGGAGCTATCTCAAAGTACACCACCGCAGGAAGCCCTCCACTGTGGACTTCGTCACGCCGGTGCTTCCGCGTCGCCGCCAGTGACCTCGGCCCGAACGGTGATGTCGAACTCGATCGTCTCGTACGGTACGAAGGGCTGTTTCGCCGTCCCTTTCTTACGATACTTCACGATGCCGTACTCGGCGAGGACCTCGACGTCGTCGTGGACGACGGAGTAGCTCCGATCGAGCCGGTCGGCGAGGTCAGTGATGCTCTCGGCGGGAGCGCCCATCAGCGAGCGGAGGAGTTCGAGGCGGCGGTCGGTGAGCAACCGACGGATACCTTCGGCGTTCTCGAAGGAGACGACCGCGTCGGTCTGCTCTCCTTCCTCTGCGGCCGCCGCGGCGTCCAACGCCTCATCGAAGGCGTCCTCGGCGGACGAGATCGTGATTCGAAGCGTGTTCGGGTAGGTGAGCTCCTCGGGTGCGGGCTCGCTGTGGTTATCGTCGGGCATTGATCGTGAGCACCTCCTCTCGGAATCGGGCAACGTGGTCTTGGAGGCCGTCGAACTCGATCCCGGTCACTTCCTCGCCGACGTGACGGTGATGAGGTCCGATGTCGGAGTCGTGTGCGTTGTCGTACCGGAGGATCTCTTCGCCGTCCTCGGGCGTGTAGTACTGAAACCGGTAGTGGAACCCACCGGGTTTACTCGAGTCCTCCACGGCGAACAACTCGACTTCCGTCCCCTCCTCGGCATCGACCTCGAAGTGACGGTCGAGTACAACGTCTCCATCGGCCATGTTGCCTTCGTACTATCATGTATCACCTGATACCATATATCTCTTCGGGAGATTCAGAAGGGCAGCGACTGCCGGATAATATCGGCTGGATCTAAAACAGTGATCTGATCCTTACTTTTCAATCGCTATTCGTCGAGATAATCGTCGAGCTTGTCGAGTGCGATCTCGAGTTCCTGTTTGGCCGCCTCCGCACCCTCACCGCTGTCCGCGATCAGGTGTCGTCGTGCTTCGAGGATCTGTTCGTCCCAGACTTCGGAGCACAGTTCTTCCTCTCTCTTCGATCGCGTTCGCTGATCGTCGGCTGACCCGGCCGGAACTCCAGCCGCGGCGATCGCGGCCGCACCGAAGAACGCTCGACGGTTCATCGGGACCGAACCTCCGAGCCCGTGGTTAGTCGAGTTTGAACCGGTGATTCCGTGTCGATACAGCAGTCTGTGTCCGACGATTCAAGTCGGACGGGCATCTTGGTGGACATGCTTCGGTGACCTGCCGAAGCGCGGGGTCGGTGTCTCCAACACCGGCCTCACTTTCTGAGGGATCCCGCGCTTCTCAACGATATCTCTATTCACCGTCCACTTAATACTTAGCACCATAGCAAACTATTTGCTATGGAGCAAAGTTAAGTCGGATTGTTGCTAACGTAAAAGTAGATGGTTCCTGAACCACTGGACGTGAGCAAATACCGCGCTATCATGACGACCACCGATCGGGAGAGAATTTCCGGTGAGGTGGATGTATCCGACGAAAAACGATATCAAGCGATCCACCGTGTCCGTAGCCGAATTGAAGAGATTGAGACCGATGTTGATGTCCTCAAAGAACATCATCCAGAACTTTTCGAAGAACTCCAGAAAGCCGTCTGCGACGACGAATGAGTGAGGAACCCCGCGAGTACGACCGGGAATTCACGACACCGCTGGAGTATCGGGTGAGGCGGCGAATCGGCTACAGTCACGCTCACGGTGAAGTGACGCGGTTCGTGGTTCAGATGGAGTACCGGCTTGACGGCGGATGGGCCGAGATCGTTCGTTTCGACCACGACCCAGAGAGCGACCACGGCCACGACGTCACCGTCGAGGGCGTCCACATGGACGTGTACCGCGACGGCGAGAAACTCCGCTCAGAGGAAGTCTTCCCGCCGATGTCCGCGAGCGACGCGCTGACATTCGCCGAAGAACACTTGAACCGGCACGCCGAACGGTACATCAACAGGTTCGAACAATGGCACGGGATCAGAAACCGATGACCGACAAAGAACTCGAGGAATTCGAGGACGCGATGAGCGATCAGGCCGAAGATCTCCGCGAAGCTCTCGCGGAGGATCTCGGTGGCGACCCCGACGATTACCGAAAGCGTCCGGTTGCCGACGGCGGCGAGTGAAGATCTCGATATTCTCAGAGAACTTCGAGTCTGATCCTGCTTTGGGACCGGTTTTCGAACCGGCGATCCAGGCTCGGTCGCCGTACTAACTCCGAGTTACTATTGTTGAGTTATATTTCCGGGTAGAAGCCTTTAGACCGCCTTTTGGATATGCGGCGTATCAATTAAGAGTAAACGTGAGATTCCCAAAGTATGGACCTTCAGATTGTCCTACTCGCCGTTTCATCGATTAGTGGCACCATCGTTGCGATACTGAAGATGTTCGAAAAACTCACCGAGGACGATTCGGAGGATGATGACGATGACGACGATGGTGAGAACAATGGCGGCTGGGGGCCCGGATCGGTCGAATTTCTTCCAGTACAAGAGTTCTCAAAAACGCACTGAGGGCCGGAAAGATAAGCGAATAGAAATATTAGTTTAGAGGTTACTTCACAAACGCCGCTCACACCTAACGTATAATTAAATAGCATAAGAATTCAACATTTAATCGAGATATAGCCGATCGCCAATTCAAAAATGAATCAAAAACCTACCCCTGCTGACCAACCGTACGATCCCGGTGATATCGTTCACATATACGGTCCTGAAGAGCAGGAAGAGTACGAACATCAGTTTGGTTGTGAGATTATCGATGTACACCCCACTGATAATTCAGATCAGGAAGAGAACAACCCAAAATATTCCTTGTGGTCGTTCGGTTTAGAACAAGTTCTAGGAAGCAACTATTCGCATGAACACTTGGTACCATCTCCTCGCAGTTACAGAAATATTGATGAATTTCTTGGTGACCAATCGGTCACCGGGGAAAGGCTACTAGGGAAGTTTCGACGGGGTGATCTTCAACTATTCGATAAGTACCTTACCGCCGTCGACGTGGAATCTGACCCTACAAAAGACTGGTTGAATATGATTCAACAAGAAAACGAACACCGAATAAATTCCCTCTTTGCGGAGCTCTCCCTACTCTATTACCTTCGAAAAGTCTACGGTCATAATAAAGTCACACTAAATGTACCACTAGGTGAGGAAAGAGGTTCGAAAGACTTTGATCTTAGGCTGAGAACACAGAACGAGGACATCTGGATTGAGGTGGTTAAGCCAGACCATGTTGAGCAGTTAGAAAAAGAGGGACCAATGTTTGGGATGGGAACTCGAACAGGCAACTCAATCAGCCGAAAACTAGAGGATAAATTCAAACTTGCTCGGGATACAGCACACGATGATGTCATTCTTGTACTCGCAGTATATCAAGAAGAAGGACTTACTCAGGGATTCGAAATAAGCCGTTGGATCGATGAAGGATACTACGATATTGGTGAACTGTCTGATGGATGGATAACATATACACACCTCGCTGATCCACACTTCAATTACGGCGCGTTTTCTGAAAATGGTATGAGATGTTCTGAGATATTTGAAAACCTAGAACAGATCGAGTCAATCCAATAACGGACTAGTATAAGCGAATTTTCTCTGTCTTACCTCCTCCATGTATTTTTAGTCACGAAATCAACCGGCTAGATCAGGCTCTGAGTCGTACTACCATCCGAATATCTTGTTCGCTGGTCCACGGCCGGACTCGCGCCGCTCCGCCGCCGTAGGCCCACACCGTCGCACCCAGGAGATGCTCGCGAGCTATCGACACCGAACTACGTTCGGAGCCGTCTCCGCGCCGATCTCGGCCGCCATCCGTGACGAGCTTCGTCTGGCCGTCTGCGTCGTCCTTGTCGAACGTGTTGTGCGCTTCCTCGTGTTGGTTCTTGAACTGCTCCCAGCGACCTTCGAGGGACCGCGTGAAGGCCCCCCAGAACCCGCCGGTTGTCCGCGGGTGTCCCGGATCGTCCGGCTGAAGGTTTGGACACGTCACCTGTGCGCGAGCCGAGCGAGCAGCCGCTTCGACAGACGCCGGCGACATGACAGGCTGACCGGTCTCTCGATCAGTCATCGGCAACGCTCACCTCCTCTCCCGGAGTAAACGTCTGGAGGCTCGGTTCGGTCCCCGTCAGCGCCTCCTTCACGAGTGCTCTCGCGAGGTTCACCGGCACCGCGTTCCCGATCTGCTCGGTGGTCTCGCCTTTGTTCCCGGCGAACTCGTAGTCCGACGGGAATCCCTGTGCCGCGGCGAGTTCACGCGGCTGGAGCATCCGGTACCGAAGGTCGAGACCCCACGGGTACAGATCCGGGACGCAGAGCGCGTGCCGGTCCTTCGTCGTCACGGTCGGTAGCGGTTCGTCGACGTCGGCGGTGTCGCTGTTCCCGTAGTACTCCACGAGGAACGGAGAGACGAGGTGTCCGTCGGTGTTGCTGGCCGTCACCGTGTGGAGCGGCCGGTCGTCGGCCGTGTACGTCGCGTTGCTGTGGAGTCCGCGAGCCGGGCCGTTCCGCGGCTTCACGAACGGCTGCGCCTTGATGTAGTGGATCGCTCCACGCGTCGCGATCGTCGGTAGCGGCTCCGACTCGGCGTCGAGCGCTCTCGCGTTCGAGTGTTGCCCCATCACCATCGGCGTCCCGCCGTCGACTTCGACACGTGCCGGCCCCTCCACGAGGAAGGGCTCGTCGCGGTCGGCCGCCGCGTCCTCCAGCTCCTCGAGCGCGACGACGTCCTCCTGGAGCGACGCGACGTCGTCCGGGCCGATCTCCGCGATGATGTCCGCGTAGGGAGCGAGTTCGTCCGCACAGTGGTCGCGGATCCCCTTCGCGATCCGCCGCATCGTGTTGTTCGAGAGCGGCCTCGAGCGCGACCACACCGACCCTCCGACATCGCTCCAGTCGATGATCTCCGACGCGGGCCGCCAGTCGGCGAGATCGTCGTCTTCGTCCGAGTGCGTCGGATCAGGGTGACTCGCACGCCGATCCCGCCGAGCGACGACGAATAGCCGTTTCCGGGTCGTTGCGTCGCCGTAGTCGGCCGCGTTGAGCGTGTCCCACTCGATGGCGTAGCCGAGACTGTGGATCGCGTTCACCCACGCCTCGAACGTCTCACCGTTCCGCGTCGGCTGCCCGTCGTCATCGATCGGCCCCCACGACTGGAGCTCGGGAACGTTCTCGACGAGGACCGCGTCGGGCTGGGTCTTCTGGATCCAGTCGACGACGTGCCACGGAGACGCGCGCTTCTGCTCGTTGACCGGCTTCCCACCTCGAGCACTGCTGAAGTGCGTACACTCCGGGCCGGCCACCAGGAGGTCGACGTCGTCGTCTCCGACGATCGCCGGCGGGTGGAGTTCCTCGACCTTCGCGTTGTGGTGTTCCGCCCACGGGTGGTTCCGCTTGTGCGTCTCGATCGCCTTCGTCCAGTGGTTCACGGCGATGAGCCGGGCGTCCCGCTCTAGTTCCTCACAGGCCAACGCGAGACCTGTCGAGAAGCCGCCACCGCCGCAGAACAGATCGACAGCGGTGATGCGATCGGCTCCGGATCGATCACTCGGCACGGGGCTCACCTCCGTCAGTCGCGACCTCTGCGGCCGCGATCTCGTCACTCATCCAGCCGATTTGCTCGAACATCCCGCCTTGGGCCTGCTCAACCTCTTGGAACGGGAACGAGACCGTCAGATCGCCGGGAGCGCTTAGTGCGTCGAAGACGCCGCGCTGCTCCAGGGGCTCGCGGTACTGCTGTCCGAGCAGCACCTCCAGTTCCACGTCCCGCGGGTCGACATCGTCCGTCACGTCGTCAATCCACGCCACGAGACCCTCGTGGACGTTGAGCGCCCACTGGTCGAGTCGGGTGTCGACCGTGTCTCCTGACGGAAGCCGCGCGTCCGAGTCGACCGGAACTCCGCGCCAGTCGTCGGGCGTCCGTTCGTAGTACTCGATCGGTGTCTCCGGGTGAAGCACGTCGTGCTCTGCGGAGATGACCCGCCAGTCGTCTCGAAGTTGGCCGTAGCCTCCCTTGTTCGACCAGTACGCGCCCTTGTAGCGCTTTCTCGCCGGCATCACCCCGTCGTCTTCGTACTTCGAGCCGGAGCAGCCGACCGCAGCGAGCCGGAGCGGATCGCGGTCTCGATGATCGTCGATCGCTCTCGCAGCGCGGAGCGTGATGCTCATCCCGTACCAGCGGTCGCCGATCTCGGTGCCGCCGCGGTAGATGTCGCGGAGTCCGCGCATCGCCTCCGGGAGCGTGTCGTAGGCGGTCGCGACGTTCGCCGCGAAGCTGCCGCGAACGCGCTCACCGGCCTCGGCGAGGATGTCGATCAGTAGCTCGTAGAGGTCGCGGTCAGCAGCGTCGACCGCCACCGCGTGGCTGACGTGACCTCGGAACTCCCTGGCGACCACGAGATCGCCGTTCGGGAGCTCGTGTTCGCGATCAACTCCATCGGCGGATCGATCAGTCACGGCTAGTCACCTCTTGAACGGTGACCTCGACATCGGCCCCGTGGAGGTGGTCGATCGCCTCGCCCTGGAGGTCCTTGCGGACGAACACGAACTTCTCGCTCTCAGTGTCGACGACAGCGATGTCGTCGTTCTGGAGCTGGTCGAGTTGCTCCTCGGTGAGCGAGAGGAGATACGCGCGCTTCCCTTCTCCGTCGTCGTTCACGCCGACTCACCTCGCGCTCGGATCTCTTCGATCCCGGCGAGCGTCTTCGAGACTACCTCAGCCTGGTGAACTGCGTCATCGAGCGCGTCGTGTTCGACACCTTCGAACTCGACATCGGCGGCGACGGGTAGCGACGAGATCGTGCGGAAGTCGCGCTCCTCGTAGAACATCCACGGCTCGTCTCGATCGACTGCGTGGTAGGCCGTTTCGAGCAGTTCGCAGTCGAACGACGGCGAGTTCGCCCAGATCTGGTCGGCGTCGCCGTACCACTCGGAGAACGCTTCGAGAACTCTCGCGAGAGGGTCGCCACCGGAGAGCTGGTCGAGTGCCTCCCCGTCCTGGGCGAGCCACCACTCGAGCGTCTCCGCGTCGATCGTCAGCCCCGCACGCTGGCAGCTCGTCAGCGAGATCGAACGCTCGAAGGTGTCACCTACACCGGATTCATCGAAGCGTACCGCGCCGATCGAGACGACCGACGCCCCCGGCTCGAGACCCAGCGTCTCGATGTCGAGCATCACCCGGTCAGTCACGCCGACTCACCTCCGAGTTCCTCCATGATCTCGCCCATCAACTCGCGGATCTCCGCCGCCTGCTCGCAGTTCACCAGCAGCGCCACGTTGCCCTCGACGTCGACCGCGTGGCCGTCGTAGTCCTCCTCGAAGAGGATCGCGTACATCCGCTCTCCTCCCGCGTACTCCGGCTCCTCGTCGAGCGCCCGAACCGTCAGCTCGTTCAGCGCCGGGATCGAGCCGCCGTCGTCCGTGGTCGTTTCGTTCATGATCTCGTCGTTCACGCCTTCTCACCCCGCTCAGACTTCGATCGGCTCGCCGTCGCACTCCCGTCTCGCACACTCCAGGCACCGCTCGCCGGCGAAGCCGGGCGATGTCGCGAGCAACTCCGCGACCTCACCGCAGCCGTCGCAGACCTCGTCGTCGGAGACCCCGGCTGTCCGGCGTTCGCGTTCTCGTTTCTCGTCTTCGGCCCACGCTCGAACCTCCTTCTGGGTGATCGACGCGTGGCGAGCGTGTTCGACCGGCTCGATGTTCTCTCCCCGGTTGTCCCACTTGATCCCGTTGCGGTGATGGACGTCCTTCTCCGCGAGATCGTCGAGTATCGACTCGATCGGCTCCTCGAGCGGGTAACACTCGACGACCGCGAGTAGCCGGTGGTGTGCGACGTAGACGTCTTCGCGCCGATCCCCCGGCGTGTGCGGTCGGTGCTCCGTGGAACGCCAGCGTTCGTAGCCGGCTCCGCTGTCGTGACCCGCTTTCGCGTGTTCGAACCGGGCGTACCGCTGACAGCCGTTCGAACCGAGGTGATAGTTTGACACACGATCATCACCTCAGTCATTCTGGATCCGCGGCGCGAGCATCATCGTCACGTGACCGAAGCCGTCGGCGAAGTCGTAGTCGAGGAAGATCGGCACCTCGTCGTCGATCTTCCCGGACAGCTCCGTCCCGCTTCCCAGCGGCTTCAAGATGCCCTTGTATTTGCTCCCGCCTTCCGATCCACCGATCAGATACGAGAGCGAGAAGAGCGACGTGACGCCCTCGGAGAAGTTCGCGTCGAGCAGCTCGTCAGAACCGATCACGGTCCGGATGTCATCCGTATCTCCCTCCGCACTGACAACCAGCGAGCGGTCGTCTACGTCCGCTTCGAACTCGACGTGGTCGCTCACCAGCTCCGCGTTCTCAACCGCGTCGCCGAACACCTTCGCGTCGACCTCGAACTCCGCACTGTGGTCGATCTCCGGGATATCCGGCTCCTGCCGGATAGAATCGGTATTGATCCCCGCCATCTCCACCTCGACGTTCGTGTGCTCGATGTGGATCGAGCGTCTCTCCGGCAGGTACTCGAGCCTCACCGGGTCGGCACCGCTCGCACCGTCGATGTAGTCGTCGAGCTTCTGTAGGTTCAGCCCGATCGGGAACATCCCGTCTCCGACCGACTCGAACGCGCCGGGCTCGACCTCGAGGTCGACCATCGCGATGTTCGCAGGATCGACCGCGGCGATCGACAGGCCATCGTAGCCGATCCGTAAGATCGCCTCGTCGACGACCGTCAGCATCTGATCGACCACCTGCTGAAGCACTTCCGCGCGGATAACGACCTCCAGACTGTCGACCGACTCCGTCTCCGCGTTCGAGACGTCTTCGTCTTCCGCGGTCGCGTCTTCCGAACCGTCCGCGTCGACAGTCGACATCACGCACCACCTCCGACGTCGTCATCAGTCGCATCTTCGGCGTCGGTACTCCCGTCGATCTCGGTGGTGTCGTCACTCATGGTCGTTGTCTCCGCGAACCGCTCGGTCGTCCGCTCGATGCTCTTCGGGACGGTACTCAGCGTCGCCTCCAGCTCCTCGGCGGAGATCCCCGCCGGTGCTTCCACCAGTACCGAGACGTCGCCTTTCTCGACGCTCGCCAGTGCTCGGTCGCCGACTACGTCGACGTCGAGAACCGCCGGGTGCTCCGTCGCCGCCGTCTCCGGCGTCGGCTCACTCGTCGCCATCGGCCACCTCCGTACTCGCCGCCGCCAGCTCGTCGAGCCGTTCTCGCGTCTCTCCGCCGTCCGCGACCGCGTCACCGGACGTCGACGCCGGCGGCTCGTGCGGTTCGACCTCGTCGCCGTCGAGTCGCCCGATCACCAGCGTCACCGTGTGGATCCCCTGGTGGACACGGAGCGCGTTCTCCCGCTTCAGCGGGTAGATCACCGTCTTCCGGACCGCTTCCTTCTGGATGTTCAGTTGGTTCGCGAGTACCGACTCCGCCGTGTCGAGCTCGAGACGACCACCGACTCCGGCCCACTCGACCAGGTCGCGGTGCGCGTCCCTCGCTTTCACCGGGATCTCGTCGGCGCGGTCGTTCGTCTCGTCACTGTCGCCGACGTACGTCTCCCGTACTGCCGCCCGGATCGCCTCGGAACGCGATCCCATCTCGTCGCTCGCCGCTTCGAGCGCGTCCACGAGTTCCGGGTCGCGGATCCGCGACGTCACGTGGACTCCGTCGTCGCTCATCGGCCCACCCCCCTACGCCCGCGGGCGGACCCACGGCCGCATAATGCGCGGCGGCGCGCGCGCCGTCGCACGGATGCGCCACGTGGCCAGCGATTCCGACGCCCCCCCGTACCTGTGTTACAAAACACAGTTTCGACGGTAGGGGTGTCGAACGCCTCGATTCCGGTGAAAGAGTCTGTGTTACAGGCCCCGCGGTCTGTAACACAAGATCCGCTCCACGTGTTCCACTCGAAACAGTCGAAACGGAGGTTCACCGTTCACCCCCGTCGGTGACGACCATGTGATCGGTCGCGGGGAGTTCGACCTGCGCCTCCGCACCGGAGAAGTCGAACCACCATGGCGGCGAGAGGTACGTCCGACCGGTGTCGAGATTCGTGACGCCGAGCTGGTCGCGAGACCATCGCCACCACAGCAGCGCGACGTGAGCGCACCAACCGCGGTAGCTCCAGCCGTCGCACTCGCACTCGGCAACGAGATCTCCCTCGTAGAGCGCGAAGAGCACCCGGTGGTGAGTGATCTCGTCTCGGTCGTCAGCGTAGCCGAGAAGAACATCGAACTCTGCCGGATTCGCCGGTGATGCGTTCGATTTCGCCGCCTGCGCACGGTGCCAGCTCGTCGACGTTGTCCATCCGCTCGGGAACCGTAGCCGCTCGGGTTCGCCGAGTTGGTTCGCGATCTGCTCGCGCTGCTCCTCGACGGCAGTCTCGGGGCTCATACCTCACCCCCGTAGCTACAGTTGGGACACGTGTCGTAGGGGATCGCGCTGCCGGGCTTCGAAGTCCGCGTCAGCTTCGATCCGCACTTCGGACAGAGCCTCATGGCGGCGAACACCCCCGAACGAACCGCCCAGCGCTCCCGGCGTTC
Organism: Halorubrum sp. 48-1-W; assembly: GCF_003287355.1. GTDB lineage: Archaea > Halobacteriota > Halobacteria > Halobacteriales > Haloferacaceae > Halorubrum. The sequence continues at coordinate 18,699 of NZ_QMIM01000044.1, forward strand.
GGATCCTCGATGTGCTCTCGGACGGCTTCACGGACCGCGCGTTCTCCGCACCGGATCTTCGAGATCCACTCGTCTTCGTCGAACCGGGTATTCACCGCGTAGTACCGCGCCTCGTCGTCGACGAGCTCGCGAACGTAGCCGTTCCACCCGGCGTCGTCTTCCCAAAGCCGAAGTTCTCCAGCGTCGTCGAACAGGTCGTCGATCTCGATGGTTCGCCGCTCGACGACCGTCGCTACCGCGCGATTGTCCTCGAGGTCGACCTCCAGATCTGTCTGGTGGTCGACACTCATTGGGCCACCTCCTGTCCGGGCGCTGATCGGCCGAAACCTGTCAGTAGAAGGCCCAAAACGTATATATGGGGAGCGGGCCGGGCGCGAATTAGACCGGCGTTGGACATCGGGGTGCGGTAGCTCCCTGAATGTCCAACACCGGAGGCGGTGATTTCTGTGCGCAGCACAGAAAATCACAGGAACCCCGCGACCGACGGATTAAGATCGCTCCTCCCGGATGGAGGACCCTGTCTGACCCCACGGGAGGCATCGTGTCAAGCAACTATGTCAGGACTTGAGCCTCTCGAACCAGAACGAGGCGTAGAGCTGTACCTCAAACACCGAGCTGACGATTGCGCTGACTCAACGCTCAATGCGCATCGACTTCGGCTGAAGCATCTACTCCGGTGGTGTGAAGAACGAGGAATCACCAATCTCAATGAACTCACTGGACGACGTCTCCACGAGTACCGACTATGGCGTAAGGAGGACGGAGACCTCAATCGTGTGTCTGTTCGCACACAGATGTCTACCCTCCGAGCGTTCATCGACTTCTGCGCGCAGATTGACGCTGTTGAGATGGGACTCAAAGAGACGGTTGACGTTCCGGAGCTCGATGACGGCGAAAACGCGCGATCAGTCCACATCAATAACGATCACGCCGAACGGATCCTCTCTCAGTTATCTAAGTACGAGTATGCCAGTCTGAGGCACGTACTCATCCTGTTACTGTGGAAAACTGGAGTGAGAACTGGGACAGTGCGCAGTATCAATGTAGATGATGTCGACAGTACCGAGGGATATATCGAAGTCAGACATAGACCAGGGTATGGAACACCTCTGAAAAACAAGTCAGCCGGAGAGAGGTTCATCGCGATCTCTGATAAGACAGCACGGATCCTAACAGATTGGATAGAGGAGAAGCATCCTGGTACAGAGGATGATCACGGTCAGACACCACTGTTAGCAACTAGGTATGGTCGAATTAGCCGAAGCAATATCCGGAAAAACAGCTACTGGGTGACAAGACCGCAGTTTGTAGGGGATGACTGCCAATGCGGGGTTGATGATCACTCATATGATGATGTCCATCAGTGTGAAGACGCAGTAAGTCCTCATGCGCTTAGGAGAGGGTCAATCACCCATCATCTACGGTCAGAGGTACCTCGTCCTGTTGTGTCCGAACGAGCCAACGTTAGTGGAGATGTTCTTGAGAAGCATTACGACGAAACGAGCTTGGAAGAGCAAATGAATCTGAGGAGGGAACACTTAGACAATATCTAGTCAGGGCCTTGTATTTCTGACTCTTCGTGAGAGAGCACAGACCGCAGAGAGAACACGGTGGGGGGTTCATTACGACACCATCTGTCGAAGACAACGCATCATCTCCCTCACTAGCTGGACCACACCAGACAGGTTACAACCTACTATCGGCTAGCTCACGAGAGAAGTTCGACTCAGTATCAAGCAATTCTTCGCCAACTTGGCCCCTACGAATTTACTCTCGGATCGAACTGGGATAGTATCGGGACGGACTCTTTCCACTCCCCTCAGTATATACTATGCGCATCGGGGCAGTATCTCAGGAACTTACCGACGTCGGTAACGTCGTAGCATAGAGAATGCGATAGAGCTACTCATACTGGTTTAATTTCATCTGGGATATGATGAATCATCCGTAAGAATATGGCTGCTAATTGGCCGTTGATGTTTCTACCAGTTTAGAGAGGTGTTCTGATAGCCGTACAAGATGTAGGGCGCATAATCAGCACAGAATCAGCTACAAATTGAACAGGTAGAATTGGTCAGTATAGAGCGTATAGTCACATGATTCAGGAGTAGCAAAGCTCAAAAATGGCGCTCGTCCGAATCTCATCCTACAGCTGTCGGGTACATTGTAGAGACTGACGGCTGGATCGGAGGGGGTAGCGAACACTTCGGGAGATCAGCCAACAACCGAATCCAGTGCCACACCCTCATCCGAGGGTTAGAGGTCGTGTCGGAGTAGGGATGTACCGGGGTTGAAGCGAGAGGTGACTCCGAGGTAATTGTGAAGCAAGTTCGTGGTGAGTATGAATTGAACCAGCCAGATCTCCATCCACTACGTGACCGCGTACAAGAGTTGGCTGACGAGTTCGAGCAATTCGAGATACAGCACATTCCGCGAGAAGAGAACTGGGAGTCAGACGAACTGGTTGACCGAGCCTTCGACGACTGAGTGGGACTACCTTTGAGATAGGTGCTATCTGGGAATATCTCCGTGAAGTGGATGTCAATTATTCCAATTTTTTTGATAGAACCCTTGACATTTTTATATGGTCACCTTCCTCTTCTACTAATTGCCTAGAAGTAAGAACTCTCATAATCCAATTGATTTTATGTGTGGGTATTTCAGAACCGGGTGGTTCTGATTGTATTTCTTCCTTTGTTACTGGGCCATTGTCAATAACGTACGAGAGAACATTAATGTATTTTGGCTTATCCTCATCGTATGACGTAGGAATTTCGTCTGAATAAAATATTTGCTTATTTTCTTCCGGTAAATCTTTGATATCCTCTTCTGAGAGTCCTAGTATTGGAACAAATTCTTCTTCGTTAGTATTTGTTGCTTCTTTAATTTCTTTTTCGAATGTATCGAATAATTTGGTGAGACGTTCCTTGTCTGGCATAGACAGAAATGGTTAGACATAACACAAGTACTTACCGATAAATAACAACTAGATTAGATGAGATCGTCCTAATTACTGTGCTATAGCGCCCGATTGTAATAGGATTATATAGAGGGATTGAACGAGTGATGCCGTATATGGGAAACACCCCGTGTACCTCAGTTGATGACCGACGAGACAGCACGGGTGTGTTGGATATCAAAACTCTCGAACTCTCTCTCACGCTACGTAACTCTCGCCGAAGGTGTCGCTGTTGTTTCGACAGACTTTCAGTATGGTCATCTCCCCAGACGTGACTCCATCAGAGGAGTGTCCCTCGTCCCACTTCTGACGCATCCGGTCGAAGGCTCGGAAGCAGTCATCCATCAACTGCTGAATATACAGGCTCAATTAATCGCTGGACACCAATAGGGAGCGATTGCTGAATATACCCTCTGTATCTCGCACACTGTTTCTGATAGAAACTGCTCTGTTGAATCCGCAGAAGGCGTCGGGATCGGGTCACTCTGTACTCAGTTTAGGAGCAGTGTCGAGAGAATTCAGAGATGGAATCTTGGCAGAGAGAATGAGGATCGAGAACACCGGGTGGATCGATCCAACTTCTCGATGACGAAGGGCGAGAGAATCGCCTCTTCAGAGATCGTGATCCCCGTGCCGTCTTCGGATTCAACAGAGCAGGAACATGCCATCAGTATGCTCATAGTAGTACCAAGGTGCCTATGATTAGTGTTGTTCTGTTCTATGAGGCTAGGATTCAGATACATCTATTCACTCAATTTGATTGAACGAACAGCAGGGAGAACACGGTGGGTGTTCGTCAGGACACTATCGGTCGTACACAACTAATATACTTCTCTCAACAGACGGTGACACACCGAACAACATTGATTCTGACCGATCAAGGTTCTCCTATAATGAATATTGAATTCAGTAACAACTATTTCTTCTTTTCCAAAGAGTGGTTCGCCCTGTGATCAAACTAGTGTGTAGTTCGGACATACCCCATCAACTCCTTCCACTATATACTATGCGCATCGGGGATTTAACAAGTATAGCATAACTTGTTGAGCTAATCCACGACAGGTCGGCCAATACTTTTGTACGCTAGGGTACATATCTTAACCAGCCATGTTTGGGCACGGAAGATCCAAGTCTCGCTCCCAAACCGATCGGGAGCTCGCCCGACGTGTCCGCGATGTTGTCCCCGAGCGCATCAATTCTGCCCTCCAAAAGCAACCCGATAGCAACTGTGCTGACCAGTGTCTCTGTCACAACGTGACTCGAAAGCGGGTAGCTGAACTTGTCAAACAATTCTCCGACGGCACGATGAAGACCAACGCGGTGTACGTTCTTGAGTGTCAGATGAAGTTTGTCACTCAGAAGGTAGTCCGCGAAGAGCTTCGTCTTCAAAACGACGTTCCATGGATAGACGATGCTCAGGAGAACAACCGACTGATATACGTTGGTGTCTCCACAGTCGTCCCAAATCGTCTCTGGAAGCACGCCGTCGGTAATGGAGATGGTGCTAACTTCACGCAGATGTTTCCGCCGACTCGATTGCTCTCAATCCAGTGGTTCGGTAGAGAGTCAGATGCCTATCGTGCTGAAGAGCTCACGGCGGAAATTCTCGAAGAGGAGACGCACGATGGGATCTACATTTCTCAGCCCGGTTGATGACTATTGGTCGAGTCCTTATGACGGGTGGATCTTGTCCGGTATCAATGCGACTCTACATCCCAGTCTCCTACCCATCATGACACGGTTAGGGGTAGTGTCGAGAATAAGGAAGCAGCCGAAGCCACAGGTCGCGATCGCGCCGGATGGATCCGTCGTCGGGAATGCGAAGTAGCGCGTAAATTTAGTCGTCTCCCCAGCGAGTACGCGTGCTGGCGAATGGATCGTCGGACGGCTCCTTACGCTGATTGTGACCTACATTCCTTGCTTCGAAGCCTTGATCAGTCCCATATATATCATACTGAACACTGTCGCCCTCTACTGGTAATTCACCGGAAAATTCACTTACATGAAAGAATACATCGTCTTCCACTTCGCTTGTTGAAATAAATCCATATCTCTCCTCTGAAAGGAAATTCGCGACTACACCAGTATCATTCCGAGCTACTAAGCCATCGTTGGGTTCGTGTTTGCTGGTCGAATCTGAAGAATCATTAGTAGTACTATCGGCGACTGACTGATTGGTGTGAACGATCTTGTGCCTGAGAAGGTCCGTATGGGAATCAAATTCACTCCCACAGTGTGAACAGTGATATAACGAGTTGTGGGCTGTCTCATTATTGTGGTCGTCTTCTACGTGGCGATCTAATGCGTACTGTGAACTATACGCATTATTACACTGGTCGCATCCATATTGTGCTCCGTTTGGTCTTCTAACACATGACGTAAGATGAGACATGAGCGCGCTCTCCACTGCGAACGGTTGATCACAAAATTCGCACTCGTAGTTATCCCCGCTGTTTCCCACATCATCCTCGTTGTCATCTGCGTCATCACTGAGATCGTCATCACCATCGCCTACATCGTCCTCATTATCGGTCACATCGTCAGTATCCGTTGTTGATCTATGGAAGTTAGTAGAATTGTCGTTATCATTAATATCAGTAGATTGATCGGATTTGTTATCAACTTCTCCAGGTGAATTTAGCCCTGACTTGGATAGTAGTGTCCCAATTTTTTGTTTTCGCTCATCATCTATCGATTCTCGAATTTCTCCGAGCAGCCAGAGAATGCTTTTAACTGTCTCTATAGGAACTTCAGCTGACGGTGGATCAGATATCGCCTCTGCTGTTTCGCGGTGGTCAGTTGTATCGACATCAATGGGGGTGAGTACGCCGGTAAGGATACCTAACAGCGCGACTGCTTCAGGGACCGAGGAGTCTGGAAGTGTGCTAAGAACAGTCTGGAATCGATGACCTACTTGATAGTCAGTTCGATTTGAGTTTGTTATCCGATCTTCACCGTCGTATTGGAGAGCCATAGTCTATTGATAGATGCCAAACAGTTCGAGTATATTATAACTACGGGAGATTATCCTAATAGATGGGCTGGTATATGCCAAACCAGCGCAGATCTTATGAATCTCAAATCCGCTCATATACCCTATAGCGTCGCTAGAATGTTGGGCGTCGATATGGCATCTAGGTCAGAAAACTGCCTCTATTGATACTTTAGACGCGATTCTGATTGTCCTCTACAAGCGTTATCCAGACCACGAGATCGAGTCAAGAAGCACTCATGGATTAGTTCTGTTCACTCGTCATAGCCACTAACTGATGCTTTCAGGAGCGTCTAAATAAGATCCGTGACGCCGAACATGAGGCACTACACGTTGACGTCGTTATAGGTGATCAGCCCGATACAGGTAACTGCTGAAGTCCGCATGTGGGACTCGAACCTTCGAATCCATATTACTACTCATTCCCCTAAGAATTTCTTATCTATTATGTACAAATAGGAAAAATAGGGGAATAATTAATTATATCCTTATTCTCCACTTATATGTAATGTATGATCAATGGCTAATTCGCGAAGAGATGCCGAATAGATTTAATACGGAACAAGACTTCAGTAAACAATTGACAGATCAATTGGATGGATTGAAATTCAAGCGGAGTTTGCGTGATCCATCGGATGTTACAGGAGAATACATACTTGAGGCAAAGCACTCTACAGGTGACGGAAATCATCCCGATATTACTCTTAGTCATAAAATGCCGACTGGTGGTAACACAGAACTATCAAATCCGTTCTTTATAGAGTGTAAGCTCGGAGATGCTTACAGATCAGAAGACAGTGAACTGATCAGCTTTATCCATACTGGTATAAAAAAGATACAAATTGAGTTCTCACAGCTATTTCGCTACCATTATGGTGACAAGCCTGTCTCATTCTCAGAAAATATTGAGAAAGGAAATCCAAATAAATACGAACATACAATGCCGGAAGGGAAACACAAGGTCTTATTCACCTGCCCATTTCTGCTTACTAGGCCCTCAAACATTATACAGGATCAGTGTGAATGTTGCGGACGTCATTCTAATCAGCACCTTATTGAGACCCGTAAACAATTCTGTAGGACGATTAGAGACCTTGGGTTTGGGGTATTTTACCGAAAAGATAATGGTAAGCTCGTATTCAGAACATCATATCATGGGAATTATCGGCTCCTTGAGAGCCGTACGGAATCGGCGTGAGGAACGACTGCCTGCTACTTTCGTAACTAGCATTGTTCGTTGGAATAGTCGCACGACATAGACGTTGACTACGGTGGAGATGACAATCTTAAGTATTGTTTAGACGGTCTCGATAACGTGGGTTAATGTTTGTGTCGTCTGAACAGATCCGTCTCTGAGAGACACTTCAACTTGAGTTTGAGAAATTTGGTTGTCAAGTTCATTTGCTACCACATCACACCGAGTCGGACAGTGTTTACCAAACGGTGTTTACTTTACCCATCAGTTGGCGTTGATCGATTTCGGATATCATGAGACGACGAGAGTGACTGATGACAAGGATATCAGTGGACAGAAAGTATTCTTCTTATCACCTTCACTTCTTATCACCTTCAGTGAGCGACTGTCTAATCGACTGATCCTAGCTCTAAAAGAGCGTGAATTTTTGGATCGCTTACCCCGGTTCTCGAAAGAGATCTTTTGCTGGCTATATAAAAATTCGAACAAAATAGCACCACGCTAGCGCCATATGGGAAACAGTTTAGTTGGAGGCGATCAATGATCGACTGTAGTCAATCCCCGACTCGTTGGCAGTTCGTTTCGGGTACTGTCGCATGTGTCGCGCTGCTCAGACAACTGTGCTCGCTCGCTCCCAGTAGTCTAGCATAGGCTCCGATATTGAGCTGAATGCTTGACAGAACAGAATCACCTGGATCTCAAACGAGCTAGAGCACTGTTGGCAGCCATTCATGCGATGATATGAATACGAAAATCGCAGAAGAAGAAAACGTACCGGACACAAACTCTCCCGCTCGAGTTGGCGAAGCCAAACACATCGGACCCTCTTACAGTGAGGGATCAACACTCCGAGAGCGAGAAAGTAAGATCATCTACAAGCACGCAGATATGATCCACACCGGAGAACGGTGGGATCAAACAACTAACACCGCCGGCATCACCGGAAGCTCTGCTCGGACAACATTTCGAGCAAAGGAGGCTGACAGTTCGAGCAACCTCAACTACGATAGGATGTGGGTCTATCAAATGGGTCGCGGGCAAACGTATGAAGACTCGCGGAGGAAGGACGCTGTCCGAAAAGATGCGACTTGGAAGCGCTGTGACGCAATCCTCCAAAGCTGTGACATACCCAAGTGGGTGCGCGATATAACTCTTGGAAAGGTGCTCAAACGCGATCTATATGGATTCAGCAGACACTACAACGGTGCTGACGGTGCCTGCGTCGGGTTCGCTCTACTCGAGCTGTGTGATGATCCTGAAGAAGCTGAAGACTGTTGGGTCGTAAACCGAGCGGTAGAAGTCCTTCATGACTTCGATCAGCAGAAAGTTGAGTCACTAATCAGCTACGTGTTCCGCAAGTACGGAGGGGATACCAGATGAGAAGACTAAGACCACCGAGAGAACACGGTCTGGGGTCTGTGCCTGAAACTCTTCGCGAGCGAGCGCAGTGGATAGTCACTAAAGACAAGGCCCCGATCCGGCCGAGCAACGGGTGGAACCTCCCGGAGAATCAGCTACCGGTGGATATCGCTCAAAAACTCTCGAAGCAGTATATTGGAGAGCTTGCGTACGTCCTCCAACCAGACGATCCATTCGTGATCGTTGATCTAGACGATATCGTTCCAGAGGACTCGGTCGACATCACTCAAGAGGCCAAGAGGATAGTTCGGGAACTACGTACCTACACAGAGTGGAGCCGGTCCGGTGAGGGTCTACACTTGATAGCGGAAGGAACACGCTCCACCGAACGGAGCGAAATGGGGACTCTAGGCGACATTGGTAAGATCGAGATATTCGATCGCGATCAGTTTGTCGTGTTGACAGGGAATTGTTACGATCCCAGTGAGAAGAGCACGGATAACCGAGCCATTCGAGAAGATGCTGGGGATATCGTAGCTGACCTCGAGCGAGAATATCTGCCTGAGCGAACAGAATCAGATGGATCCAAGGTGTCTTCCTCTACATTCGATCTAGACTCCGTATCCAGTAATTCTACAGATCTCAGCGTGGTGGATATTCGACACACAATCGAGGAGTACGCAAAAAGTGACTCCAAACAGGCGAAACGAACTCTAAACCAGTGGAATTCGCCTTCTAGCTCGAGCGCAGGCCATTCGTCTCCTTCAGAAGCTGACCTCGGATTTGTCTCAGATCTCGCGTTCTGGTGTAGGGAGGACGCACAGTTGATGGATGAATGCTTCCGCCACTCAAATCGAATTCGGTCTAAGTGGGATGACGTCCACCACTCGGATGGACAAACCTATGGAGAGGTTACTATACAGAAAGCAATCAACACGAACAGCAGTACGTTCTCGGGGCACTATGTGACGAGATAGTCTCAGTACCTCACAAAGCATCCTCGGCTAGCTGTTTCTGAAGCCTGAGTTCCACGG
>NZ_QMIM01000045.1 GCF_003287355.1 Halorubrum sp. 48-1-W
CGACAGAACAGGTGACTCAAGTCAGGTTAGCTGACGATGCTTTGTGAGGTACTGATACTATTCCAGAATAGGGACCAATATCTATGTAACCTCAATTTTAGTGCACTAAAGAACGATAGAATTGCTTGCTTCGCCTTCTGTTGCTTTGATTCTGGAGCTAGTAAATAAGTTAGTACAATACCGACCAGTCCAATCAACACGGTTACAATAACTGAGATTAACGTATCAAAGCCGATGTCTGGAGCAGCCGGTAAGGCGGAACTGAATGATGTGCTTTCATCAACTTGTCCAAAGTCTTTAAACTCAGTCTCATGCGTGATTGTGTCTGCGGTACCATTCAAATAAGTAATATTGGTGGAAATCATGCCAGAGTACTCAAATTTGTTCTCTTCTGGATCAGATGATAAGAAACTTGGTGAGACCTGCGGAGAATCCAATTTATATCCGATTACAATAGAGGAACCAGGACCGAGATCCTCTATACAATAAGAATCTCTATAGGTTTGTATATTTTGTCCGAACAATTCAGGAAGAGTCTCAAGATCTGCCCAATAGAATTGTTCTACGATTTTTGAAAAGACATGAATATTTATACTTTCGGAGTTCTGTTTTGGATTGGAAACAGTGATAACTACTATTGTTTCGTTCAGGCCAGAGAATCGGTCGTAGAATCCATGATAAAGAGGCCCCTCGCGTAAGGTGACAGAGACGGTCGGTGGCGAATTTAGCGTTGTATTCCCCGTTTTTAGACAATTTTCTTGTGCGTAAACAGGCTGCGGTACTGCTGACAGTATTAGAATAAAAATCATAAACACCATACATATTCGAGTCACAAGAGATCTCATGGCAGATAGTAGATTGAAATAACCGGCTGGACAAAGTCTTTATTCCTAATCTACAATTCGCATCATCCCAATAATTTGAGTACCAACCCACACCTGAAGTCGGTTGGCCGGCCAGCCATCTTGGGGATTTCTCTCCGGCAGGAGGTGAAGAGTTCGAGAGCGGTCAAGTGACCGTCTCGGCTGGCGCCCGCGGCGCCGAGTACTCTTCATCCAGACCCGATCATGGCCACTGACCAGCATACACACCGACGTGAGCGGAGCACCGACTCGACGACAGACGCCGACTCAACGAACGACGGCACTCCAGCAGCCGACCACGCTCACGTGCCGGCACTCATCGCCGAAGAATACACACTCCGGTTCGCCGGACTCACCGACGGCGATGTGGAGGCAGTCCCCGGACACGACGAGCGTTCACCGGAAGCCTGGTGTGGAGACGACAGCGTGACGGCACTTGAGCAGGCCATCGAGGTGCTGCCACGAGCCAGTTCCGGGGAACTCTGGGCGACCAACGAGTTCGTTGAAACCGACGGCACCGTCGACATCACCGCTATCGAGTCGGTTCACGGGCTCGATACGGATGCGCTCGAACGGACGGCCGGACGTTCGCTGGACGAGCTAGCCGCCCGGACCGACGCCGAGCCGATCGTCCCCGTCGAGGATCATCAAGACATCGTCGACCGGCGACGGAAGGCGCTGTGTGCGCTGGGCTACGACGTCCGGTTCCGCTGGCAGATTGCCTCCGACCGCTACTCGATTATCAACCCACAGGAGGCCTACCAACCGATCATCACTGCACTCCAGCGCCGAGGTGAGACCGGGGCATTCGGCTGGCTGAGCTACCGCGACTGGGGAGGGCTGCTCAAGCTGTTCGTCGTCTGTCCCGGCCTCAAGCAGGTCGTCGGCCCGCCTGAGGGGACGGTCGATATCGACGAGGACGATATCGAGGCCCTCGGGGGAAGTCGAATTGGGGATACCGGAGCGACGGATTCAGACGAGGATCTAGTGGTGTACGGCGGCTTCGAGACGGGGTACGACTTCCGGGGAACCCAGACGCTGTGGGCGAAGCCGATCCTGTACTTCCCCGATAGCGAAACGATCGTTCCGGATACGGGCCAGCGGTACACGCGCCGGCACTACGGACAGGCGACCAACGCCGATCACGAGCGCGCGAACGACCGAGTGCCCATCAGCGAGTGGTGGGCGTCGATCTACGACGACGTCGAGACGCGAATGGTCGATGTCGACGAAACACTCCGGCGAGCCCGGGCGATCACCTACGATTTCGAGGTGCTCCCGTTCTCGGCTGCCGACTGCTATCGATACTGGGGTATTGCCGACACGTATGCCGCTGTCGCGGCTGACCGGGCGACCAGCCTCGCCGATCCCACGTCCCGACCGACGGTGTTCAATCTCCAGCTATCGTTGCTAATTGCGCTGCTGGAGGAGTACACCGGGTCGTGGGCCTCGAACACATACCAAGAGTATCTCGAGGTAGCTGGCGAATTGCTCCGGACGCCGGCGATGATGATCCAACTGGCCATGCAGGAGCACGACCGGCAGGTCAAAGACGCTGCCGAACGGGTCCTCGCAGAGAGCCAGCAGACGTTGAGCGACGCCTTCGAGGACATCGTCCAGATCCCGGGTATCGAAGTCGACACCGAGGCCGCTCTCTCGGATCGGGAGGCTCAGCGACTCCACGATCAAATCCAGCAGCAGCTGGACGACATCTGATTTTGAGCATCCTATCGAACTATCACTCAGTGATACGTTTCGGTGACCGTGCTGAATACAGGGCGCAGATTCAGTTCTCGGTTGCGTGGATTACTCTATGAGCACTGATATCCCACTTTTGATCCCAAGCATCAGTTGATCACATCTGAACAGCTAAAACTTGCCGTTGGTAACTATTCGCCTCCGAAGTAATCACGGTGGGATATCTAATCCCGGACCATCACCGCCAGCGTTGACCGCGATGTCGCAGGCTATCTCAAGCGACTCAACGAGAGCCTCGACATCCTCTTCACTGGAGATCACGCTTCGGTTCCCATGCATCACCTTGTTCCGGAACTTCTCAACCGTGTCGAACGCCTGCTTACATTGAGTTTTCGAGGAGAAATCCAGTTCATCTAGAAGAGTATTATTATCACGAACTACTTCTTTCAGATCTGCGATGGACATGAACTCAACTGGGTGAAGATTCACATTCTCGTCGACAGCGTCACTCCATCTACCTATCGCTCCTCCTCCTGGGCGGGCATCCTCGTAGACTTCTTGAAGCTCATCAACACTATACTCCTCCTTGATGAGATCGGATACTGCCTTCGCCATCTCCGCATAATAGGTGAACAAGAACTCCTTTGCAGTCCTTGTATTCAAATCGGCAGGCGTCACAATGCGCCAAGAATCTCGATCAGGATGCGTAGCTAACGCAAAGGGATACTCGGTCAAAATATTAATACAGTAAAGCATTATCTCGTTGTACCTAACGTACTGATCCTCATCGGTAGAGTGGAATTCTCCCGTGTCCACCTCATAGTACTCGCGTGAATTGTAGGGTCTAACCGGTGCGTAATCGTAGCCCTTCTCCTCAAGATCGTCGATTAAATCCTCCATCAGCTCATCTTGCTCAAGTTCATTCTGGCCAATGAAATAGATCGGAGAACCAAGTTCCTCGGCACTTCCCTCACTCGGGTATCGAATGTAGTCCTCAACTTCTTCTTCGTTCCAATACATGTAGAAGAACTGTGAGACGAGGAATAAAAAATGCCACCTGTCTATTGATCAATCTACCCCTCAGATCTATAATTCTATCAGTAAAGTCACCGTTATATCGACCTCAGTCTGGTTACAAGCTCATATATGGTTAAGAAAATTTTTGAGACCACCGATAGACTCTCCGGTTCGGGATTAAGTAGTGAGATTTCTTGTTCATCCTTCAGAAACCGGGCAGTACCAGCGTGATGTGTCTCACCTGTAATCAAGCAGGCATTCTCGAACTCTTCTTGCGAATCGGCTATAACGCCGGCAAAATGGCAATTTCTTTCCTCATGTACAAGCGCGAGAAAACCTAGAAATAGTATATATCCAGCCAGCAATTCATATATTATGAGAGATGCGATATTTGACAAAGTGATGGGTAGTGGCCAGATCGAAACGAATACAACTACGACTACTGCCCAGTTCACAACTGAGCTAAGAAGCCTATTGTCATTTATAAACTGACTGAGATCAAGATCAACCTCCCGAGATTTTATTTCATACTTGTTCTTGAGACTCTGGGCCAGTTCTTGATCCCGTCCTGACGAATCTCCACCGAAGTAAGAAACGATTCGACCAAAGAATTCGATGAATAGGTATATCTGGAACGTAGCGGCCGCGATAACAAGGGGCGCATATGGAAACGTCTTGATTAGGGTGAGAAAGGCTCCAATGCTGAAAGCAGATGAGTCGCCTTCCATGAAAACAACATCAGGCTCCCCTATTGCGTTCTCGATTCGGTGGATTCGTTCTTTTAAATCGCTGTCGACATGCGTTCCTGAAGCGATATATAGCTCCAAAGTTGGTAATTCATACAGGTCGGGTCAATTTAGAAGTGTGGATCCGACTAATTCTGTCTCGGTGCCAAATCCGCCCTCTGTATCCAGCAGACCCGTCTTGTCGGAGAGTGAGTGATTCAGCCTGAGATCTGTAGATGTCCCAGGGCGTGACGCGCACCGATTTCTCGCTTCCAATCGAGCGATGGAGATCCCGAGGATGCTGGTCAGTGCGCCTCGACTCGGCCTCTCCAGAACGTACCATGTCATCCACTACTACCGACGACGCGGACAGCCAGCCCGACGAACAGGCCGTCTTGAGCCACCTCGTACAGCGACTCCTCCAGCGCGAAGGCGGCCAGATCCCCCTCGAACGAGTCACCCTCCGGGTGAGCGACTACGTGGACATCGGCGAGCAGGCCGCCGCTGACCTCATCGACGAGGGTGCCGACGCCGGAATCTACACGCTGGAGCGAGGTGCGGGTGGAACGAGAACGATCACCGGCGTCACTCCCCACGGTCCCGAACCTGACGTCATCATCGCGGCCTTCGGGGCCACGGCGGACACGCCCGACTTCACCATCATCAGCGTCGTGACCGAGAGCATCGACGAAGCCCTCCGGAAGGCGGGCTACGAGACGTTCGCGGACCTCGCTAACGCCGGTGTCGACGACCTCACCGGGCTGACCGGGACGCTCACCGAGAGCCGCGCAGCGGCCATCCTCCAGGAGGCCCCCCAGCACATCCCCGTCGGGACTCGCCTTGCGACTGCCGCCGCCCGGCGATACGCGCGTCGGCTCGACACCGAGACGGACCGCGGCGTGGCGCGGATAGTCGACCTCGCGACCACCGATGTCACCGTGGGCGAACCGGTCTACCGAACAGATGAGCTCGATCCCGACGCTCTCGAGGCGCAGTACGTCAGCGCGATCGGTCGTAACGCCGACGACCCGGTGGCGACCGGCCTGCACGTTCTCGACGATCCAGATCATCCTGACGTGCCGAAGGCAGCGACTCATCCCGACGCCGGCGACGACGCGCTCCCCGTCGACGACGCCGGCCGGGTCATCCCGCCGGCTGTTCCCATCGAACCGCGACTCCAACTCCCGCTCGATGAACTGCTCGCGAAGAAACTCGCCCGAGGCCTGGTCCCCGTCCGCCTCGTCGGGCCGCGCGGCTCGGGAAAAAACTACTTAGTCAAGTACCTCTGCCACAAGACAAATCGTGGCTACGTCTCCATCGATTGTGACGAGGCGACCCACACCGAGGATCTGTTCGGTCCGCTCACGCCGACCGAGGACGGACTGATCGTCCCCCGGACCGGACCCGCCAAGCAGGCACTCCTGAACGGGTCGGTGCTGGTTCTCAACGAGTTCCCGGTGATGCGAGCTGGTGCTGCGATGGCGCTCCATCGTCTGCTCAACGAGGGGAAACTGCTGGTGAAGGCCCACGGCGAGCTGGTGGAACCCCATCCGTCGGCGCGGATCGTGATCACGATGAACCCACCGACGCGGGAGTACCGTGACTCAGAGCCGATGAACTCTGCCACCCGCGGGCGGTTCCGGGCGCTGGAGCAGCCCTACATCCAGGACATTGAGGTCGAACTCGACACGCTTGACGCGCTGGTCAACAGTGGCTCCCGCGTCGTCGACCGAGGTACGCTCCGGACGGTCGTTCAGTTCGCCCACCAGACTCGCCAGAACGAGAACTGGCCGACGCTATCGACACGGAACCTCGTGGTCGTCTGTGAGCACATCGAGGACGGCGCCGCGCCGAAGGCCGCGGTGAAAAACGAGGTGTGGGCAGTTGCTGAACCAAATCAGTATCCTGGAGACACCTACGAGACGCTCGATGATTATCTGTGAACCCCGCGACCGCTCAGTTCTGTCGTTACTGACTGGTAAATGCGATATATTCGGTTTGGGTGAGAAACTATTAGTGCGCGAGTCTCGAAGGACGATTCATGAGTGAGAAACAACCCGCCTGGCCAGCGGGGATGGACGCCGCCGAGCGCGTCCGGCACGTTGCGCTCACCCGGACGACACCACGGAATGCCGGGTGGATCGCGACTGAAGCCGACGTCTCCCGCGATACGGCCGTGAAGTACCTCTCGCGGATGGCCGAGCAGGGCGATCTCGAAGTCGTCGAGACCGCCGAGGGGACCTGCTACAAACCAGATCCCGTTACCCAGTTCCTCGGCGAGGTCCGCGACCTCGCAGAAACACACTCACAGGAGGAACTCACGGCGGAACTCAGAGACATCGCTGACGAGATCGACCGCTGGAAGCACGAGTTCGACGTGGAGTCGCTTGCCGAACTTCGCCAGTCCGTCGGCGACGACGACCTCTCGGCCGAACAGCGCCGCGAGCGCCTCGACATCGTTGAGGAATGGGAGTACAATGTCGAGATGCGCGAGGCGATCCGGCTGGCCATCGGGCTCAAGGACTCACTCACCGAACTCGGCACGGGGACGGACTCAGGATTCACCCCAGACAGCCAACCCCAGGAAGGCTGACTCCGGATGGTCCTCTTTCTCGCAGGCGGCAGTGGATACACCCGACGACAGGGACTTCGTCGACTCAAGGAGCGATTGGAGAACGTCCCTGGGGCGTCGAACATCCGATACGAACCATCCGCGATCAAGCCAACGGCTGTTGTCGTCGACGTCGACATCGAGATGTTTCTTGAAGAGCCGTTCCCGCGAGACACGGGGCGGCTCGAAGTCGTCTGGCGTCCACGTGAAGAGACGGACCTCCAGCGGGTCCAGTGGATCGACGACGCCGTCAGTCTGGGCTGGCACAAGGACCGCGACCATCCCGACCTCGGGACGACTCATTTTCAATGCGAGACAGGCGACGGGGCCACACCGCAACGGGAACCGGCACACATCGAGGTGGAAGCCCCGGTGAGCTTCCTCGAGATCTGTCTCGACCGACTGCCGGACCGAATTCGAGAGACTGGCGACTGATCGTGTGTCCGTGAAGTAGGAGTACGACCGCTCTCAGAGCGAGCATCTCGCGCAGGAGATCGGGTCCAGGGCGCACATCTGTGGCCTCCGAATCACCGTCCGAGATATCGGCGGGTTACCTAAAACAAGGGCGCTAAGCCTCCGTCCTGAAACCAGACCCTGTCCATAACTATTGACTTCAATTTCGGCAAAATACTTATGCCACAAAAGAGCAATTATTAGATATGGGTCACTGCTCCGTTCGTTCTGACCCCGCCCGCTGTGAGGAGTACCTCTCAGCGGGTGCTTTCTGAAAACGGGAGACCGGCCAGATTCAGAGGGGGGATACCCCTCACTTATAGGTTCAAAAGAGGAGAATATATACCTATATAGAATAGTGCCAACTATTGCATTCGTTCTGTTACTGGTTACTGTCTCTCTGGTCATCGCTGCATACTTGTACGGAGTTCTGAATCTGAAGGAATTACTACAAATGGTCATCAATTTGACTTGGGCGCTATTTGTAGGTATCATTGGAGTTTGGATCGGTATGATTCACGCAGTAGAACATAAGGAATAAAACATGACTACATATTCAAACAGACAAATCGAAGAGCTAAGGGAACGCATAGGTGCAAACCCCACCGAAAACCAAGTTCGAAGAGGTGAAAAAGAAGTCCGACGCATTGTGGAAGAAATTGGGAGAAATCACAACTTTCTAGAGATCTCAAATAGGATTTTTAACAACATCGTAGAATCAAAACTCACTGAAAATCATTCGATAGCTGAATTAGCATCGGCTTCCGTGTATACAGCATGTCGTAAAAAAGAAGTACCCGTATCGTTATCTGAGGTCTCATCAGCTTCTATTGTCCAAGAACGTGAAAGATATGGAGATAGAGTGGGTTCAGAAGCAATGATCGGGAGAGTTTTTCGAAGAATTTGTAACGAAATTGGATTATTACCTCAGCGAACTGACCCACGATCATTTGTGAACCGATATAGTACCAAACTAGATCTCCCGGATGAGGTTAGAGACTGCGCGTTAACAGCTATCGAAAAGTCAGAGGATGAAGCTTTCACCGCTGGGTCTGCAAATTCATTCGCTGCTGGAGCGATATATTTTGCGATGGGGGAACACAATGTTGACATTAATCTGCGAGAATTATGCCAGATTACCTACTTGTCTGAGCATCCAGTAATAAACAACCGGGATAAAATAAAACAAAAAAAGTGATTTGGCTGTTATCAAACCAAAGAGCAGAGTGAACACTGAGGTAGATGCGTCCAGCAACCCTGCAAGATGATCCTTCAGTAGAGGCGTTCTCCAATATCGTGGAGACGGAGACACTCAGATCACCCAACCTGCTCCTAGAAAATTACCCCACGTTTTCGAACATTACCCAGATTGTGGGTTAACTTTTTGCCAGCAGTTTATCAGCCGCAAGGGAGCGGAGAGGTCCGATACCTCTCGTTCCCCATTATGTCCGATACCAGTTCCTCGGTCACATCGAACGCCACCGTCGAGACGTTCACTCCCGACGTCCACGCCCGGGTGCGGGCGTCGGCCGGTCGCGCCGACCGACTCCGGGCGTTCCTGCAAGGCCATCTCCCGGCCGGCGTCGACGTCGAAGTCGTCCTCACCCCTGCGGTACAGACGGCGGCGGTTCTGCCTGCCGACGTCGACGCGCTGGTCAGCAGTGACGCAACCGACCTCGAACGACAACAGGCCGCTCAGTTGCTCGACGGCATCGACGCAGCGTTTCTCGTACTCGTCACGACCGCGCCAGCCCCGCTGGAGCGGGTGCCGCTGAACGACCAGCTCACCGCCGACCACGCCCACCAGTTCGGCCTCGCCTTCCACGAGCTCCTCCACATCCTCAAGACCGCGATCGCCCCAATCGCCGCGCTGCTCGATGCCGAAGTCGACCCGGAATACCATCAGCACGTCCACGAGTTGATCAACATCGTCGAGGACGGCGCAATCGAGCACGAGGCGATCCACGGCGCGAACTTCAGCGACACGGCCGAGATCCGGCTCGAACTCACCCGCCGAATTCACTCGCAGACTCCCGACGACCTCGGAGATGGGCAGCAGGCACGCCTCTAGTTCTGGGACGCGGTGACCACCGCTCTGTACGACGCCGCGGTGTACCCGACCGGCACCACCGAAGTCCTGCTCGACGGGGACGACGACCGCGTCGGGTTCGTCTCCGAGGCCGACGAGATCGCCTTTCGGTCGGTACAAGATGCGCTGACTCAGCTCGCCGTTGATGCCCTCGCTATTCGAGGAGTCGACCTCGACGACGCGACCCACAAGCACGACAAGACCGCCTCAGTCGAGCGGGCCCGCCGCGTCATCGACACCTGGACCTCGACGCTCCAGCCGGTCGTCGCGAGCGCCGTCGAGCCAACAGGCGATTCGCAGAGCCACGGTGGCGCTGACCCGGGAACTGACAGGCACGACCACTCGCCGCAGGAGGAGGGAGCTGCGAGTACTCCCGAGGCAACTGGGGTCTCGGTCGATCGCGAGGCAACGGCGGACCCGTATCAGGACGTGTTCGACCATCCCGCGGTGACGCCGGACCCCGGCATAGATGATACGGACGGCACGGTCAACTCTCCCGGGCCGGATACCGAGGATTCCACTGGTGACACCGCATCGACTCCAGTCGAACAGAAGGGGGAAGATCAGAAGCGTGACCAAGAGCCGCCGATAGCTGCAGACGATTCAGCGTCGCAGGGAGACTCGTCCATCGAACCCGACGAGGAGCCAGCGGAGCACCCGTCGAGATCCCACGCACTCGCGGCGGCTGTCGAGCGCGCTCGCGAAAATCGGGACGGTTCAGGAGACAGGACTGATCTATCGTCCCCATCAGGTCCTATAGCTGGACGAGCCACTTTCGACGACCGGTCGGCCCAGACATCACTCGATACGTTCGACATCGGGGCGACAGCCACTGAGTCTGCGGAGACTGACAACCTGAGCGGTCGGTTGGGCGACCCAAACCCGTCGGGGGACGATGATCAGGTGAAGCATCATGATGGAGATGTCGAGGCCGCAGCAACGGACGAACCGGCGCCAGGGCCAGCTCACGAGAGCGTCGGGCGGGCCGCACCGTCGCCGGCAGAGTACGGGCAGGCGCTCGAACACGACCGAGAGGTCGCCCAACAAGAGGCGGCCCGAGAACAGGTCAACCGGGAAGCTGTCGAGCGAGAGCTTCGCGACCTCGGTGACGTCTTTGGTCGGCGGCACCGTGGCGACGAGGACCACCGGGAGGACAGGACCGAGTCATCGACCGAGACGGGTGCAGGTGGAAACGGTGCCGGACCGGAGCGTCTCGACGACGTCGTGTTCGTCCCGGTCAGCGACGACCTCGTGGCACCGGGACAATGGAGTGCGGTCGAGGACGGCGCCGCCCGCGTCGCGCAGGTCCTCGAAAAGGAGCTCGCGCTCGAACGGCAGCGAGGAACCCGGAGCGGGCTGACCGCTGGTCGGTACGATACTCGCGCCGGCCATCGACTCGCCATCGGCGATCCACGGGTCTGTGAAACTCCGACGCCTGGCCGCGAGAAGCGCTACGCCCTCGTGCTCGTGTTAGATCGGTCGGGGTCGATGCGCAACGGTAGCCCCCCGAAAATCGAGGTTGCAACACAGGCGGTCGCCCGACTCGCCGTTGCTGCCGAGGGACTGGGAATTCGCGTTGCCATCATCGACTTCATCGACGGTCAGGCTCGCCTTGCGAAGCCGTTCGCTGTCGAGACGCGTCACGTTCAGACGACATTGCTCGATACTGGCTGTGGTGGTGGGACACCGCTAGCCGAGGCAATCGGGCTCGCCAGGATGGTTGTCGAGACACAGCGTGACGAACCACTGATCATCACCGTCACCGACGACCGTCCCAGCGACATCGAGGCGGTCACGCGCGAGCTCCAGGCATCGTACGCTCCGGTGTGCTCGTTGACCATCGCGACCGACTGTGACCCTGGGACGTTAGCTCCCGAAGCATCGGCGCTGACGCCGTACTATGAACGACAGGCGGCGGTCTACGACGTCAGCGCCATCGACGATCGTCTCGACCAGTTTGCGAGTCTTCTGACCGGACTGTGACCCGTCCGCTCTGATTTGGCGGAGAACAGTCTACATGGGCGTCTCAGTGCGGCCTCGTGCCGGTTTATCCCCCAACAGGGGAGTGAGGCCATGACGACACGACGAATTCATTCCAGCAAGGGGAGCCTTCCGCCGCTCTCGCTCCCGCCAGGAGCGCTCGCGAAGACCGATCAGCAGCACCGCTACGACGTCGACGACAAGCCACCGACCATCGAACCGATCGAACATCGCATCCGACTCGATTTCATGACCGCGGGTCCAGTTCATCGCTCACAGCTCCTTGACCAGTACAACCCGTGGACGGCCGATTCCAGTGAGGCTGATCCGTGGCGAGAGGCAGGCCAATCGAAGCCGTTCGGCTTGCTGTACGCCGAGGAATCGTGTCGGCGAACTCTCGCCGAGGAACGACGGTACTACGACCGTGTCGAAGCAGACCCGTCAGCAGAGTTGGACGACGTCCCCGCATTTCTCGCTCACCGGTTACAGATGTGCCGGGAAACTGATGATCCGTCTGCTGCCCTCGAGGAAGAACGAGCACGTCGCGAACGCTGGTACTCGACGGTCATCCCATGGATGAACCTCTATCACGTCCTCAAACGTTCCTCATACGGCTCGCTCCTACCGCCGTCGGTCGGACGTAGCGCCGACATCGACGAACTTACTGAGCACAACGCATTCGTCGGAATGGTCGTCGTCGACGACGGGGCTGACGTCCGGACGGTCGTACGAGAACACGAGATCCCCGGTCGATTCGTCGTTCACGAACGCAATCTCTCCTCGAGCGCCGTCGAGTGTGCACCGTTGCCGAGCGACTTCGGAATCGACCTCCCGGCTCCGCTGCTGGTCGGTGAGTACGCCAGCGGAAGCCGATATCCGCTATTGCCCTGGTCGGACGGGCTGGTCTGCTCGTGTCCGTATAAACACGATCGGCTCTGGCGGGTACTGTGTAAACACGAGCTGCTCGCGTCTATCATTGCCGGCGGCGTCGACTCGATTTTCCTGCCGGTCACTCGGGGACTGGACATCCCGCATCGGGCGCGACGGTTCGTGAGTCCGGCCATCGCCAGCCGTCACACGCCTCGGACCAACTCGGAACTTCACCGATGAGTCTCCAGCGAGAGGATCTGCGCACGTAGATCGCCACGAGGTTACCCCACAAAACGATCCTGTTCGTCTCTGTGGGGTAACTCAGCGACAGTTAAATTTCAATCACTCGGAATCCGGCCGGACTCGGACAAGAGAATTTTTCGTCACGAGCGGAGTTATTAATCGGTCTCCCCGTCAAGAGATCACATGTCTCCATCTGGTGAGGAGTCTCCAGACGACGGCGACGTCGATCTCGACGCGATCCAGTCCGACCTATCGGACATGCAATCCAGCCTCGCTGACCACTACGCCCTGCTCGAACGTGGCCCCGAAATCCGGGACGAGCACGTCATCGAGAGTGAAGTCGAGGTCGTTGTCCCGCCAATCATTGCTGATTACGTCCGGGCGGTTGTCCGCGAAGCTGCCGCGATGACCGTCGAGGAACGTGACCAGTTCCTGTACGAGGAGTTAGTTGGGTTCGAAGTGCGGACCACACGGTACCGCTTCCCTGACGGGGATGTTCTCGAAGCTGGTCCGGATAGGGTCGTGCTCAGGCACCCACCTGACGGGAGTGTCGAAGGATAGTGGCCGGTACAGGAATCTCGGTGTCGTCGGTCGATTGAGCGCAGTATTTACCCCACAGTACAGAATATAATTCTAAAATCGTGGGGTAACTCACCACTCAACTTCGTCGGTCACGAGCGATCATTTCCGGGACAACCACTCGGAAGAGCGTGTCAGCCGTCCGTCAGCCAAATTGCGGGTGTTTAACACCACAAGAGGACGAATTGGCATCACGAGTGATCGAGTGTGAGGGGCTATGTTTTCGGATGAACCGCGATCGTTGCCCGACTGGATAGAGCGCGGGTACGAAATCCTCTCGTCCGAGATCACGGAGGGTGGCCACGGCGAGGGACTTCCACGTGATAGCGCTCGCGATACGCTGATTGGTCACGAGGACTTTCCGGACAACCCAGATGACGCGGAGTACGCGATCGACCAGCTCCTGAACTCGGGGTGGCTGTATGAAGTCGCGGGGAAGCTCCGGATTACCACACCCGAGGAGTAGCTGCCACACGATACCCCCTCAAGAAGGGTTCGTGAATACTCGGTGAGTCGGAGAACTGGTCGATACATCAGGTCTCGAGCGGCGTCGTCGGGGAGCGAATATCTGCTCGTCACAGGACGGTTGCAGAATTTGTCGAGTGAGACAGCAGTCGTGACAGGCCGTGATGGGTGAGAGAATGTAAGAAGACCTGGACGGTCGTGGAGACCGCCAGACGAGGACTGGGGACGGAACCCCCACACCCCGTGTGCGATATGAAATCTCGAACAGACAGGGGAGGGGGCATCGGCGCAAGAGCCGCTGACTCGCCCACATCCACGGGAATCGCGAGAGAGACACCGTAAGACGGCAGATTTGAGATAAGGTACTAGTGAAGGAAACCTTCAAGTAATAAGCGTTTGAACCATAGCCGTAATAGACCTAGACGGAAAACGACCGAACGATTGGTTCGGTCGAGTATCCGTCAAGTGTTCGCGTTCTGGAGCTGTAGTGGTTCCGCGTCTTCCCGTCGATACGTGGCGTCTCTGGCCGTCTCCCGTGTGTTGGGTACTGTTTTCTCGCCCTGTAGGACGTCCTCCTCTGACGGGAATTCATATCGCACACGGGGTGTGGGGGTTATCCGTCCGCCGATCTCTCTGTACTTCTACCTTCTCGACATCCCTGCCGAGTACCACCGTCATCCAACGCTTGCCGAAACCTCCCGTGCTCGAGGTCTTGGTCAGTCCCATCCGCAAGCACGTCACCATGACATCGACCCGACTATCGACGCACCGTGCGTCGGGTCCACGACATCTACCTAACCGAGCAGATTTCATATCGCACACGGGGTGTCGTCTGGTGATTTGACTTCGCCCACGGTTCGAGAATAGGACAACGTAACCTCGATATACTGCCTGTATCGTCCGATCCCGGCGGATTTAATCTCGCACGCGGTCCCCGCCACTTATTTATAAAACGCAGTATATCAGGCTACTATGGGCGACGGCGACGGTGATGGACAACAATCTCTCTCTCAGTCGATCAAAGGTCGTCTCCAAGAAGGCGTCCAGAATTCCGTTTTCAAGAACAAGAGCCTGCTCGACCCGGACACAGTTATCGACGAGGACCGGATCGTCGGTCGGGACGAGCAGCTTGACGACACCATCACCTACCTCCGTCCTACGCTACAGGGGAACCGTCCCCCGAACATGCTGCTCTATGGACCGTCGGGGACCGGGAAGTCGCTAATAATTAACGCGGTCTGTGAGCAGGTCATCGAACTCGCTGAGGGGCAGGACATCCGGTTTGGCGTGGTCAAAATCAACTGCCAGACGATCAAGTCCCACGACCGGGCGGTCTACCGGCTCGTCGAGAATGCCGCCGCCCAGGCAGGCGTTGAGGTGGGCGTCCCCGAGAGTGGGGTCTCTACCGACCAGAAGCTCATCCGGTTCTACGAGATTCTCTCCGAACACTTTGACTCCGTGATCATCATCCTCGACGAAATCGATCTGCTTGCTGGTCGCCAGCGAGACCCCAACGACGAACCTGCCTACTCGAAACTGCTGTACCAGCTCTCGCGTGCATCTCAACTAGGCCGGATCGAAGGCCACGTTTCGGTCGCTGCCCTGACCAACGATCCTCGATTCATGGAGGAGCTCGATGGCAGAGCGGAGAGTTCGTTCAATCCGCAAGACATCGTCTTTCCAGACTATGACGCGAACCAACTCCAATCCATTCTGGAGCGTCGGCAGGACGCATATCAGGACGACGTCCTCGAGGACGGTATCATCCCGCTCAGCGCAGCTCTTGCCGCACAGGACCACGGAGACGCGAGAAAGGCAATCGACCTCTTCCGAAAGGCCGGCGAGATCGCCGACCGTCGCGATGAGGACCGGATCCGCGAAGAACACGTCCGGGACGCGCAGAAGGAGGCCGAGCGCGACCGTACACTCACCCAGATGCAGGGTCTCTCGACGCAGAAGAAGCTCTCGCTGTACGCGACCGCTATCATCCCGGTCTACTCGACTCGATCGTTAAGTACGGTCCCCAGTACTGTGGCGTACCGCGTGTATCAGTACATCACAGACCTGCTGGATGCCGACGAGAAGTCCCGTGACTCCTATCTTCGGTATATGAACGAGGCGGAGACGTACAACTTCGTGACGTCAAAGAAGCGAGGCCGGGGCTACGGCGGTGGTGTTCACAAGGAGTACGCGTTCGTCGACGACCCGTCGGTCGTCGCGGAGACTCTCCGCGAGGATTTCCGGCTCGAACAGGCCGGTCACGATGAGGACCTCATCCGCTCTGTGGTGAACGCCCAGATCGAGGAGTTCTTCGATACCTAGTTTCAGCAGAATATTTTCGAGCATCTCGAATTTCATTTCGCACACGGGGTGTCTTCCCGACGAGGTCTGCGAATTCATCTCGCACACGGGGTGTGTCTCGGCTCCTCGTGAGCCCGTCCCAATGTCTCTCCAAACTACCACTTCGAATATATTTGTCTGACAATGCTAAACACGATTTCATATCGCACACGGGGTGCCCCCCGAACGTATCAACCGTTTCATCTCTCACACGGGGGGTGGCTCCGAGAAGCTCACGGGATTTCATCTTGCACGCGGGGTGTCCAAATTAGCCGGCAACTCCGGTATCACCGGATTCATATCGCACACGGGGTGTGGAGCGGGTGTTCGAAACGATGTACGCAGTGCGTACTCTCTGAACGTTCATGCCCCTGTACGGCCGAGTTCTAGTATCACGAGACGATGGCCGACAAAAGCCACTCTGTATCGACTGCTGGCCCGTCTGATCGCGAGGATCTAGGCGGAACCTCCGTCTCTGTGTCTGCGCGCCGAACAACGGTCGTCGCGGTACTGGTCGTCGGAGCGACGGTCTTCGCTGTCGCTATCGCTGCCGTTCTCTCCGGCGCTGGAGCGTCCTCACCGGAAATCGAGTCGTCGGTCATCAACGAGGACTCGCCATCCCATCGGGTGTTCTTCGAAAATCAGCGCGGGCAGACTCTGTGGGTCTATGATGTCTGGGTGGCCGACACCGGCCCCGAGCGCTACCAGGGCCTGAGCGGGACTGAGTCGCTTCCTGCCGATACAGGCCTCCTATTTGTCTACGACCAGGAGACCGCCGACCGGGCAATTGTGATGCGGGAGATGCACTACCCCATCGACGTCGTCTTCATCGATGGCTCGGGGACCGTTACAACAGTCCGCTCGGCGACGACCGAACCCGGAGTCCCCGACGACGAGCTCACGCACTACACCGGGCGAGCGCGGTGGATCCTCGAGGTTCCACATGGAACCGCAGAGAGACATGCCATCGTTTCGGGTACATCCGTTCGGATCACCGGCCCGACGCATGCGTTTGACTCTCAGCGGGAGATCCCTCCCGAGCGTGATTCGATATGACGACACCGACACGACCTCCTCGCAAAGCATTCCCGCCGAGCCGGTTGCTGTCTCGGGCCGGGCGCTCCCGCCGACGTATACTGAGTGCCGTTGCGACTGCCGGACTCGGCGGGCTCGCTGGCTGTATGCAACTCCTCGGCTCATCCGAGAGTCGCAGTAGTGATCCGTCATCAGGCGGGTCCTCGACGACGACCGAGACGGACGAGACCCCGGTTTCGACGACGCCCGCTGACCCATCCCCGACGAGTCCGACTGACACCGACGAACAGTCCACACCGGAGGGACCGATGCCTGCGCTTCAGACTGAGGGGCCGGTCAATAGTTCGCCGACAAACGACGCTCCGTACGAAGACCCCGTCGACGGACTTGCGCTGACCGGAGTGACTGTTCGTGTGGTCGAGGAACGTCGGCGAGATAGTATGCACCGGCTAGACGACCAGCTCTCGATCGGTGTCGAAGACACTCGCTTCGAGGTGCGCGGGCGGGGCACGTTGAGTGGGAGTGCGACACTGTCGGGCTCAGGACGGTCGTCGTCGACGGTCGCCACGCCCGGGTGTACGCCGAGACTCGAGCGATCGAGTCCTGCCGGACGCCGGACAACCCGGCAGGTCGGGGCCCATGGGCGATCTCGTTCACTATCAGCGGGCGATTCGAGGGAGGTCGCCCCGACGCGCTGACGGCGAGCATTCAGGGCCCGTACATCGACAACTCGGGCGTGTTCGTCACGAAATCGCTGTGATGCTCCAGAGATTGATCGGTGAGTCCTGTCTATAGCAATTTATCGATTCCAACGGCATGAGGGAACCCCTCAGATGGGCCCCCCAACTACGATGACTCAGCAACCCAACCATACGAGTTCTTCGACCCGATCAACGCGCTGTGGCCGCTCGGCTCACGATTTTCGACAGACGCAGTTCGACACCGACGGCTTGTCGGCTGAGACGCCACCGTCAGAGCCAACGCTGGTTGGATACGGCCTCCGGGTCGATTCTTCGCTCCCGCGATCTAGACTGGCGGTGCCTGCGAGCGACGCCTTCGTCGACGACCGGCCACTTCGACGGATCGAGTCACGGGCCGACCAACAGTGTCTCCTGTCCCCGACTAACGATCCGGATCAGCAGACGCTCGAAGGCGATTCCACCTCGATTCGACTCCTCTTCGAGGACTAACTCGTGTCCCGATCACGAGCGAGGCGGCCCACGAAGAGCCAAGTTACCCCACGATTCTCAATCAGTCGACTTTGTGGGGTAACTCTACGCAAACGGAGCCCGCGAATCGGGCCTCCGGAGGAGGCACCGTGAGGAGCACAGATACTGGCGGGATTCGAGAGAAGCTTCCACCGGAGAAGTTCCTCGAGACCGACCACCCGCGGCTGATCCGCGCTGGTGTCGTCTGTATGCACGACATTGAGACCGTTCGAGCATACGTCGCTCACGAGAATCAGCATCAGCAACGATGGTGGGTGCTCCGGTTGCTAGCCACCCGTGCAGCGACGCTCCGAGAGAACGAATGACCCGCTATCTTCGAGGGCTCGCTGGCACATACTCATATCCCACCACGACGGACAACTGACTACGTGGTGTGTTCCCATGGCAGTCAAACCCGGATCCGGCGGTGACCGCGACTTCGTGACGATCTTCAAGACTGGCTCGGTCGACCGCGACGACTACCCCGAGCTCGCCGAGCACCTCCTTGAGGGGCGGACCCAACTCGCTGCGGAGACTGGCTACCTGATGAAGTTCGGCGACATCTCACATCGGGGCTTGACCCCCTTCGATGTCGCCTCGTTGCACGACGTTCCGGCGTACCCCCTCCCGCACGCAGCGCTGGCGTCACTGCCAGCGCATGTCCGAGCCGACTTGGAGCGCGATGGCGCCGTCCAACTATTCGCTGCATACGATCGTGACGCGCACGAGTTCGAAGACGTCGCGCTCGCGTGGGAGGAGCAGGACTTTCTCGAGCGACTTGCTGAGCTAATCGCCGGCGACTGCTCGGTCCACGAGGCGGTCGATTGGGTCGTCGTCGAGGAAGCCGAGCGCTACGCCATCGGCCAGTGGGCCCGAATCCGAGACGTGACCGAGGATGCCGTCCGCTCGAATATCAACTCAGCCCGGGAGAAACTGCTTGCCGAGGAGGACCGGGAGCACTGATCGAGACGATCTCGCTGGTTAGTCCCCGTGGATGTCGGGTCCGGGCTATTCGATCGGAGTCATTCGATAGTCAGGTCGCCAGTACTGTCTGCGTTTTCGTCCCATTCCAGTTCGAACTCGAGTTCGATCTCTCCCGACCCGCCGGAGTCCGAGGTCTCGCGTTCGACCTCGACCTCGAACTCGATGCGGCTCGGAGGCGTGAGCGTCACCGACTCGGAGCCAGACTCCAGCGTGAACTCCTCGCCAGATTCGAGACGATCCGCAACGGTCCGTAGGTACTCGGCTACTTCAGCTGTCGTCATGTCACGCTCGAACGCGAAGAGTGTCTCTTCAGCCATCCTCCGAGCTTCGCTGCACGAGTGCTTGACTGTACGCATCAGTGAGACGGTGGCTGAACTCTCTCTCCCTCACCGACGACGCCGGCGTCAGGATCGACGTCGATTCCGAACCTCAGACGTCGCCGGGACGGGGGGCGTTCTCGTACTTGACCATCTTCTCGGGCTTGTCGGAGATGGTGTTGTAGATCTGCTGGAGGGTCTCCTCTGCAGCGAGCAGGTTGTGCTCCTCCAGGAACGCCCGTCCCTCGTCGGTGAGTCCGTAGAACTTCCAGGGGTAGCCCTGGCGGCGCTGGTCATCGTCCAGGGCGACCTCGCCGACGATGCCGGCGTCGATGAGCTTCTGGATGTGCTTGTAGACAGTGGCGTCGCTCACGCTGGGGTTGAGTTCTTCGAGTTCGTACATCGACGGCAGCTGCTCGGGATGCTGGAGGATGTTATTGATGAGTGCGAACCGCGTCTGCTGGGTCACGAAGTGTACGAGTTCGCGGGTTTCCATCTCCTCGGCGGTCCCCAGGTCGGTACTCATACGACACAGTACGCACTTCGATGGCAAGTAGTTTACTCTTGGGTAAATCACTCCAGAGTAAACCAGTCGCACTTGACTCGGTAAATTACTTCATAAATCATATCTCACGACAGTGAGACCGACCACGTATGCCCGACGAGGAGCCGCCCGTTCCCGAGGACGTTCTGAAGAGTGCGAAGGACCAACTCGACGACGAAGAGATCTCGCTGGCGGACAACGAGGAGATCCTCCACGCCCTGAGCGAGTTGACACCGGTCTACGAGAACGACCGTTCGTATTTCGTGCTCGGGAACTACGACCGGGAGCCGATCCGCCGGCTGAACCTGGTCGTCGACCGTCTCAACCGGCGACAGGACGCCTACGCCTTCCGAATGGTCGACATCCGCGGGGAGTGGGACAACAGCATCCAGAAGTTCTGCCTGATCGGCGACATCGTGACGTACCTCGTCGGGGTCGCCGAGAAGGAGCCGAGCGACTTTCTCGTCGAGCAGGGGTTGCTCGTCGGCACGACGGAGTTCTTCGCGAAGAGCCACGTCCTCAAACGAGAGTACGAGGATGAAGAACACCCCTTTGGGTGGATGCAGGACGGCGTCTTCGAACTGTTCGATCAGGAAGGACGGCTGTATCGCTGGCAAACCGAGGAGGAGCTCGTCGACGTGACCGAAGACCTTCCATGACGGCGAGTAGAATGATTTGCCGGCTACTTTGGATCAGTCTGCGTTAGAGGGGGCCGGTCATTCGGGATTGTGCTCTTCGTCGTCTTCTCCTATCTCTGACTCGATTGGGTCGACCGCGGTCTCCATCCAGGCCTTGATGTCCTCGTCGGAGAACCCACCGTCGATGTCGTCGGCTGTGGCGGCGCCGTGCATCCCTGCCGACGCGACCGCGTGTTCGGCAGTCCCCTCGAGAGTCATATCCGAACGAAGTCTGCCGAGCCGCAAAAGGATACTGCCGAACCGTTCTGAGTGGTTTCAATTGTATCCTCGAAACCACCTGATAGCAGGTAGAGCCGATACTACTTGTCGAGCGCTCGTTCCAGTCGCTCCCGGCGTTCGGCAACGTTCTGCTCGCGGTAGGATTCATGAGTAGTTTCGATCGACTCGTGTCTGAGCAACTCTTGGGCGAGTTCGGCGTCCTGCGCGTAGAGGTCGCTGCCGAGGCCACGTCGGCCGCCGTGGGGTTTGAGATACTCCCCGTCGATGTTGAGGTCGGCCGCATCGCAGAGTCGTTTCATCAGTGATCGAGCCCCGTTCTTCGAGAGCGCCGGCGGCGCGATCCCGTGGTCGCGGAGGACTGCCATCGACGTCGACTCGTCGAGTGCCGTCTCGATCACCTCGGCGTCCCACCCCCGAGCGTCGAGCCCCTCCTCGGCGGCGTTCGCGAGCGATGCGTGATGCCGCGTCGGGAACACCGGCCAGTCCTCGCCAGCAGGGTTGAGTACCGAGTGGTGGCGCTCGAGGGCGTCGAGGACCCGGTCAGTCAGCGGGATCGGCTGTCGTTCGCGAGTCTTTCCGAAGACGACGGCGACGCCCCGTTCGAGGTCGACGTCCTCCCACCGGAGGCCGTTGCGGTGGTCGTCCCGCGGGTCGGCGAACAGTTCGGCGCCGCGAGCGCCGGTCAGCGCGAGCATCGTCACGATGGCCCGGTCCCGGAACGCCCGCTCCTGGTTGTCGGCCGACTCCTCCAGCGTCGCGTACGCTCGCTCGTCGACGAACTCCAGCAGCGCTTCTCGTGTTACGGCCGACCAGAACTGTCGGTCGTGATCGCCGTGGTGTTCCGGCAACACCTCCTTCACACGGTTCGGTCGGGCCGGGTTCGCGTCGATCCGCTCGTCGTCGACACACCAGCCGAGAAAGGCCCGGACGATGGTGAAGTACGGTCCGTTGGCGTGGGCCGAGGCTGCTGAAAGAGCGTCGTCCTCGTCGTGAACCCGTTCCCGCAGGTGCTGGGCGTACCGCCGGCAGTCGATGACAGCCAGGTCCTCGAGGTCCGTGATCCCTCGGTAGTCCTCCAGGTACTCCGCGAAGGTGTCGAGGACGACTCGGTTGTTCGCCCGGTAGTTGCCGGAGTCGAGGCTGGCCAGACGCGCGTCGATGGCGGCCTGGAGGTCGGTTTCGCCGGGTGAAGCCCCGGGTTCGGCGGCTGTCATCGGGATGGATTCGTAGACGGCGGCCACCCACTTCAGTTTGGTGTGTCTTTCTCTTCTAAGACACAGCAAATTGTTTATACGACGAAACCCCCGTTTCCAACGTTCTCAGGGTTCCAAACCCCGGAATCTGGACTTATAAACTGTATGCCGCTATACTCAATCTCGCCACGGCGTCTCGACTCGGTCTGGCAGGTATTCAGCCCCTAATACGGACTCCGTCTGCTGATTACGGCATCTATGAATAGAACGCTATTCTAAAATAGTAATCTATTCATCCGATTCAGAACGAGCAGACCGAGCCTGCTCGAATCGCTCTGCGACCTCTTCCACGAGGCCCTCTTCGACGACGGTTCGAAGAAGCGCATCCGTCATCTCTCGAACTACGATATTCTGGTAGCCTCGTTGGTTGAGCTCGCGTTCGAGTTCGTACTTCATCCAAGAGTCGAAGTCGTTGATGCTCTCTTCACGAGCGTAGAAGGGCCGCTGCTTGGCTGCCTCGTATGAAAAAGCAGTATCGGTCACAGGATCGTAGCTCTCGCTGGGTTCCTCAGAGCTACTGCTCTCCGTGGTGGGAGAGCCTGACTCTGACGCTGCTTGCGATTGCCCCTCCTCTGGGTCGTCTTCGAGCGTCTCCCCGAGGTCGGCAAACGGATCGTCCTCAGCCATGGCGGACCACCTCCCCTGCCTCGACGATGTGCGCCAGTTCGTCGAAACACTTCAGCTGGTCACAGGCGGGATCGTAGTCCAGCAGGGGTTTGCGCTCGCCGTAGGCCTTCGTGATGTTGGTCCGGTCCCGGATGCCTGGTGAGGGGCTGAGGTCGCCGGCGTCGACGGCCTCCCAGTCTGTGATTCGCGCGAAGTTCGGGATGCGGTCCTGAAGGTTATCGTGCGAGTTGAGACGTTCGAGGAGCTGGCGATCCTGGGTCTGCTGGTCAATACGCCCGCTCAACATATTCGGAACCAGCGCTAGGACGTCGACGTCCATATGCTGCCGAAGCGGAGAGATCTGTCGCTCGATGGTCCGCTCTAGGCCGGCCATCGCCTCGTTCCCAGGGGCGAGCGGAAGCACCAGATTCGCCGTCGCGACCAGCGCGTTGTCCGTGAGTCGGGATCGGTACGCCGGCGAATCCGTGACGATGTAATCGTACGTGTCCCCGAGGAGTGGGTCTACCACTTCCCGTTTGAGCAGCGCAGAGGGTTGGAACACGTCGCCCACGACGATCTCCCGCTCGACCTGTTCTAAATCCTCGCTGGACGGGAGAATATCGAACTCGTAGCTGGTATCGTAGACAACAGAAGTCGGGTCAGCATCGTCGAAGAAGACGTCGCCGATTGTTTCCTCGGTGTTGTGATACTGGTCGTCAAAACCCAGCCCAACGGACGCGTGGCCGTTCGGGTCAAGATCGATGAGGAGCACATCGTGGTCGTGGGCGGCAAGTTGCCGGGCGAGGTTGACAGCGATCGTCGATTTGCCGACACCCCCCTTCAGCATACACACCGAAACCGCCCGAGAGTTCCCATCGGTCTGTATCGAATTATATGGGCTATTTGGGCTATTCGTTTTATCTATGCTATTCACGCTATCTGAGCCACTCATACTATTCAGCAGTATCAACCCCTCTCGACTTAACTCTGTGGTGGATAGTATAGATAGAATTTTATTTATTGTATTTATACTATTCTAAGATAGCTTTCTATTCTGGAGTAGTTGGGATAGAATCGTAGAATATAGCACAGAGGACGAACCTCCAAATAGAACGTAGTTCAGCTCAAGAGCAGTCAGTCTACTCTGTTGCCATTCAAATCGTTCTTTAACCGGGTGAAGCACGGACCAGTGAGTACGGAGTACCCTGACGTACAATACTTCAATTGAGAAGTTTCCCCTTAGTATCAACAGGTTAATCTGACGGGGAGAGAGGTCAATCCATTGTTAGATCCCTAAGTGCACTAAACGTATAACGGGTGGATGAATCGATTCCGTAACTCTCTGCATTACGCTGGTGGATACCCAGACGCGTATAAAGTAACGGCTTGAAGAAAAACACCTGGTCATCGCCTACGATATCCTCAGTCGTAATCAAGTCTCCTACCCGATAGACGTCACTAACATCGAAATAGTTGGGAACCGCTATTCCCATGTAATAGCGCTTCGACCTAGAGCTCCGAGCTTCGTGGTGCCACGCAGTACCGACTTGAGCATCGTAGAGTCTCCCGTCAGCGACGAGTTCTAATACTCTTTGCCACACCGTACCGATCATCTGTCGCTTCGGGAAAAGGAGCCACTCTCCCCCAAGTTCCTCACGATTGAAGGCTGCCTCGTCCAATTCTGCATGCCCTTCCGTCATTTCGTTGGGTATTGGTGGTGCTACTTCCTCGAACTCTTGGCTCAAAGTTCAGTACTTCACAAAGCCGCTTAGTTAGAACGTCTGCTTGCTGAAGGTGTGTCTA
>NZ_QMIM01000046.1 GCF_003287355.1 Halorubrum sp. 48-1-W
CACTCATCGTCTCCCGACTCACGAGATATCCGATTAATCCTTTGGGTAGCAGAAACGGACCCGTCGTAGGGGCGTCGTGGATCTTACCTACTCATCGACGACGCCACACCAGTCGATAGCAGTGAGTGCGATCGTCTGTGCGGTCTCCACGAGCGAGTCGATCTCGACGTATTCGTCCGCACCGTGAATGTTGTCCCCACGAGGACCGACGCTGGGACAGGGGATGTCGTAGTAGTTGGTGTAGAATCGCTCGTCTAAACCGGCGAGTCCGCCGACCCAATGCCCTTCCCTACCGACGATTTCGGCCGCGTTGCGGCGAGCCAGCTGTGCGATTTCGGCGTCACGATCGACCTCATGTGGCTCGGCACTCCAACCGAACCATTCGACTTCGGGCGGGTGTTCTGAGAGCCACTCATCCGCTTCGACGACTTCTTGAATCGTCTTTTCGATCTGCGTGCGTACCTCGGCACGCGTTTCCCCCGGTGGCCAGCCCATCCGACACTCCAGCGTCGCCTCTGATGGCACCGTGGACGGCCAATCTCCCGATTGGAAAATACCCACATTCAGATTGGTCACGTTCCCTTCTGCCTCGGGGCGCTCATTGACCACCGGCTGAAACGACGTCTGTCGTTGTCGTTCGTCTTCGAGTTCTTCCAGAGCCTCGAAAATTCGTGTGGCTTTCCATGCTGCGTTCACACCTTCATACGCATGTGCGGCATGTGCCGCATACCCTTCGACGGTGATGCGAAAATAGAGAACACCGGCGCTCGCGATACCGATGTTCGGGATCAGGTACGGTTCCGTGATGATTGCGGCGTCGGGCTGATAGCCGCGTTCGAGCGCGGAGAGAACGCCCCCGGTCCCACCGGCCTCCTCGTCGATGGTGGACTGGAGGATCAGGTCTCCCTCCAGCTCGATGTCGAGTTCGTTGAGTACTCTGACGGCATGAATACTGGCGGCGAGACCACCTTTCATGTCACAGGACCCACGCCCGTAGATTCGGTTCTTCTCGACGGTTCCCTCCCACGGATCGTACGTCCACTTGTTTTCGTCGACCGAGACTACGTCGATGTGACCGGAGAGCCCAAGTGACCGCCCTTCGGCGGTGCCTTCGACGACGGCGGCAACGTTCGGTCGGTCCTCATATCCGTACTCATCGTACGTTTTAGTATCGAAATAGCCGGGGTGATCACGGAGCGAAGAGACATCCGGCTCCCAGACATCCGGCTCTAGATTCATCGCCTCGAGTTCGTCGATGACGATACGTTGGCCTCGTTTCTCGTCTCCTCCATCGGTCCGCTGTTCGACGAGGGAAACAACCAGGTCAACCAGCTCGTCTTGACTCTCCGCGATCTTCTCGGTAACCGTGTTCTGTATATCTTTGCTCACGTATACCACACAGAGTCGGTCTCGAATCGAAACGTAAGAAGATACCGTTTATCAACAACTTCGGTTGGGTCTACTGCCGGCGCGATCGAGCGGAAATGAATCAGAGAATATAATATAACTTATATTTCTACCGGAAAATATTGTACCAGATTCAATACACACCCGACAAACGAGATGCTATCCAATATACATCGGTGAAAAATTATATACTACAGGAGATGGCATTGATTTCCGTATGAGATCGGAAGTCTGTGAACGGATCGAAGCGAAGCAGGATCGAATGGTCGACTTTCTCACCGAGTTAGTCGCCGCACGATCGGTATCTGGCACGGAACAACCCGGTCAAGCGGTCGTTCTCGACCGATTTGACGACCTTGATCTTGAGA
Organism: Halorubrum sp. 48-1-W; assembly: GCF_003287355.1. Taxonomy (GTDB): domain Archaea; phylum Halobacteriota; class Halobacteria; order Halobacteriales; family Haloferacaceae; genus Halorubrum. The sequence goes on from NZ_QMIM01000046.1 coordinate 1,776, forward strand.
TCGACATGTGGGAACCAACAGCCGAGGAACTTGCGGACCATCCTGGCTACTTCGAGACTGTCACATACGAGGAGTACGGCTACGAAGGACGTGAAAACATCGTCGCGAAACGTGAGGGAAACAGTGACGGTCGATCCTTGACGGTCAGCGGACACATCGACGTCGTTAATCCCGAACCGCTGGACAACTGGACGTACGATCCCTGGGATTCGACGATCGAGGACGGAAAGATGTACGGACGAGGGACCCTAGACATGAAGGGAGGAATCGCTGCCTTCGTCCACGCTTACGAGGTGTTGGAGGAACTTGGGATTGAACTGGAAGGAGACCTGTTTCTCCAGACGACCATCGAAGAAGAAGCGGGAGGGATCGGCGGCGTTCTCTCCGCGCTCGAGCGGGGCTACCAACCCGACGCCGCGATCATCTGTGAACCGTTCGGAATCCCGAATATTGGAATCGCCGGGGCAGGCGTGTCCTACTTCCGAATTACCGTTCCGGGCGAGGCAGCACATACTGCCCGCAAATATGCTGGTGAGAACGCGATCGGCAACGCTACCAAGATTTATCAGGCACTAGAGGAACTCGACACGAAGCGTCGAGAGCGCATCTCCTACTCGCATGCCGTCAACCGAGATCCGCGCGCGGAGGGTAGCGTCACAAACTTGAGTATCAGTGTCGCTGAAGCCGGCGACTGGGTCTCGAAAGTCCCCGGCGAGGCCGTCCTTACTGGTCGAGTCGGTTGGCCGCCGGGTGAGACCAGCGAGGAAGTTCGACAAGAAATTCTGGATACAATTTGGGACGTCGCTAACAACGACGAGTGGATGAGCGAGCACCCACCCGAGATCGAGTGGTTCGGCTGGGATGCCGAACCGCACGAGGTCGATACCGATGAAGCGATCGTCCAACTCGCAACGCAACATGCAGAATCGATAACCGGTGGCGAGACGGCATATGCTGGTGGACTCGGCGGAGTTGATGAGCGCTTCTACAAACTTTACTACGATATTCCGGCCATATCGGTCGGTCCACGCGGTCAGGGTGGACATGCCGCAGACGAGTACGTTGAGATCGATTCACTCGTCGAGACGGCACAGACCCTCGCTCTCACGGCTATGGACTGGTGCGGAACGGATACTGGCTCAGTATAAGAGTGATCACGATGTTTCCCTGATTTCCTTATCGAATCGTTACAAAACAGTACAACAACTGAACATTCAGGGGACTCATCCGGACTGGTCACCGTTTGTGTGGTTATTTTGGGGCGTACACAGGATGGTCAACAGGGGTTTGCAGAACGGCATTATTCTCGGGAGTGGATGCCGGGGTCGAATCGATACTGATGCGTCAAAAGACGGACTCGACCATCCACTGCTGTCCGTCTAATTCGCGATCCAACTGCGCATCGTGCGTGTGATCGTAGACGCGCAAACGCCCGGTGACACGGCAGAGGCCGGATGCCTTCGTTCAGCGGGCGTCCAGCAGAGATCGTTCGTCGTAGCCGTTTTACCGGTATATATCTCTGGTTTTCCGATGCTACGAGAAGTACTTGACGGCCAGTCTGTATGTCGTGAGGAAGTGTGCCGAGCGATGGACATCGAAAGCACCACACGAAACGACTGCTGGCTCTACGCGCGTATGGAGCAGACGTTGGCTACAGCGTAAGATAGGGCCCCACGACGATGAGTACGATTCCTAACACCGTTTTTAATCTCGCAGGGTCAATGAGGTGAGCCACCTTCCATCCGACGACGACGCCTGCGAGTAACGGGAGACCAACTAACGCTACGAGTGGAACCGACACGTTGTCTTGAATGAGGTATCCGGTAGTCGCAAACGTTGCAATGATGATCGATTGTACCTGCGCGACAGCAAGAGCCAACAACATTGGGACCCCGATTAGGATCAGTGCCGGAACCGCGATCACAGGACCCCCAACACCTAATAGACTGCTTATGACTCCGAGAGCGAATCCTAAGACGCCGAGGATGACCTGTCCCTCTCGTCTCGCTACGTTTAGTTGGTACACTGGGCTGAGATCTCGTCGTTCACGATAGATGATTGTGATACCGGTCGACATCGCAACGATACCCAATAGGAGTCCGAAGATCGTTCTCGGGACGAAGGAGTTCACGTATGTACCGATGAGGGCTCCAATGATGCTTGAGAGACTGAGTATGAGCGCCATCATACGTGCTTCTCCGGTTTTCATCTCGCCGGAGTGAACGTATACAGCACTTCCGACGAGACCAGCCGAAATAAACGTGGCATGTGCGGTTCCCGCAACTGTTCCCGACGAAACGGGTGTGAGCGAATATAACGCGATTGTCAGAAAGATACCTCCTGGACCGATCGTCGTAATGCCGATGCCGGAGAGAAAGGCAATCGCCACCAGCAAGATGATGAGTGGGACACCGATGGTAACATCGAGCATTCTATCCAACCAGTTTTTTTGACACGAGATAGTCCCTGTGGACACAATGACGAGGGGACACGAAAATACCCATCTCTGTGCCGGCTATTGGAGATTGTCTGCGATTGCCAGCTCACTACCGTGAGTGGCGATCACGTGTGCGTTCAAGTTCGTGTTTCCGATCGGTTACGAGTCCCGGCCGCATCTGGTCAGTACGACGGCGACTCCTCGGGTTCGCCGTCGCGCGCGTTCGCGACCCGACCGAGCGTGAAGAGCAGGTCCGAGAGCCGGTTGAGGTAGGTGACGACGGTCTCGTTTATCGGTTCGGAGCGAGCGAGGTCGACAGTACGACGCTCAGCGCGGCGGACCACCGTGCGGGCGTGATGAAGCGCCGCGCCCGCCCGCCCGCCGCCGGGGAGCACGAACGATCGTAGCGGCTCCAGTTCATCGTCGAACTCGTCTATCCACGCCTCCAGCGTCTCGACGTGTTCCGACTCGACCGCCGGGTCGTCGGGGGCGGGATTCGGGTTCGCGAGGTCCGCCTGGACCACGTGGAGGTGGTTCTGGACGCTCTCGAGCAGGTCGTCGAGGTCGTCGTGGCCGGTCGGACGGATCGTCCCGAGGAGTGCGTTCGCCTCGTCGACGGTGCCGTACGCCTCGATCCGGTTGCTGGATTTCGATACCCGACTCATATCGCGCAGGTCCGTCTCGCCGTCGTCGCCGCGGCCGGTGTAGATCGTCATGCGAGCGTCCGCTCGACGTACTCGAGGACGTTCGCGCTCTCGGCCATCGTCACCCCGCGCTCGTCGTCGACCAGGACGGGAACCCCGCGCTGGCCGCTCACCCGTTTCACCTCGTCGCGGTCGGAGTGTAACGCATCGACCCACGTCGTCTCGTACTCGATCCCGGCGTCGGCGAGCGCGTCGTGAACCTTCTCACACCACGGACATCCCTCGAGGGCGTACAGTCGGATCGACATGGACGGAACGTGGGCCCGAACGGGCAAGAAGGTGTGTGTTCGGTAGCCGGCCGTCCGGACACGCGGACTGCTCCAGCACGCCGAGGGAGTGTCCGGCTCTCGGAAGCCGTGGGCTCGCCTTTGGAAGCCGTAGACCCGCTTTCAGAGCCCGTGGTACGTCTCGATCGCCTCCCGGTATTCGTCCGGGATCGGGCGGGAGGACCCGTCGTCGTCGACGGCGACCTGGACGGATTCCGCCTCGGCGACGGCCCCGTCTCCGGTCCGGATCTCGTAGGTCATCGGCACGCTCGACCGGCCGAGTTCTGGCACGTCGATCTCGACGGTCACCGCCCCGTCCGCCAGCTCGACGGGCCGTCGGAACTGGATCGACACAGAGGCGAGGACGGTCGCGACCGTCGAGAGGTCGGCCTCGAGGACGTCCCGGAAGTAGTCCGTCCGCGCCTGTTCGAGATACGTCGCGTACACGGCGTTGTTCACGTGTCCCATCGCGTCGATGTCGCGAAACCGAACGGGAATCTCCGTGGTGTACGTGCTCATGTCCGTTTCTCGCCGGGCCGTGGTATGTACGCGTCGGAACCGGCGACCGACCGGAACACGGCGGGTGCTCGAGGTCTAGTACAGCAGTTCGTCGTCGTTCTCGATCATGTACAGCGCACGAGCGGCGATGTTGACCGCGTGGTCGCCCACGCGCTCGAGGTCGCGGATCGTCAACAACAGGCGGGAGACGTTCGCCATCGTCGCCTCCACGTCGTCGACGCTTTCGTCCTCGCCGAGGTGGTCCTGTTCTATCAGGTCCCGCACGACGAGGTCGCTCGCCGCCTCACAGGCCGCGTCGAGGTCGTCGTCCATCTCGGCGACCGCGTGACACCGGTCCGGGTCTGACTCCGCGTAGGCCTTCACCGCGGCGTCGAGCATCTCGAGGGTGTCGTCGCCGATCCGTTGGACGTCGACGTCGGGGAACACCTCGCGTTCGGCCTCGCCGGCGTACTCGCCGAGGTTGGTCGCGAGGTCGGCGATCCGCTCGAGGTCCGTGATGATCTTGAACGAGGCGGCGATGAACCGCAGATCGCCGGCCACCGGCTGTTGGAGCGCGATGAGGTCCGTACACTGCCGTTCCAACTCCAGATAGAGGTCGTTGATCTCGGCGTCGCCCGTGATCACTCGCTCGCCGAGTTCGGCGTCTTGGCGTTCGAGCGCGTCGAGGCCCATTCTGAGCCGATCGGCGACGAGTTCGCTCATGTACAGGACGTCGTCGCGGAGGTTCTCCAGTTTCGTCTGATACTGTTCCCGTGGCATCGTCTCGGTCGAAGACCACGCCGAACGCTTAAAAACACGTCGCCGACTGCGCGACGGCGGACGTGTGGTCGCTCCCGTCCCCGTCGGGACGACCGACGCGCTCCGAATCGACGAAGGGGAACGAAAGTGAGGAGGACGAGAGCGGGGAGGACGAGGTGGGACGAGAGCGGGGAGGACGAGGTGGGACGAGAGCGGGGAGGACGAGGTGGGATGCCGGTGCCGTGTTTCGTGCGGGAACGGGCGCGCGGGAGCGACGCCCGGACGGGTCCGCTCGGCTCGGGTTCCCGTCCGAACTCCGGCAACCGACTCGGGAAGTCGCCAGAGCGAAGTGTCGTCCGCCCGGCTTCCGTCCATGCCGATCCCTCGTGACGATCCGATCGACGCCCTCGGACACCTCCTCGATCGGTGGGGGATCATCGACGCCGAGCGGTTCCGTCCAACGATCGATCTCGCCTGGCCGCGCGTGGTGACGGGCTTCGCGATCATGTCGAAGCAGACCGCCGACCTGGCGATGGTCGGTATCGCCATCGGCACCGCCGGGACGGCCGGGTTGGCGTTCGCGCTCGGCTACTGGAGTATCGTCGTGCTGATCGGGCTCGGGCTGGCCGGCGGGACGGTGAGTCTCGTCTCACAGAACTACGGCGGCGGTCGAACCCGCCGCGCCTCGCGTGTGGTCACCCAGAGTGCCCTGCTCGCGGTCCTGCTGTCGTTGCCGGTTATGGGGGTCTTCGTACTGTTCGCGCCCGAACTGATCGCCGTCCTCGGTGCCGAGCCCGAGTCGCTCGGGTACGGGACCGTCTACCTGTTGTACGTCACGCCCGCCGTGCTGTTCGAGACCCTGAACCTCATCGCCAGCCGGACGTACACCGGCGTGGGCGACACGTTCACCGAGATGGTGGTCCGGGCGGGCGGTGCGGTGCTCAACGTCGTCCTCAGCGCGTTGTTCATCTTCGGGCTCGACATGGGCGTCGCCGGGGTCGCGCTGGGGACGACGCTCTCGACCGGTGCGGTGACCGTCGTTCTCGGCTGGGGGATGGTCGGGCGCTCGTACGGGCGGTTGGGGATGGAGCCGAGCCCGGTTCCAATCTCGGTGTCTCGCCCGATCGTCGATCGGGGGATCGTTCGGCAGTTACTCGAAGTCTCCACGCCCGAGATCGGCCGCCGGCTCGCCCAGGGACTCGTGGTCTTCCCGCTCCTGTGGGTCGCCGCCTCCTTCGGTCCGGTCGTCGTAACCGCCCTCGAGGTCGCACGCCGGGTCCGCGCGATGATAAACAGCGTCAACTGGGGTATGTCGCTGGCGTCGAGCTCGCTCGTGGGCCAGCGTCTCGGCGCCGACGAGGAGGCGGAAGCCGGCGCGTACGGCGCGGAGATCATCCGACTGACGATGCTGATCTACGTGGGCCTCGCGGCCGTCGTGATCCTCTTCGCGTCGCCGCTCGCGGAACTCTTCGTCTCGGGACCCAAGGAGGTCGCTGTGACCACGACGTTCGTCGCCGTTGCCGCCGTGAGCGCCATCGGACTCGGGCTCGACGGCACGGCCTCGGGTGCGCTCGTGGGTGCCGGCGACACCCGGTGGCCATTCGTCGCTTCGCTGGTCGGCCGGTACGGCTTCGCGCTTCCCGCCGCGCTCGTCGGGCTCGTCACGCCGCTCGGTGTGGGCGGGCTCTATCTGGCGTTGATCTTAGAGCCGTTCGTTCCCGGCATCATCAACTACGGCCTGTTCCGGTCCGGCCGCTGGAAGGTCATCAGCCGGCGGTACCGGTCGAGCGCGGGTGACGACTGATCGCTTCCCGGTGCTCCCGTCTCACGTCGAAAACGCCGACACGACGGTCGAGACGTCGGCGAAGTCGGTTTCGGGCATGTCCTTCACGTCGTCGACGAACGCCTCGAGCTCCGCGACGAACGGGGCACGCCCGGCACACTGCGGATGTAACAGCAGCGTCAGGACGCCCTCCTCGACGTGCTCGCGGGTCCACGCCAGCTCCGTCCGCCAGCGGTGGAATACGTCGGGCTCGTGTCCGTAGGAGACGAACTGCGGGTCCGAGGCGACGGGGAAGAGCTGGAGCCAGTCGTCGCGATGCCACGGGACCGGGACCGTCACGATGTCGGTCGGCTCGCCGCGCCGATACGGCTCCCCGGACTCGACGGTGTCCGGTTCGCGGAGGTAGTACGGCCGGAGGTCGCGTTCCGTTCCGCTCGAGTCCCACTCGAAGTCGAACTCCCGAAGTAGGTCGACGGTGTGTTCGGAAAAGCCGCCCGCGGGGTTCCGGAACCCGGTCGGCGTCTCGCCGGTCAACTCCTCGACCGCCTCGATCCCGCGGACGAAGTCGCGCCGTTCGGCCTCCTTCGAGCCGAAGGACGGCAACGGGTCGTGGCTCCAGCCGTGGTGTCCGATCTCGTGGCCGCGGTCGTGGATCTCGCCGGCGGCCTCGGGGAAGCTCTCGATCGTGTGCCCGGGAACGAACCAGGTGGACGGCACGCCGGTCCGGTCGTGGAGGTCCAACAGTCGCGGGACGCAGGTCTCGGCCCCGTAGACCCCCCACGAGCGGTACTCGGGCATCCCGGCGCTCGTCCAGCCGGCGACGGCGTCGAAGTCGTACGTCAGACAGACGGTGTGTGACATATCACCGTGGTTTCCGTCGGAAGGAATAAATCCCCGAGAAGGTCCGGCTCCCGTCCCCGACGGAGGCCGCCGTCGACGGTGTCGGAACGACACGGCCGCTCACGGCGGGAGGACTGTGAGTAATCTGAACTATGGCCGGGGTGGGCTCCGAACCCACGATCTCCGCATGTCCCAGGTCCGAGGCTCGGCGGAGCCACGGGAAGGACGCGGACGCTTCCAAGGCGTCACCGCACCGAATCTCCGAACCCTATGAGTGCGGCGCTATGTCCAGCTAAGCCACCCGGCCTCACTCTCACGTATCGCGATGACACTCTTTAACCTTCCCATCCGTCCGGGGCCTGTGAGAGGCCCACACGGGCGGGCGCGGTATCGGGACGGGTCCACACGGACGGGCGCGGTATCGGGACGGGTCCACACGGACGGGCGCGGTATCGGGACGGTCCACACGGACGGGCGCGGTATCGGGACGGTCCACACGGACGGGCTCGGTATAGGGGTCCACAGGGGCGGATCCACGGACGAGAAACGGACCCCGCGGATTTATGCCCGACGCCCCGGACGTTCGGCGTATGAGCCTTCCGGACCTACTCGCGGGGGCCGCCGGCGACGAGGAGGTCGTCGTGCGGGTGCCGCTCGGAGGCGACGACCTCCTCGCGGTCACGCCCACGCGAACGCTCGTCTACCGCGCCGACGGCCTGCTCTCGGACGAGACGGTCGAGGAGTACGCCCACGACGCCGAGCGGATCGCCGTCTCGACGGGCCGGCGAAAGTCGAAGGTCGTCTTCGGCTACGGCCTCGACGGCGAGGAGACGCTCGCCGTCCCGTCGAAACGTCTCGACGACGTGGTCCACCCCGTGCTCGCCGGGATCCTCTCGGCGCGGGGCGTGACCGACGCCGGCGAGTCGGTCGTCCGCACGTTCCGTTTTTCGGAACTCACGCTCGTCGTCACCGACAACCGGCTGGTGAAACACGTCGGGTCGGCCGTCTGGGACGAGGAGTTCGAGGAGTTCCCCTACGCCGACCTGACCGACCTCGACTTCGAGGAGGGAACCGTCGCGACCGCGGTCGTGCTCGCACACGACGGCCGCACCGAACGGTTCAAAGCCCCCAACGAGTCGGCCCGGGCCGTCCGCGAGAGTCTCGTCGATGCGGTGTGTGCGTTCCACGGCGTCGGGAGCCTCGAGGAGTTCCGCGTCGCCGTCGCCGACGAGGACGGAGACGACGCGACCGAGGAGACGACGGGGGCGACCGACTTCGGCGAAGGCCCCGATCCGCTCTCGGCGTCACCCGCGGCCGACGCGGAGGCGGCGTCCGAGCCGAACACGGAGGTCGAACCGGGAACGGCGGGCGACCCGACGACGGCCTCCGGAACGACCGCGGGATCCGAGGCCGGCGTCCTCCAGGAACCCGACTCCGAGCGTGGCGGTTCCGGCTCCGTCGACCGTCGGGACGACGTCGGCGAGGGCAACTCGGGCGGGGTCGACGGAAGCGATCCGCTCGCCGACGAGTTCGGCACGTCGACGGCGGACGCGACCGACCCGGCGGGGGGCGAGGCGGCCGTGAGCCGACGCGGCACCGAGGCCTCGACGGGGTCGGACGAGGACGGCTTCGAGGGTTCGCCCTTCGAGAGCGCGGGCGTCGAGGATGACGACCTCGCTGACGAGGTCACAGCGCTCCGTCGAACCGTCGAGGCACAGTCGGCGGCGATCGAACGACAGTCGGAACTCCTCGAACGGCTCATCGAGGAGCTTCGACAGGGCCGGTGACGACACGACGTCCGAACGCTCCCAGCGACCGAACGCTCCCAGCGACCGAACGTCACACGGCCGGTCTCATTCGGTCGTCACCGGCTCCTCGAGGACCACCTCGTCGTCGTGGCGGACCTCGACTCGGTCGGGGACCGTCGCCTCGGAGAAGGTGACGGCGATCTCGTAGGGATACAGCTCGGCGACGTCCGGACACTCCACGTCGTCCCACGGGCGATCGTCCCCGATCGTCAGCCGGAACAGGAGCCGGGACGCCGTCAGGTCGGTCTCGACGAGGTCGACGCGATAGCACTCGCGTGCGCCGCCGAGCAACCGCCCCCTGACGGTGAGACGCGGCGGATCGGCGTCGAGCGCGCGATGGAGTTCGCCGGCGTCCAGGTCGCCGGGACCGTCCGGCTCGAACTCCCCGGTGTGCTCGCGTCGGACGGTCACCTCGACGCCCTCGGCGGTCTCGGGTGAGTCCCCCCACGGAGGCGTCGGACAGCCGGCGAGCGGAACGGTCGCCGCGACGGCGAGGAGGGCTCTACGTCGCATGCGGGGGACACGGCGGGAACGGTACAAGTGCCTTGTGTGCGAGCGGGGTGCCGGCGTCGGAACCCGGTTGAGCCCACGACGGGGTCGGCTCAGAGCCCCGTCGGGTGGCTCACGTACGTCGTCTCCAGTCCCCACTCCTCGGCGAGCGACTGGAGCGAGCGGACCCCGAACGTCTCCGTCGCGTAGTGGCCGCCGAGGAAGACGGTGACTCCGGCCTCGCGCGCGTCGTGGTAGACCTGCTGTTTCCCCTCGCCGGTGACGAGCGCGTCGGCGCCCGCGTCGGCTGCCTCGTGGACCCAGTCCGCCCCGGAGCCGGTGACGACCGCGACCCGTTCGATCCGGTCCGGGCCGAACTTGAGCACGCGAGTCCCGTCAGTGCTTCCCTCGAACCCGTCGAGGCGGTCACGGATCGTTTCGGGCGGGAGCGGCTCGCGGGTCTCGCCGCACGTTCCGACCGTGACCGGTCCGAGCGTCCCGAACGGCTCCCGGTTCGCGAGCCCGATCGCGTCGGCGACGCCGACGGCGTTGCCGACTTCCGGATGCCCGTCGAGCGGGAGGTGTGAGACGTACAGCGCGAGGTCGGCGTCGACGAGCGCAGCGATCCGGTCGTAGGTCCGCCCGGTCACGTGGTCGATCCCGCCCCAGGAGATCCCGTGGTGGGTGACGAGGACGTCGGCGCCGGCTGCCGCCGCCTCGTCGATCGTCGCCGTCGCGGCGTCGACCGCGAACGCGACGTGTTCGACCGAACCCGCCTCCGGGCCGACCTGGAGGCCGTTCGCGCTGGCGTCGACGTCGGCGTACGCGTCCGTCTCGAGTCGGTCGTCCAGCCTGTCGACGAAGGTCCGAAGCTCCATGCGCGTCCGTACGGGCTCCGAACGAAAAGCGTTCCCGTCAGTCGTCGAGCTCCTCGGTCACCGAGTCGGGGATCGCGCCGGACGGCGCCCCCGAGGGGTCGGCTGCGGACCCACGCCCCCCCGGCGTCTCCGGGGGCGCGTCGAACTCGGGATCGAACAGGTCGAGCGCCGTCCGGATCGTCTCCCAGTCGTCCTCGCCGGCGGCGTCCCGGAGCGACCGGGTCGGGGCCGCGAGCAGCTGGCCGACCAGCGCGTCCGCCATCGCCCCGACCGTCTCGCGCTGCTCCTCGGTCAGCCCCCCCTGCGTCTCCAGCTTCGTGAGCGCGCGGTCGAGTTCGCGAGCCTTGACCCTGTCCGCGCCGGCGTACATCGCCGAGATGGCGTCGTCGGCGCGCTTCCGCTTGTACGACCGGAGGATCCGGTCGAGCTCCTCGTCGATGATCGACTCGACCTCGCGGGCCTCCGTCTCCCGCCGTTCTCGGGTCTTCCGGGTGACGTGCTCTAAGGCGTCGATGTCGTACAGCGACACGCCCGACAGCTCGCCGGCCTCGGGGTCGACGTCGCGCGGCTGGGCGATGTCGATACAGACGACCCGGTCCGCACCCGAGAAGGCCGTCGGGTCGAGCACCGGATCGGGGCTGCCGGTCGCCGTGATCACGAGGTCGGCCTCGGGAACCACGGTCGGCAGGTCGCTCAGGTGGACGACCGACGACTCGGTGTCCACCTCCTCGGCGACGTACGTCGCGTTCGGCACCGTCCGGTTCGCGACGACGATCTCCGAGACCGCCGTGTCGTCGAGCGTCCGCGCTGCGAGCGTGCCCATCTCGCCGGCCCCGACGACGACCGCGGTGCCGTCGGTCAGGTCGATCTCGCCGGCCGCGAGCCGGACCGCCGCGGAGCCGAGCGAGACGACCCCCTCGTTTATGCCCGTCTCCGTCCGGGCGCGCTCGCCGACGTGAAGCGCCTTGGTTACGGCGTCCTCTAAGACCGGGCCGATCCCGCCGGCCGACCGGGACTCCTCGTAGGCCTCCCGCATCTGGCCGATGATCTGGTCCTCGCCGAGCACGAGCGACTCGAGCCCGGAGGCGACCCGCATCAGGTGTCTCAGGCTCCCTTCGTGGTCGAGCCGGCGAACCGCCGCGCCACGGACCGACGGCGCGAACGACTCGAGCGCCTCCCGACCCTCGACGGTCCGATCGGTGACGACGTACGCCTCGGAGCGGTTACACGTGTGGACGGCGAACGCCTCCTCGACCCCGTCGCGCGCGAGGAGGTCCGAGACCGTTCCCCGGACGCTCTCGCCGCCCGCCGAGTCGATCTCGTCGATCGTCGCGGCGTCGTGGGCGACGCTCACACCCGTGATGGCACCCGGCTCCTTCATCGGTCGACGACCCCTTCGATCACGTTTTCTGCCTCGTTTCGGGCCTTGGATCTCCCCTTTTGTAAAGCCTTCCAAACCCCCTCGGACCGCACGACCCGACGGATGGCCTCCCGACGAGTCGCCGGGTCGACGCCCGCCTCCGAGAGCTCCGCGCGGAGGTCTCCGGAGAGTTCGGCCATCGCGCCTGCCCCCTCGATCTCCGAGCCGATCCGCTCGCGGAGCGCCTTCGAGAGCGCGGGGCTCCGTCCGCCCGTGGAGACCGCCACCCGGACCGGGCCGTCCGCGACGGTCGCCGGGACGACGACGCTCCCCGGATCGCGACCGCCGGCGACGTCGGTTCGGTTCACGAGGATCCCGGCGTCGAGCGCCACAGCCTCCACTGCCGCGTTCACCGCCCGATCGTCGGTCGCGGCGACGACGAGGGCGGGTCCGACGCGGTCGATCCACCCCGGAACCGTCCCCGCGTCCGGGGCGGCACGGACCAGTTCGATCGGGGCGTCGCCCTCGGCGGCGGCCTCGCACAGCCGGTCGTCGAACGCCGGACTGACGACGACGACGCGCGTCTCCTCGGCGAACCCGAGCGCCTTGCGTCTCCCGACCGCCCCGCCACCCACGACGAGGACCGTCTCGTCGGCGAGGTCGTGATACAACGGAATCATCGGATGACCCTCCTGGACACGGATTTCACGCCGTGTTGCTGTCGGCACGCTCGGCGATCCGGATCCCAGTCTTCTTCAAGATCCGCGTCGAGAACAGCGTGTCCCAGTCGTCGGGGCCGACGTCCCAGTACTCGGCCATCACCTCCTTCACCTCCGTGACCCGGCGTTCGCTTTCGGCCTCCGTTCGACCGTGGGTCATCGCGAAGAAGTTGTACTCCCAGACCCCCTCGTGTCGGGGACGCTGGTAGCAGTGGGTGACGAAATCGAGATCGGCCACGGCGGGCCCGACCTCCGCTAAGACCTCCTCGGGGACGTCCCAGACGGTCATCCCGTTCTCCGTGTACCCGAGCGCGTAGTGGTTGGGGATGACGCCGACGCGGCGCACCTTTCCCTCCCGTCGGAACCGCTCTATCGTCTCCATCACCCAGTCGACGTCGGTGTCGAGCGCCGCCGCCACGTCGGCATACGGCGTCTCGGTGATCGGTAGCCCCCCCTGGATCTCGACGACGAGGTCGCGCTCGTCCGGGGTGAGCGTCGACCGACCGGACGGTTCGACGGCGGGAGCCAACCCCGAGAGGTCGACGTCACCGTCGGGCACCGGTCCGTCGACGAGGAACCGCGCGCCGACGTGGAACTCCCGCAGTTTGGGGAGGTTGTACGTCTCCTGGCCGGTGGCCGTCTCGATCTCCGCGAGCACCTCCTCGACCCGATCGTTCCCGTCCTTGTCGGGGTCCGGATGGTCGGCGACGCTCACGACGAACCACATGTTGAGGTGCGGGTGCTCCCGCTCGTAGTTGTGTGCCACCGCGGTGAAGTCGTTGACCGTCTCCGCGATCTCCTCGTAGCGGTCCTCCGGCGCGTGCATCGCGACGAGCGACGCCGCGCCGCCGATCTCCTCGGCGTTGACGAGCGCGCCGAACCGCGAGAGTACGCCCGACTCGTCGAGCTCCCGGACCCGTTCACAGAGCTCGGAGCCGGTGACCGGCAGCCCGTGCTCGCGAAGCGCGGCCGCGGCGGGCTCGAACGGACGGGCGGTCACGGGGAATCCTCCCTGGAACGCGTTGATGATCCCTCGGTCGAGCGCCGTCAGATCCGCGTCGACCTCCTTCATACTCGAGGATCGGGGTCGCGAGAGAATAAGCGATCCGGCACGCGTTCGAAGCGATCCGGCACGCGTTCAGCCGTCGAGGTCCTCGGCGATGTCCGCGAGCGACGACCGGGGCCCGCGGCGGGCGTCGTAGACGGTCCGCTCGCCGGGGATCCGGAGCCCGTACTGGTCGCCGGGGACGACCACGTCGAGGACGACGCTGTCGCCCGGTTTACGGCCGTGTTCGGCGAGCCACTCGGTCAGCCGGTTCTCCCCGTCGCCGGGCGTCCGCGCCAGCCGCCGGGAGTCGAACGCACCGCGGATCGACCGTCCCGTCGTGTCCGCGACGACGCGGGCGTGGTACTCCTCGCGGTCTATCACGACCCGGACCAGGTCCCCGTCCGCGAGCGAGAGCGAGGTACACGACCCCGACTCGACGCGCCCCTCGAGGGCGTCATCGTCCGGGAGGCGGACGCAGGGACGTCGGGTGCCGCCGCTCCGGACCAGGTCGACGCGGACACACGCGACGCTCCCGTCGTCGGAGGGAACGCGAGGCATGAACGGCGATTACTCGTCGTCGTCCTCGAACGCGGCGGCGACGTCGCCCTCGCCGTCGACGACGGAGACGTTGATCTGGGCCACGTCGTCGGCGATCTCGCGACCGCGGACGGTGATACGCTTGCGCTCGCCCTCGCGCGAGGGCTTGAACCCGACGCCGCCCTCCAGGAGCAGTTCCTTCAGGCGGGTCCCGGACACGTCCTCGCGCATCGGGCGACCCGTCTCGTCGGAGCCGCCGGTGATCTCGACGGTGAAATCGGGGAGCCCGACGGCGTCCCCGCCGATCTCGTCGCCCACGTCCCGACCGAGGAACCGGTTCGCGTCCTGTCCGTCGACCTCTCGCTGGAACGTCTCGCCGGTCTCGGGGTCGGCGACGACGACTTTGAATTCGGCCATGGGCGGACCGAGACGCCCGCGAATAAAAAGCACGTCGAAAGCGCGACACGCGGAGCGTCGGAGAAACCATCGTCTCACCCGTCGTCGACGCTTTCGGAGGACGGGCGCCGGTTCCCCGGAGCGATCGGTCCACGACCGGTCACCACGGCTCGGGTCCCACTCGTTCGACTCGCCGAGAGCCACCTGGAGCCCGCTCGACCAGCGCCTGCTCGACCGCGCGAGCGACTCGTCGGGTGTCGTTCGGCCCGCCGGCAGCCTCGACGCTGCCGACCGAACCGGGGTCGAACGGGACGTCGAGGGCGTCGTACACCGACTCGACGACGGTCGCAATCTCGTCCGCGTCGTGCCGCGACACCACGAGACAGCCCGCAACGAGCGCGGCGTCGGCACGGACTCGCTGGGCGATCCCGGCCAGCTTCCCACCCTCGGACCTCCCGCTGGCGGCGACGCGGAGGGAGTGGTCGCCCGGACAGAACGAACTCGGCGGCTCGCCGGGCGAGATCCCGGCCCCACACCCCTCGAGCGCCGAGCGAATCGCGCGGGCGATCGTTGCGTAGCGCGCGTCGATGCTCCCGCCGTCACCGTCTCTCGGGACCGCCAGCGCGAACGCGAGGGAGTCGCCGGTGTGAGCGACCGCCCGGCCGCCGACGTCGCGCCGGATCGGAACGAAGCCTCTCGTTTCGGCGACTCGACGGGCCCGATCGTATCCCGGTTCCCGGACGTCACGCCGACCGAACGCGAGCTGTTTGGGAGGTGCCCAGACCCGAACACCGGGACGTCCGTCGGCCGCCTCGGCGAGAAGCCGGGCCGTGTGCTCGCTGTCGACGCGGGGCGACGCGTCTCGACCCCGGAGCACCCGCATGGTTCTCGGGAGGGGACCGACGGCCAAACGGCTTGCGTCCGAGATCGAACTGGTGCCGGGATGGCGCAAACGTTTTGCCGGTCCTGCGGTTCGTTCCGGTATCGATGAGCGACCCGTCCGCGCTACCGGTTCAGGCGTACCTCCTCGCCTGTCTGCTCTCCGGTGCGATCGGACTCCTGCTCGGTCGCGTCGCGTGGACGGAGCGTGACGAGCCGGGGGGACTCGAGGTCTCGCTTTATCTGGGCAGTGCGGGCGGCCTCGCCGTCCTGTACGCGGTCAGGGTCGCGAGTGCCGACCCGCTCGTGATGATCGGGGCACTCCATGTCGCCACCCCCGTTCTCGCCGCGATGCCGGTGCTCTGGATCGCCTTCGCGTTCGCGTACGCCGGGTGGGACGAGTGGCGGACTGAACGCCGGTTGGTCGGACTTGCGACGCCGGCGTTCTTCTGGGTGCTTCTGGCGTGGTCGAGTCGGACGCACGAACTGGCACGACTGTTCTTCGAACCGGTCGTCGAGGGACCGTTCACGCTCGTCGAGACCGGGATCGGTCCGGCGGGGATCGGCTTCCTCCTGTACGCTTACGGGCTGTACGCCACGGGAATACTCGTGATCGTCGACCTCTACCGTCGGACCGGAAACCGGTACCGGCTCCAGACGTTCGTCGCCCTCCTCGGGACGCTGTTCCCGCTTCTCGCGGGAGTCGCGACGGTCGCCGACTTCGGCAGCTATTCGACCGTCGACTGGACCCCGGCGGCGTTCGTCGTCCATGGCGTGTTCCTGTACGGCGTGGTGTTCTGGCTCGGAACCCTCGATGCCGCGGTCGTCGCGCGGGACACCGCGGTCGAGGTCATGCAGGACCCCGTGATCGTCGCCGGCTCCGACGGACGGATCCGCGATCTCAATCCCGCTGCCCAACGGGTCCTCCCCGACGACGCGGTCGGGGAGTCGCTGTCGACGGCGTTTCCCGGCTTGGAATCCGGCGACGAGCACCCGATCACCATCGACGACCGTCGGTTCGACATCCAGGAGGACCCGATCACGGACCCCCGCGGGACGGACCGGGGTCACGTCTTCCTCCTGCGGGACGTGACGGCACGCGAGCGTCGGCAGGAGGCGTTGGAGCGACGGGAGACACAGCTCGAACGGCAGAACGAGCGGCTCGAGGACTTCGCGGGCGTCGTCAGCCACGACCTCCGGAACCCGCTCGCGGCCGCGACCGCGGCCGTCGAGGTGGCGCGTCACGGCGACGGGGACGACGACGCGCTCGAGCGGGCCGCGGACGCCCACGAACGGATGGACGACCTCATCGAGGGACTCCTCTCGCTCGCGACCGCGGGGAAGACGGTCGACACCGTGGAGCCGGTCTCGATCGATGGGACGGTCCGGACCGTCTGGTCGCGTCTCGAGACCGGATCGGCGACACTCGTCGTCGAAGACGCCGACGAGACGGTGTTGGCCGACGCCGACCGGCTCCGCCAGCTCGTCGCAAACCTGTTCCGGAACAGCGTGGAACACGCCGGCGACGACGTGACCGTCAGCGTCGGGATCGAACGGACGGGCGAACGCGTCACCCTCCGGATCGCCGACGACGGCCCCGGGATCCCGGGCGGCGAACGGGACCGTGTCTTCGAACGCGGCGTCTCGCTCGAGGACGGAACCGGGCTCGGACTCGCGATCGTCGGCGACGTCGCCGAGGCACACGGCTGGTCCGTCCGAGCCGTCGACGGGCCGACCGGGGGTGCGTGCTTCGAGATCGATGGGATCGAGGCCGTGAAATGACGGGGTCCATCCGGCTCCCTTCCGCGATCGTCTCCCGCTACCGTCGGTTCTCGCGATTCAACTCCCCGTACCCGGCACACGACGCGGGGTGCGCGATCGACCTCTACCCGGCGGGCGAAGACGGCATCTCACCGGTCTCCGGCACCGTCCGGGAGACGTACTCCGTCGGTTGCCCGGACCGATCGTATGCTGTGTCGGAGGACCACCTGATCGTCGTCGACCTCGACGAGGAGTGGTGCCGCCGAACGGGAGCGGAGCCGGGAACCGTCGCGCGTATCCTTCACGTGATCCCGGATGTGGATCCGGGTGACCGGGTTACCGTGGGCGACTCGCTCGGACCGATGACGCGCTCCGGCTTCTTCGGCCGTTGGGTCGACGATCACGTCCATCTCGGGTTCCGATCGCCGGGAGCGAACGCGCTTCGGGCGAGCGGGTCGCTCCCGGTCGAGGCGGACGTACGCGTCGCGAGCGTTCCCTGGGACGGTACCGGAACCGTCGTCGAGCGCGGACCGAGCCACGTCGTGTTGGACGCACCGGCCCACCCGGCTCCCGGCGAGCGGTTCGCGGCGATCGCGAGCGACGGGGGCGTCCCCCTCGACGGCGGGCTGGCCCACTACGCGGGCGGAGGCGCGTTCGCACCCGTCGACGCCGACGAAACCGTCTCGCTGTGGGGAACCCGCGTCGGTACTGCGACCGGTCGAGGGATAGCGTGGGAGCCGATCGACGTGACCGTGAACGGAACGCGCGTCACGGGGCTGTCGCTGTTCGCGGCCCGCGACGACGACTACGGCGCGAAGGTCGTCGTCCCCGACCACGAACTCGTGGTCGGCGACACCGTCTCCGTCGGGATCGAGCCGAGCGACGACCCGATCCGACTCGGCGTCGGGTGAAGGTCCGACGGTCGGGGTTCGGTCGACGAGGTTCGACGCTCGGGGCTCGGTTGACGAGGTCCGACGGACGGGGCTTGACGACCGAGAATCGGCCCCGAGGGGCACGGTCTGTTGACTCCGTCCTCCCTTCAGCACGGCTCTGTTGACTCGATGGAAACGCTGCTACCCTAGCAGAGCGTGAAACAAGA
>NZ_QMIM01000047.1 GCF_003287355.1 Halorubrum sp. 48-1-W
CGCCGTTCGCGTCGTCGCCCTCATCAGCGTCGTCGCCGTCGTCCATGTCGTCGCCGTTCGCGTCGTCGCCCTCATCAGCGTCGTCGCCGTCGTCCACGTCGTCGCCCTCATCCGCGTCGTCGCCCTCATCAGCGTCGTCGCCGTCGTCCATGTCGTCGCCCTCATCCGCGTCGTCCGCGGCTTCGAGCGTGATCAGGGCGTCCCCGCCGAAGTCGACCGAAAACACGCTGTGGATGTAGGTTCCGGGAGTCGACGCCTCGGTGTCGAGTTCGAACTCGACCGTCGTCGAGTCTTCACCGTCGAGATCGACGTTTCGGGTGTCGACGAGGGCCCCGTCGAACCGGTACTCGACCGGCTGTTCGATGGCGAACGCGTTCGGATTCGTCACGGTGGCAGTCACCGAAACGGGGTCGCCGACGGTCGCGTTCGCCGGCGCGGTCAGGTTCGACACGCCGAACGACTGGATCGTCTCGACCACGAGCAACTGTGCAACCGCCCCGTCCTCACGGGTGTACACGCCGTGGAACGACGTCCCGGTGTCTACCCCGGTCGTGTCGACGGTCGTGTTGAACTCGGTGGACTCGCCCGCCTCGAGGGTGACCTCCTCGCGGACCAACACCTCGCCGTCGAACCGGAACGCCACTTCCTGTGTCTCGGCGACGTCGTTGGGGTTCGTGACCGTCGCAGTGACGTCGACGGACTCGTTACGCTCGACGACCTCGGGAGCCGTCAGGTTCGAGACGGCGAACGACTCGCCGGTGGTCGGCTCCTGAACGGTCACGTTCGCGGTGTCGACCACGGCGCTCCCGTTCGCGACGTAGGGGCCGTCGTCGGTGCCGTTGGTCGCGACGAAGTCGTACGTCTCGTTCCCGTTCGTGTCCAGATGCGGCATCGCGATCAGCGTCTCGTCTTCGCTCAGCTCCGACTCGTTGAACGTCGCCCCGGGCACGTCGTACAGGGTGACGGTTACGTTCTCGTGGAGGCCGGGTTCGAGGTACTCCGAGACGCCGATGACGCTCTCGAGTACGGCCCCGTCGAGGAGGCTACTGTCGTGTATCGCCACGAACCCTCCCTCCGAGGCGTTCACCGACTCGACGGTGACCGTCGTGCCGTCCGTCTGCTGGTCCGCGAACGACACCGTCGCCGTCGGCCCGTTACCCGCATTGCCTTGGTTTTGTGCACCGACGAGGCCGACCATGCCTACGGCGGATACAAGTAGAATAGCCGTCATGACGACGGCGAGTGACTTTTTTATGGAAGAATCCATGAAACAAACCACCACCCGAGGTTGTAAAAATGTGCCTTGAATGTCACGATTTGGCAACAGTCACGTACTTCGGGAGGTCGGTCCCGACGGTGTCGAGATCGGCCGCTGACGGGCTCCACCGGGAGGTCGACGGGGCTCGAGGTCGCGGCACACACTTTTGTACGACCGGGGTGATGTCGTGTCGATGGCAGCCACGACCGACGGAGCCACGACCGGCGACGTACCGAACGAGATGCGTCACCTGCTCCGGGTGAACCTCTCGGAACGAACCGTCGGGACCGAGGAGGTTCCCGAGTCGTACCGGAACACCTTCGTCTCCGGGAAGGGGCTCGGGGCAGTGATGCTCCTCGACGAGCTTCCGCCCGGAACCGACCCCTTGTCCCCGGAGAACCCGCTGTTCTTCACCTTCGGTCCGCTCACGGGGCACGCGCCGGGTACCTCACGATACGGGGTCGTGACCAAGTCGCCGCTGACGGGTACGTTCGTCGACTCGTACTCGGGCGGGCACTTCCCGTCGATGTTCCGGTTCGCGATGCCGAGTTACCTCGGCGTCGTCTTCGAGGGGAGCGCCGACGACCCGGTCTTACTCCGCGTCGACGACGGCGAGGTCTCCATCGAGGACGCGGACCACCTCTGGGGGAGCCACGACGCCCGCGAGACCGCAAGGGAGTTCGCCGACCGCAACACCAAGGTCGCCGCGATCGGGCCGGCAGGCGAGAACCGGGTTCGGTTCGCGACGATCTCGAGCGACGAGGCCTCACATCACGCCGGCCGCGGCGGCGTCGGCGCGGTGATGGGAAGCAAGAACCTCAAGGCGGTGGTCGCCACTGGAACGAAACCGGACGACGGCGAGCTACAGGACCTCCGGATCGACCACATGCGGCGGCTGGGCAACGGCACGGAGACCGAGTGGGCCCGGGAGGGCGGCACACAGATCATCGTCGACTGGACCCAGGAGGTCGGCGCGCTCCCCTCGCACAATTGGACCGAGGGAACGATAGACGACGTCGACACCCTCAACATCGACGCCTTCGAGCCGGGGCACCGACGGCCCGACTCCTGTTACAACTGCCCGATCGCCTGCGGGCACGTCACCGACTTCGCCGGAACCGACGTCGGGGGCGCGTTCCCGGACGCCAGCGTCGCGTGGGGGCCGGAGTACGAGACGATCGGGATGATGGGCGCGAACACGGACATCACCGACGTGACGGGCGTGACGGAGCTCGCGGACCGCGCCGACCGGCTCGGGATGGACACGATCTCGCTGGGGAACGTCGTCTCGTGGCTGATGGAGACGAGCGAGCGAGGGATCGTAGAGTTCGATATCGAGTTCGGCGACGCCGAGACGGCCGCCGAGGTCGTCGAGAAGGTCGCACACCGCGAGGGGATCGGCGACGCGCTCGCGGAGGGGACCGTCGGCGCGGCGGAGCGCCTCTGTCCGGACGACCCGCGTGCCCGTGAGGCCGCGGTCGAGGTGAAAGGGATGGAGCTACCGGCGTACGACCCGCGCGCATCCCTCAGCATGGCGCTCGCGTATGCGACCTCCGACCGCGGCGGCTGTCATCAGCGCGCGTTCCCGATCGGGTCGGACGCGCTGGGCGGGGAGCGCGACCCGTTCGACACCGAGGGCCACGCGGCGGCCGTGGTCGACGAGCAGAACGAGGGCGCGCTCTCGTTCAGCATGGTCGCGTGCGACTTCACCGCCTACAACTACGAGCGCGTCGCCGAGTGGCTCCGGGAGTTCGGCTACGACCTGACCGTCGACGACCTGGAGACGGTCGGCGAGCGGGCGTGGACGATGACCCGCCTCTTCAACCTCCGGGAGGGGTTCGACCGCGAGGACGACAGCCTCCCGGAACGGCTGACGCGGCCGCTGGAGTCGGGCGGTCCCGCCGACGGCAACCGGGTAACCGAGGCGGACTTCGAGACGATGCTCGAGGAGTACTACGACATCCGCGGCTGGACCGAGGAGGGCGTCCCGCAGAAAGCGACGATAGAACGGCTGGATCTCGAACCGTTCGTTCCGGATGAGGTCGAGATCGGGGCCTGAGTCGGCGGCTCGCGGGACCCTCCCCGAACGCGTTTCCGAACCCATTAGTCGCGCGAACGACCACGTCGGGACGTGCCTTCCTCAGAGCAGTCGTCCGACAGCGTGACGCGAGCGAGCGGGATGCCGGTCCTCGGGCTCGGGACCTGGGAGAACGAGAACCCCGCACAGTGTGCCGAAAGCGTCAGAACCGCCCTCGAGACGGGGTATCGACACGTCGACACCGCACAGGCGTACGGCAACGAGGCGGCCGTCGGCGAGGGGATCGCCACAGCCGACGTCGACCGCGAGGACGTCTTCCTCGCCACCAAGGTGTGGATCTCGAACCTCGCGTACCAGGACGTCATCGAGACGACGGAGGAGAGCCTCGAGGCGCTCGGCGTCGACGCCGTCGACCTGCTGTACGTCCACTGGCCGGCGGGCGCGTACGACCCCGAAGGGACGCTCCCGGCGTTCGACGAACTCCACGACCGCGGGCTGCTAGACCGGGTCGGCGTCTCGAACTTCGAGCCCGACCACGTCGAGCGGGCCATGGACGTCCTCGACGCGCCGGTCTTCGCGAACCAGGTCGAGACGCACCCGTTCTGTCAACAGACGGAGCTCCGGGAGCACGCCGAAGAGCACGGCTACGAGATCGTCGGGTACTCGCCGCTCGCGCGCGGCGCGGTGTTCGACGACGACGTGATCCGCGGGATCGCCGCGAACCACGACGCGAGCGCGGCACAGGTCAGCCTGGCGTGGCTCCGCGAGCGGGGCGTGACGGCGATCCCCAAGGCCACGGGCGAGGAGCACATCGTCGACAACTGGGCGAGCCGTGACCTCGGGTTGACCGACGAGGAACTCGAACGGATCGACGGCATCGGGCGATACTCCCGGGAGGTCCACCCGGACTTCGGCCCGGACGCCTGGGAGTAGACGCCGATCGCAACGGTTCGTGTGGGCCGGTTATCGCGTCTCGTCGGGCGAGACCGAGCAGGTGTCGACACCCAGAAGTGAGTATAGCCCACACGTCCCCGTCACGGCGGTGACGAGCATGACGATCGCGACGACGCCGAGGACCGGCGACGCGATCGCGGGGAGCGGAACCGATCCGGCGAGCGTGGCGAGCGAGATCGTCCCCGACACCGCGCCGACAGCCGTCCTGACACGCGCGTCCATGGAACCGACGTTCTTGTCCATACTGTACACTACTCTCGGTACAAACTAAAGCCTGTCGACGGACGTCCGGAGAAGAGGTGACCGTCGCCGAACGACCGTCACCGAACGACCGTCACCGAATGACCGTCACCGGGACGATCGCCTTGTCGACCACGCTCTTCGCGACGCTGCCGACGACCTGTTCGCGCTCCTCGGAGAGTCCGCGGTGTCCGACGAAGATCGCGTCGGCGCCGGTCTCTCCGGCGAACTCCGTGATCGCGTCCGCGGGCCGTCCGGTGAGCAGTTGCGTGTCGACGTCGATCTCGCTCCCCGCCTCGTCGGCGCGGTCGACGGCGACCGACCGGGCGTTCTCGAGGACGCGTTCGCCCTCCTCGACGGCCGCCTCCTCGCCGGGGAGGACGAGCATTCCGTCGATCAGTTCGGAGTTCGGCGTCAACACGTGAGCGATCACGAGCGTGGCGTCGAACGCGGCCGCCTGGCGCGCGCCGTACCGGACCGCTTCGTCCCCCAGCGTGGATCCGTCGGTGGCTACGAGGTAACGCATATCCGGAGGTTTCGTCGCGACCCACATAACTCCTGTCGGGCGTTCCCGGGTCGTGACGGGACGGGAGTCGCAACGGCGACGGCGAACGCCCGTCCGCTACCCCCCGTCCCAGTAGTCGACGGTGTCGTCGACAGCGTAGTAGCCCTCCAGCGAGCGCTCCCCCCGGCCGCCGGGTGGGGAGCCGACGTACACGCCGAACGTCCCCGAGTCGGGGTACACCGTGACGTCCGGCTCCACCATCGTCGAGATGACGAGGTACCGGAGGGGCGCCTCCGAATCGTTGATCACGCGATGACCGCCGGACTCGTCGGCCGGGAGCGCGACGTACGTGCCCGCCGAGACGTCGTGAGTGTCGCTCGCCCCGGAGTCGTCCGTCCCGGGGTCATCCGCCCCGGAGTCGTCCGTTTCCGCCAGCCGTATCGCGCCGGTCCCCTCGAGGACGTAGATCGCCTCCTCGTTCGCGGTGTGGTAGTGGTACGGCCACGACCTGTGGCCCGGCTGTAACTCGTACAGGCTACACCCGATCGCGTCGCCGTCGGCCGCCTCGCTCAACTGCTTCCGCTCGAACCGCGCCTCGCCGCGGTCCGTCTCGGTCCACTCCAGATCCGCCTCGTTCACGAGTCCCATGGTCCACCCACGGAACGGGAGCGCAAAGTTCCGGGGGCGTCGACGGCGACCGCGACGTCGTGGACCTTTATCAGCCGGCCACCCGAACCGGACGACGTGATCCCCTCCACGACCGGCCCGTCGGCACGCACGTTCCCGACGATTCAGTTGAACCCACTCGTCCCCCGCCGATGTATCTGACCCTCCTCGGAGCCCTCTTCGTCGGACTCGGTTTCGCGATGGCGTGGTACGGACTCCGACCGCTCGCGGTGCTCCCACAGCTCCTTCGAGCCGAAGTCCGGCGACCCGAGGCGGTGACGGACGCCGACGCCGGGGAGTTCGTTGCGGTCCGGGGAACCGCCCGCGACGCGGGAGAGACCCTCACGGGTCCGTTCAGCGGGATCGGCTGTCTCGGCTTCGAGTTCGAGGTCACGGAGCGCCAGCCGTTCCCGATCGGGATCCCGTGGCTCGACGCCCGCCTCGACGACGGCGTCGCGACCGCCCGGTTCGCGCTGGAGGGGGCCGGCAGGGACCTCGCCGTCCACCCGTCGTCGCGGCGGTTCGCGCTCGACACGGCGTCGACGGTCGTCCGCGTCGGTGCGAAGGAGACGCCGCCTGACCGGATCCGGCGGTTCGTCGACGCCCGTGAGGGGCTGGATCCGGTCGCCGGCTGGATCGCGGCGCTTCCCTTCTTCGGTGCCCGACGCTACGTCGAGCGTCGGATCGATCCCGGGAAGACGTACCTCGTCGCCGGACGGGTCGATCGCGGGGAGGGAGGCGAGAACGGAAGAACCGGCGTCGCCCTCACGGGCGACCTCGTGATCGCGGATCGGTCGATCCGCGGGCTCGCACTCTCGCGGCTGTGGCGGGCCGCGTTCCCGGTCCTCGTCGCCGTCGGGTTCGTCGTCGTCGGGCTGTGGGGGATCGCGGCGTGAGATCGAAGTAAGCGGTCGCGGTACGGTCCGGTAGTCGTTTCCAAACGGTTGTGTCGTTCGAGATCGACGAAGAGAGCAACCTCTCGACCGCCGTCACGACGACCCGGAGACCCGCACGACCTGCTTCCCGACGTTGTCGCCGGAGAAGAGCCCGAGGAAGGCCTCGGGTGCGTTCTCCAGCCCCTCGACGACGGTCTCCCGGTGCTCGATCTCGCCGTCCGCGACCCACCCCGAGAGCCGGCCCAGTGCCTCGTCGAACCGGCTCGCGTAGTCGCTCACCAGCAGTCCCTGGACCCTGGCGCGCGGCGCGATGAGGAGCGGGAGCTTCCGCGGGCCGGTCGGCGTCTCCTCGGCGTTGTAGTGGGCGATCTGGCCACAGACGGCGACCCGCGCGTCGAGGGTGAGTTCGCGAAAGACCGCGTCCGTGATCGGGCCGCCGACGTTGTCGAAGTAGACGTCGACGCCGTCGGGGGCCGCCTCGGCGAGCGCTGTGCCGTAGTCGTCCGTAGTCCGGTAGTTGATCGCGGCGTCGAAGCCGAGGTCGTCGACGAGCCAGTGGGTCTTCTCGTCGGTGCCCGCGAAGCCGACGACGCGACAGCCGTTCAGCGTCGCGATCTGTCCGACGACGGAGCCCACCGCGCCCGCCGCGCCGGAGACGACGACCGTGTCGCCCGGCTTCGGCTCGCCGACCTCCAGCAGGCCGAAGTACGCCGTCCGCCCGGGCATCCCCAACACGCCGAGGTACGCCGGCGGGTCGGCCACCGACGGGTCGACGGGGGCGACGTCGTCGGCGTCGAGGAGCGCGTGGTCGGCCCACGTGCCGTTCCCGGTGACGAGGTCGCCGGGCTCGTACCGGTCGTCGTCGCTCGCGACGACCTCGCCGACGACGCCGCCCTCCAGCGCGTCGCCGACACCCCACGGCTCGGCGTACGACTCGGCGTCGCGCATCCGGCCGCGCATGTACGGGTCGACGGAGAGGTAGCGGACGCGGACGAGGAGCTCGCCCGGGTCGGGCTCGGGACGGTCCCGTTCCCGGAGGTCGAAGCAGTCGAGGGACGGTTCGCCGCGGGGCCGTTCCGCCAGGATCCACTCGCGCGTGGCGTCGGTCATGTCCCCCCTTTACGCCCGCGAGTCAATAGCCTTCGGACGGCGGAGGGGGGATCGGGTGTCGACGCGTTACGCTCGCATCGCTCGCCCCTCAGTCGGCGCTGGCGTCGCCGACCTGCCGGGCGACCATCTCCCCCCACGGCTCGAAGCCGTGCCGGTCGTAGAACGCCCGTGCGCGCTCGTTTTTCGGGTCGACGTCGAGCACGATCCGGTCGAGCGGGAGGTCCTGATCGGCAGCGAGGTCGACCACGGCGTTCATCAACTCGTCGGCGACGCCGGTTCCGCGGTACTCGGGCGCGAGGTAGAGCTCGTTGATAACGGCGGCGTCCCAAATGAACGCCAGCTGTTCGGGCAGACAGAAGACGTAGCCGACGAGGTCGGGACCGCTCCCAGCAACGCTCACGGCCGCCTCGCCGTCGTCCCCGTCCGTCCCGTCGACCGCGACGGTCACACAGCGCGGCTCGTCGGCGACACAGCGGTCGACCCACGCCAGCCACTTCTCCCGGTAGTCGGCGGTGAGCTTCCCGTCGTAGGCCGCCGCCTTGTCGTCGCCGCCCGTGTTCTCGCCGAGCCCCCGCTCGAAGGCGGTCTTCAGCCCGTAGAGCGCATCGGCGTCGGTCGTCGCGTCGTAAGGGCGGAGCTCGACGCTCACGCGTGCTCACCCGCCCCCGCGACCGCCTCGAGGTCCTCGTCGAGCACGAACTCCGCGAGCGTGGGCACGAACGTGCCGATGTCGGTGACCATGCCGACCGCCTGCGCGGAGCCGCGGTCGAGCAGTTGCGTGACCGTGGCCGGGTTGATGTCGACACAGACCGTCTTCGTCGTCGAGGGGAGACAGTTCCCGACCGCGACCGAGTGGAGCAGGGTCGCGAGCATCAGCACGATGTCGGCGTCGTGAGCCTGATCGCGGATCGCGTCCTGGGCCTCCACCGCGTCCGTGATCGTGTCGGGGAGCGGGCCGTCGTCGCGGATCGACCCCGCGAGCACGGTGTCGACGTCGTTTTTCACACACTGGTACATCACGCCCTCGGTGACGATCCCCGCCTCGACGCCTGCCTCGATCCCGCCCGCGCGGATGATCTCCGAGATGGTCCAGATGTGGTGTTTGTGTCCCTTCCGCGGGTGCTCGAGCGTCTCGACGTTCATCCCGAGCGAGGTGCCGTACAGCGACCGCTCGAGGTCGTGGGTCGCGAAGCCGTTGCCCGCCGACAGCGAGTCGACGTAGCCGGCCTCGACGAGCTTCGCGAGCGCGTCGCCCGCACCCGAGTGGACGACCGCGGGGCCGGCGACCACCATCACGTTCCCGCCGGCCTCCTTCACCTCCCGAAGCTCCGCGGCGACCTCGCGGATCGTCGACTCGGAGGGGCGCTCCGAGGAGACGCCGCCCTGCATGAACCCGAACGCGCCGCCGCTCCCCCGGGGGCGCTCCGGCGGGTTCACGCGGATCCCCGACTCGTCGGTCGCGACGAGGTCGCCCTCCTCGACGGCGTTGAGCACCTTCGTGTACGCCCGCGGCTTCCCCCCCGGGCCGTCCGGGTCGACGATCAGCGCACAGTCCATCTCGATCCGGTCGACGTCGACCCACTCGCCGTCGTATCGAACCTCGGTCGGGTGATTGGTCGTTGAGTAGAAGTCCGGGGGGACGACCTTGTCGCCGGGGGCGGCGACGAGCGTCACGTCGGAGGGGTCCTCCAACACCGCCCCGTTCTGGTGGAGTTCGTGGAGGATCGCCCGGAGCGTCCCCTCGTCGTCGGCGGAGACGCGCATTCGACAGTACGATTCGGCCTTCTCGTGGGTCCCCACGTCGAACTGCTCGACGTCGAAGGATCCGCCGAGGTCCATCACCGCCCCGAAACAGCGCTGCATCGTCCCGCTGTCGATGATGTGGCCCTCGATCTCGACGGTTCGCGAGTGGCTCATACCTGTCCGTGTCCCCCCGCGGAGAAACGCGTTTCCCCTGCGGCCGGCGTTGCTGTCGGCGGAGGCGTCGTCGACGGCGACCTCGACCGATCAGCGTTTTCGAGGTGGAGCCTCCGGCCTCAAGGAGCGACCGAAGCGTAGCAAAGGGAGTGAGTAGGCCGGAGAGGAAACCGACATGGTACGACACAACCGGCATACTGCGACCGACTGACTCCCGAATGTATAAGTACCGTTAAATACTCTCTGAAGTTATGGACGTGCGTCGAACTGCCGTCGTGAAACTCGACCTTTCCGACGAGCAACGTGATGCACTCCACCGAACTGCCGAGCAATACCTGTATTGCGCGAACCGAACCGCCGACTACTGTTGGTCCGACACCACCTACACCGAGTGCAGAACCAACAAGAGACAGGTTCGTGACGCACTCTACTCCGAACTTCGAGAGGAGACAGACCTACAGGCACAACTCGTCCAAGCCGCCATCAAACGCGCCGTCGAAGCCGTCAAAGGCGTTATCGAACGGTGGAAGAAAGGGCAGCGTGTCTCTTGCCCGACGTTTACCGCTGAAACGATGGACTACGACGCACGGAGCGCGACCTTCTACCGCAACAAGGTATCGCTGGCAACCATCGAGGGGCGGATCGAACCATCGTTCGTTCTCCCGGCAGACAGCCCGACGCCCTACGAGCGGTACGTTCTCTCCGAGGACTACGAGTTCCGCGAAAGTACGGTTCGATACGACGCGGTGGACGACGAGTTCTACATCCAACTCTCGACGCGGCGGATAGACGGTGACGCAGAGGTTTCGGAAGATACCGGGCACCCCGACCAAACGGTCCTCGGTATCGACCTCGGCGTCAACTCGTTGGCAGTCTCCTCGACCGGTACGTTCTGGCAGGGAGACGACTACGACCACTGGTGCCGTGAGTTTGAGAAGCGGCGTGGTGAGATACAACAGCGCGGCACACAAGCCGCGCACAACGCCTTGCTTCGCCTCGGGAAGCGCGAAGAAGCGTGGCGGAAACAGTACATCCACACGGTCGCTAACGAACTTGTCGCGGAAGCTGTCGAACACGACTGCGACGTTATTGTGTTCGAGGAGTTGACCGACATTCGAGAGCGGCTTCCGCAGGCGAAGTGGCACCACGTTTGGGCGTTCCGACGCCTCTACGAGTACGTCTCCTACAAAGCGCCCGAACACGGCATCTCCGTGGAGCAAGTCGAACCGAACTACACGTCTCAACGCTGTTCTCGGACGGATTGTGGGTTCACGCACGAGGACAATCGCCACGGAGAACACTTCTGTTGCCAGAAGTGTGGCTACGAGGTGAACGCGGATTACAACGGTGCGAAGAATATCGGGCTCCGGTACGCCCGAAAGCGGACACACAGACTCCGTTCCTCGCCCAAGTCGGGGAGCGGAGACGCAGAAGTAGACCTGCGTGTGAATGGTGGGACGTTCACAAGAGCGGAGCTCTTGTGAGCCAACCAGAACGCAAAGCGTTCTGGTGACGTTGAACGGCGAGAGTCACCGGCCTATTGCTGGTGACTGATTGCCGGGAGTCCACATCAAAGCCCCACCCTCAAGGACCGAGGCGCGTATGCGCCGAGGGAGTAGGGTGGGGTAGTTTACATCAGCCCGAGCGCCGAGAGGATCTGGTTGCCGAACACCATCGCCACCAGCCCGAAGAGCATGACCAGCCCGGAGGAGACCGTGATCGTCCGGACGGCCGCGTGCCGGTCGCCGATCGGGAGCCGGCTCACGACCGCCTCGGCGACCATCCGGAGTATCCGTCCGCCGTCGAGCGGGAACGCGGGGAGACAGTTGAACAGCGCGAGCTGGATGTTGATCCAGCCGGTCCAGAAGAGCAGGTTCGCCAGCAGGAACGCGCCACTGCCGAGGACGGCGAGCCAGCCCTCGAGGACGTAGAAGTTGGTTATCCCGCCGGCGAACCCGGCGAAGTTGAACGGGAGCCCGAACAGGCTGCCGAGCGGGAGGATCAGCGTGACGAAGACGAGCCCGAGCGCGGAGTCGGCGAGCCCGCCGAGCGGGACCCCGTCGAGCGCGCCCTCGCCGCCGTCGCCCCCGAGCAGCCCGAGGTACGCACCGGCCGGGTACTCGGAGACGCCGACGTCGTCGAGCGCGAGCCCGCTCGTGCCCGGGAAGACGCTCACGCCGATGAACCCGCCCTCGCGGTCGGGATGAGGATCGAGCTCGACGTCGTAGCTGACGCGCTCGTCGTCGGCGGTGTACGCGACCACCTCGACGGTCGTTCCGGGCTCCCGTTCCTGGAGCGTCGCCGCCAGCGCGTCGTCGTCGCGGATCCGGTCGCCGTCGATCTCCACGATCGTGAGCGGTTCGCCGACCGTCGCGCCCGCGTCGTGTATCGGCCCGCCCTCCTGGACGCCGACGGTGTACGCGCCGATCGGCACCTCGCGTTCGGTGCCGTTGGCGCCGTCGACCCCTTCGATCGCCACGGTCGCCCGTTCGTCGTCGCCGACCGCAGTGAGGAACTCGCCTTCGGTCCGCACGGGCTCTCCGTTCACCGCGGTGACGGCGAACGGCTCCTCCCTCACGGTGACGCCGAAGGGGTTGTCGCCCGCCGAACCGATCGCCTGTAGCTCGCGTTCGACGGTGACCTCGCGTTCCTCGTCGCCGTCGTCGACGACCATCGAGACGTCCGCGTCGGCCTCGGCCACGACTGCCTCGAACTCGGTGGCGTCGGCCACCGGCTCGCCGGCGACCTCGACGATCCGGTCGCCCCGCGCGAGGTCCGCGTCGGCCGCGGGCGACCCCGGAGTGACCTCGCCGACCGCGTAGCCGGGCGCGACGCCCATCGCACCCACGACGGGGCCGAAAAGCAGGGCGAAGACGACCGCCGTGAGGACCACGTTCGCGGTGACCCCGGCGGCGAACATCCGGGCCCGCGCGCCGCGGGAGGCCTCCTGGGTCGCCTCCTCGTCCGGTTCGACGAACGCGCCGACGGGCAAGATAGCGAGGAACACCAGGCCCATCGAGTCGATCTCGATGTCCTCGACCCGACATAACAGCCCGTGTGCCCCCTCGTGGACGACCATCGCGATCGCGAGCCCGCCGACGATCTCGGCCGCGACCGAGAGCGGGAGGAACTCGTTGACGCCGGGGATGATGAGGAAGTTCTGCGGCTGCTGGATCGCGGAGGGTTGCGTGGACGAGAGCGTGGAGAGCCCCGAGGAGACGATGAGGACGAACGAGCCGACCATCGCGACGAGCGCGCCGCCAAGCCCGAGGTTCGCGACCGCGCGCCAGAAGCGCTTCGGTCCGGCGAGTCGTTCGAGGAACGCCCGCCCGCGACGGGTGTGGAGGGTCGTGAGCGGGCCCGAGATCCGCACGGAGTCGGGGAGGATTCCCCGGTTTCGGAGCCACGTCATGGCCACCGTGTACGCGAGGACCCCGGTCAGGACCCACAGCACCGTGTTCATGTCGAACCCGTCAGGGTCGGCCGGGTGTAAGACGTTCGGTTCGGCGAACCGGGACCGGGTCACGCGGAGCCGGCCAGCGAACTAAAACCCCAAGTACCCCCCCGTCCAACGTCCGGTCATGATCGCGCTCCTCGAGTTCGTGACGCGACTGGTCGGCGACGTCGGCCGGTTCCTCGACATCTTCGCGAACGACCTGATCCTCGGCGCGGGCGACCCGCTCTCGGCGGTACTCGTCCTCGTCGGACAGGTGTTGATCGTCGCCTCAGTGACGGCGCTCGGCTACGCTGTGGTCGGCGCGCTCCTCGACGAGATCGGCGTGAAGCTTCCCTCGCTCGGCGGCCGCGGCCCGAGCGAGTAGCGTCCGCTCCCATCGTTCGACGACGACCGCGATCGAGTCAGTCGTCGCTCGGAGTCGGGGGGGAGTCCGTGGCCTCCACCACATCCACCGTAGCCGCACCCACCGTCGCCGTCTCCGCCGAAGCGTCCGTGCCGGCCGTCGGGACCGTGAACTCGTCGAGCGTCGCCAACAGTTCGTCCGACTGATCGGCGAGGGTGTGGACACGCCGGGTCACCTCCGAAACCGTCGCGGTCTGTTCTTCGGCCGCCGCCGCGACGGTTTCCGCCTCCGTCGCGGTCTGTCCGCTGACCTCCGCGATGTCGTCGACCATGTCCACGACCTCCTGTGTGGTCCGGGCTTGGTCGTCGGTCGCGTCGCTGATCTCCTGGACCGTCTCGTCGACCGTCGTCACGCCCTCGACGACCTCCTCGAACTCGTGGAGGGTAGTCTCGATCGTGTCGACGCTTTCGGCCACCTGCGACTCCATCGCCTCCACGTCGTCCGCGGTCTCCGACGAGGCAGTCTGTACATCGTCGATCCGCCCGGATATCTCAGCGGCCTCCTCGCGAGTCTCCTCCGCGAGCGACTTCACCTCGTCGGCGACGACGGCGAACCCGTCCCCGGAGCCGTTCGCCCGGGCGGCCTCGATGGAGGCGTTGACCGCGAGCAGGTTCGTCTCCTCGGCGATCCCGTCGATCACGGAGACGATCTCGTCTATCTCCTCGATCCGATCGACGAGGTCCACCACCGCGGCGGACACCTCGGCGATCCGTGCCTCGAGCGTCTCCAACTCCGCGATCGCCTCCGTAGCCTCCTCACGGCCGGCGCGTCCCCGGTCGGCCGCGCTACGGGCGGTCGCTGCGGCGTCGTCCGCCGACGCCGCGATCTCCTCGACGGTCGCCGACAGCGTGCTCATCTCGCCGGAGATCGCCTCCAACTGGTCCGTCTGTGCGGCTGAACCGTCCGAGATCTCCTGAACCGATCGGGCGACCTCCGCGCTCGCGTGGTCGACCTCGTCCATGCTCGCCCGGACGTCGTCGCTCGTGGCCGCGACGTCGCCAGTGAACGACTGGACGTCGCCGACGGTCCCGCCGAGCGTGGCGACGAGCCGGTTGTAGTTCTCGACGAGTTCGGCGTACCGGTCCCGGTCGGTCGAGATCGCGTCGGCGTCGATCGTCGCCGTGAGGTCCCCGTCGCGTGCGCGCTCGGCGGCGTCGCCGAAGGCGTCCACGAGCGACTCGAGTTCTCTCGTGTACGACTCGAGGTTTACGGCCATCTCCGATAGCGACTCGCCGAACGTGCCGGGAACGTCCTCGTCGAGCACGGGGTCGTCGAACGACTGCGCCGCGAGCGCCTCCGCCTGCGCCGAGACGGTGCCGAGGTAGCGGTGGACCTCGATAAACGAGTTCACCAGGCTCCCGACCTCGTCGGGCTGATCGCTGCCGACGAGCGCGGACCCGGCGGCAGTCGGACCGGTCGCGTCGTCGACGTCGTCGAGATCACTGGCGTCGCCGACGTCGTCGAGGTCACTGGCGTCGCCGACGTCGTCCCTGATCTCCCCGGCCGCGATGGCGTCCGCGCCGGCTTCCAATCGATGGATCGGGGCGACGAAATCGCGACGCACGATGAGGAGGGTGTTGTAGATCGCCAGGATCGCGCCGAGAAAGAGGACGCCCGAGACGACGTACGAACGCGTGCCGGCGAACAGAAACGGCGTCAGGAAGATCGCGACGGTGACGAGGAACTGGATCCCGACGGCGGTGACGACCTTCCGCTCTATCGACTCCGAAACCCCCATCCGGTCCATCGTTCCCCAGAGGAGCGCCTCGTACCGACTCCGTATCCCGGCTCGTCGCTGTCGTGTCGTCGACATGTCCGACGTTCGGTGAAACCGGATAATGAAGCTCCCGCCGGAGTTATCAGACTCGATTCTCGATCCTCACCTCGTGAGAATCCGGTGGTGGTTAAAAAATGTCGCCGACCGCTTCGGCCGCGAGATCGACCGCCGGCTCCAGGTCCGGACCGAGCGGCGAGCCGACGACGAGCCCGTCCGCGTGCTCCGCGACGGCCGCCGCCCGCTCGCGGACCGTTTCGGGGGTGCCCGCCATACAGAACGCGTCGATCATCCCGGGCGTCACCAGGTCGAAGGCAGTGGAGAAGTCGCCGGCGGAGACGCGCTCGCCGATGGCCTCGGCGACGTCGACGGCGATCCCGTGACGGTCGAGCACCGGTGGGGCCGCGCCCGCCGTGATAAACGCGACCGGCGGGCGGGCTGCCTCCCGGGCTGCGGCGTCGTCCGCTGCGACCGACACCGCGGCGTAGGCGATGAGGTCGAAGTCGCCACGGCGGTCGGGCCGGTCGGAGAGCCCGTCGTCGACCTGCTCGCGGGCCCACGCGAGGTCCGTCGGGTGCGAGCCGTTGAACAACAGGCCGTCCGCGTGTTTCGCGGCCATCCGGCACATGTGCGGCCCCTCGCCGCCGACGTGGACGGGGATCCCCGCACCCTGCGGCGGTTCGTAGTTGAGCCCCGCCTCGCTGGCGTCGAAGGTCCCCTCGTGGTCGACGCGCTCGCCGGCCCACAGCTTCTGTGCTATCTTGAACGCCTCCAGCACAGGGCGGAGCCCGCGCTCGTCCGCGAGCCCGAGGTTCCGCAGGGTCGAGGGGTCGCCCGGGCCGATACCGAAGACGGCGCGTCCTCCCGAGAGTTCGTCGAGGGTGGCGACCCGGGAGGCGAGCGTGGCCGGGTGCGTCTCGTGGGGGTTCGCGACGCCGGGGCCGAGCCGGACCGACTCCGTGGCGGTCGCCAGCTGTGAGAGGACCGCCCACGGGTCGCGGTTGTTGTAGTGACACGTCGAGTAGACGGTGTCGTAGCCGACGGCCTCGGCGCGGACGCCGAGGTCGACGATGCGGTGCGGGTCGTGTTCCGGGGTGAGTTCGATACCGAGCATGTCAGTCCTCCTCGTAACGCCAGTCGCGTAACGCCTGCCGGACGAAGTCGCCCGCGACGTCGCGGAAGTGCTCGTCCGAGCCGGCGTGGTCGCCGAACGCCCAGTCGCGGACGACGACGACGGGCGTGCCGCCGTCTCCCTCGCCCGCGACGAGGTTCGCCGCCGACGCGAGTTCGTCGATCACGTTCTGGACCGTGACGCCCATCTCGCGGCCGTCGCGGTCACGTTCGCCGCGCCAGTCGCGGCTCGCGGGCATCCCCGCCCAGCCGATGGCGACCCCGCGCTGGCCGTGTCTGAACGGCCGGCCGCAGGTGTCGCTGACGACGACGCGGTCGGCCGAGAGTCCCTCGCGGAGCCGTTCCGCGCTCTCGGAGGGACGCTCCGGGAGCAACAGCAGGTCGCCGTCGGGGACGTTCGACCGATCGATGCCCGCGTTGACGCCGATGTGGCCGAAGCGGGTCGCCGTCAGGAGGAACGGCGCCTCGGTGATCAACTCCGTCGACTCCTCGAGGACGGCCTGTGCGAACCGGGGGTCCTTCTCTTCGCCGGAGACCGCCGCGAGCCTGTCGGCGACCTCGTTCGCGCGCGGGCCCGCCGGGAAGTCCGCGAGGTCGAACGTGCGCCCCTCCGCCTTGGAGACGACGGTGCTGGCGACGACGACGACGTCGTCCTCGCGGAGGTCGACGCGCTCGTCGATCAACACAGCGAGGTCGTCTCCCTCCCGGATCTCCGGGAGGTCCGGAACGGCGAACAGCTCCATACGAACACCTGCGTGTCGGCGAGGAAAAACCCCGCCGGTACCGGGCCGGTTTGACGGTAGTGGGAGGTCGGCCGGATCGACCCGACCAGCGGAGCTCTTCGTGGCACCGTCCAGTGACGGGATCCGTCGACGAACGTCGTATGTGGATAAAGATAACTCGATATCAAGTAAAGATATTAGGTCATATATCGAATACTGACCCTTTTAGCCCAACGGTTTTCCGTGGCGAGGGGCGACCACCGCCCGCGATGAGCGAACCGACGACCGAAGACGGATCGGAACCGATCGACACGCGGACGCGCGTCCCGGCCGGGGTCGACGAACACGACCCGTGCGTGAAAGACGACCCGTTCGTGACGCGGACCCGTGCCCCGTGATCTGGCGCTGACG
This sequence comes from Halorubrum sp. 48-1-W, assembly GCF_003287355.1. Classification (GTDB taxonomy): domain Archaea; phylum Halobacteriota; class Halobacteria; order Halobacteriales; family Haloferacaceae; genus Halorubrum. Next base: position 17,483 of record NZ_QMIM01000047.1, read on the forward strand.
ACGGCTCCGCCCGCTTTTTTGGGCCACGTGTCTCCCGTTCGTTCCCGGCCCCGGTCGTGCGGCTTATAACCGACTCGGCCGATGACGTACCGTGGACCTCCACGTCCGGTACGAGGGCGACGACGACCCCGACAAGTGTACGGCCCGGAAGCTCGCCCGGTTCGACCTCGCGGAACTCCACCGGTCGGACCGGGCCACCCCGTACGGGGTCGTCCTCAATCCGCACGCCGAGCGCGCGCTCTCGCCGGCCGACGCGGGGACCGCCCGCGGGAACGCGCTCGTCGCGCTCGACTGTTCGTGGGAGTCGGCCGGGGAGAAGCGGTTCACGCTCGCCGGCGAGCACCGGGCCCTGCCGTACCTGGTCGCCGCCAACCCCGTCAACTTCGGCCGACCGATGCAACTCACGACCGTCGAGGCGTTCGCGGCCGCCCTCTCGATCCTCGGCGAACCGGCCCACGCGGAGCGGGTCATGGCGAAGTTCACCTGGGGCGAGACGTTCCTCGAACTCAACGAGGAGCCGCTCCGCCGGTACGCCGACTGCGAGGACTCGAGCGAGGTCGTCGCGATCCAACGGGAGTACCTCGATCGGGAGTGAGCCGGTTCCGGCGGGACGGCCCGGCTGGAGGCCGGCCTTCGAGCGGACGCCGGGGTCCGTCCCGACTCACTCGCCGACGACGCCGCCGATCGCGCCCGCCAGCGCCGAGTCGACCGCGAACAGGAACGTGAGGAAGAGCCCGACGACGAGGACGCCCGCGCCCCCGAGCAGTCCGCCGAGCGGGCCGCCGGCGAGGCCGACGAGGCCGCCGAACACTGCGAGCAACAGGGTGACGACGACCCCGCTCACGGAGCCCGCGAGCAGGCCGTGCCACGTCCCCGACAGCAGGCCGCCGCCGGCGACGTAGCCCGCGACGAACCCGCCGATCAGTCCCGCGCCGACGTGCCCGACGACCGGGGCGAACGTCGCGAGGAGGCCGGCGATCAGCATGACCACGAACCCGTAGCCGACGGCGCGCCAGTCGGTCATACTCCTCCGTAGCCGGCCGACGGGTAAATACTCGCCGTCGACACGCATTATCGTACAGGATGTCATAGAAGAGTTATCACGGTGTTTCTTTCACGATCTCATACCCGAATTGGCCGTGAGACCTTGTATGCTATTGGAACGGAATGTTTGATCGAGAAGGCCTCGTTGCTGGCGCGGTGAAGG